>JAQBVM010000403.1 GCA_027623095.1 Verrucomicrobiota bacterium
AGATTTTTTTCACAAAATTCCGGATTGGCGATTTCGAGACTCTAATGCGCTTGTTCTAGGACTAGCTGCTCGCCATTCGCAGAAATCGCCGCCCACTCGAACGTTCGCGAAACAACTGGGAGCCATCACAATATCTTGCCAATTCCAGGTGGTTCATTACGATCGATCCGCGATCGAGTTCGCCGGAATAAAGTACAAGAGCATCTCGATAATTATTTGAATTTATGACTCAGGGCTGCACAGCCAATCTCTTTCCGTTCCTTGCGCAGGGAATTCCCAAGCGTCCGCTTTTCACATGCTAAAAACACACACTCGCAACCAGCCAGCCGACGTGTAATAGCGCCTATGCCATCGCATCCAGAACCCCAGCCGACAGGCCGGGGAATTGATCAGATCGAGAGATCGGAGGCACAGGACGCAATTCGCCATCGAATTCTCTCGTTTGCAATGCAAATGCAGAAACGGTATCCGTTCGATTTCGCGCCCGGACACCGGGGAGTCGATGGCGAAAGGAATCGGAAGAAGCAAGAAAAACTCGTCACACATTTTATTCTGCGCGCATTGATCCAATCCTCCGACTTGAACGCCGAAGAAAAGTCAGCGGCAGGCGAGTTGATTTGCCCTCTCGTCAAGCAGATCGGGACGGGAGGTGCAAACTTTTATCCTCGAGATTTTAACGACTTGGAGAGGGCGCTTGCCACGACCACCACCGGATGGGGGTTCTCCAAACTCATTCTCGACGCTTACGAGCTTGCACGAATCGTTCAATCGCCGCTCGGGCCCGTTAACTCCGCGGAACATTCAGTGTTCTGGAGTTTTCGTTACGTTGGACAACTTCTAAAAGCTGCGGAATGGGAAGGGGCCCGTAGATAAAACCTCCCTCCGTGCGGGGGAACTTGTCCAAATGCCGATTTTGAAACTTCGACTGGCTCTCACCAACGAAGGCGGTCAGCTCTTCGGCTCCATATCCGGCGAGTATTTTCCGTATCTTGCGGCGCAATTGCATTTGGCGCGCTCATAGAGAGCCTGTTGCCCCGCGCTCAACTTGGCGGGATCGCCTCGCCAGGCATTCAACGCCGGAACTTGAAGCGCGCAACCAAAGGAAAAACTCAAATCCCAAGGATGTTTCCCCATCAAATTGATCGCGTTCAATCTCTTGGTCGCCAAACTGGGACTTTGGCCGCCCGAAAGAAACAAAATACCAGGAACCGCGACGGGCACGACACGCCTCATGCACGACAACGTCCATCTCGCCACTTCTTCCACACTTTTCTGTTCGGGATTCTCGAACCCAGGTGTGACCATGTTGGTCTGCAACAGCATTTGTTCAAGACGGACACCATAGTCAAACAGAGTATAAAAGATCCGCCTCAGCACATCTCCAGTTGCCGTCCAGCATTGCTCCAATGAATGGACTCCAATCATAAGCACCTCCGCTTCAACAATTGGCAATAAACCCAATTCTTGGCACAAAGCCGAAAAACGGCCCAATGCATGAGCGTTCGCATCGATGCAGGTTCCGGTCGGTGTCGTCTCTGAAATTGAGAAAATAACCCTCCATTTCGCGAATCGAGCACCAAGACTCTTATACTCGGCCAACCGATCGCCAAGACCTCCCAATCCTTCGGTCACCCGCTCGACTTGGCATCCAACGAAAGGGCTAGTCCCACGATCAACGCTGATTCCTGGTACCATTCCGTCCCGCCGGATTCGCTGCGTAAACGAGGTTCCATCTGGAATCCCCTGTCGGATCGCTTCGTCATTAAGTATGATGCCGCTGATAAACCGTTGCACGTTTGGAATCGTGAACAACAGCTCCCGATATCCGCGTCGCGACTCCTCGGTTGATTCGATACCCACATCAGAAAACTCCTTTTCAATAACGGGTGGACTTTCGTCCGCCGCAAGAATCCCTTTCCCAGGGGAGACGAGCGCCGCCGCCAACGATTCTAGTTCGCTTCGATTGATGAGTCCCATTGATCTGCTCCAACCTATCCGGATCTAGATTCCCACAATTCAACCTCGTTAGGAAGTCCGGACTAGCCGCCTGCAAAAGATCGGTTAGTTCAACGATCGCGAGTCTTACACCTAGTGCTAATTAGGCAAGTTATTACCATAGCGCGGCTTAGGATCCACGAGACAACTACTTTATGCTTTGCAATTGCAGCCCTCATTCGATGCGCCGCAGACGATTCGTTTCTTGCCGCGTTTCGGAGTCATGCCTAGCATCCCCAGCGTGATATCCATTTCAATTCTGGAATCGAACCGGTGAACCAGGCAATTTCTGGAACATACCAGTCCGGGTTAGATCAGGCATGGTACGGCTTCTAGTTCGACATGAGCGACTGCAACTTTCGGTCTGCGCGGCCCGGCGATGAACCTGGAGCGTACTACGTTTGCCTGAAGACTGGAAACTTTGGCGCAGATGGCGAATCTTTTTACCGGGAAGATCCGGATGCTTTGGGCCGTATCTATGTGGGAGCGTATCTCGCTTATGAACCGGACCTGAGTTTTGTTCTTGAAGACGAGCAGGGTATTTGCGGGTACGCTTTGGGCGCATTTGACTCGCGGGCGTTTTTTGACCGGTACGAAACAAAATGGCGGCGCGATCTATGCGCTCGGTTTCCGGAGCCCACCGGCGATCCGAGTCATTGGACCCGCGTGCAGCAAGCGCACTATTTGTATCATCATCCGGACTACTTCTGCCCGGAACCTTACGAGAGTTATCCGTCGCATTTGCATATCGATCTGTTGGATCGGGCTCAGGGCCGCGGTTATGGACGGCGCATGCTCGAGCAGGTCATGGAAGTGTTGCGGCGGCGTGGATCGCCTGGAGCCCATCTCGGAGTCAGCACGCCGAACACACGGGCATATGGATTTTATGAACGCCTGGGCTTCCAGGAATTGACACGCGTCGGCGAGGGCAGCGACGGCTGCATCTATATGGGAAAACGCCTGCGAGTGTGAAAGCCCAAAGATGACATGAACCGAGCAACCGCGCTCCTGAACAAGCACATCGTTCCCGCTCTGTCGGTGGTGAGCGAGAACACGTACATGTCCGCGATCCGCGCGGGCATGGTATCCGTGGTGCCTTTGACCATCATCGGTGGACTGTTTATTATCGTTTCGTATCTTCCGGTGACGGGGTGGGATCAGGTGGTGGCACCCTATCTCAAGCTGCTTCAAGTTCCGGTGACAGCCACATTCGGTCTGCTATCAGTCTTTGTCTGTTTCGCGATCGGATACGATCTTGGCAAACGGTTGAAGCAGGAAGCGATTGTCAGCGCTTCCATTGCAACTGTGGTGTTCCTCATGATCCAACTCCAGATGGGGGAGACGGCCGATGACACGACGTTCTCGATGGAAGGGCTCGGATCGCGAGGATTGTTCACCGCGGTGCTCATCGCGCTGGTTTGCGTGCGGGTGCAGAAGTTTTTTACGGACAAAAACATCGTCATCAAACTGCCGGCCAATGTCCCGCCGGTCGTGTATGAATCGTTTCTCTCGCTGAGTCCGCTGTTTTTTCTCGTGGTGGCGTTCTGGCTGATCCGATTTGTTTTCGGTGTCGATATCAATCACATTGTCGAGGTGGTTTTTAAGCCGCTGGTTTTCGCGCTCAACACACTGCCCGGGATTTTGGTGTACGCGTTTCTGGTCACCTTGCTTTGGTCCGTGGGAATAAATGGGGATAACGCCATGGACGCAATTGTGGCCCCAATCTTTCTCCAGTATCTCGCCGCGAACGTCGATGCGGTGACGCATGGACAACCGCTGCCGTATGTGACCGCCTACGGCTTTTTTACGAGCTTTGTGAATGTCGGCGGAACCGGCGCCACGATTGCGCTGGCGCTCATTATGTGGAACTCGAAAGAGCCCGGATTCCGCAAAGTCAGCCGCGTCTCATTGCCGACGCAAATCTTTCAGATCAACGAACCGATCTTCTTCGGATTTCCGATCGTATTAAATCCGATCTTCATGATGCCTTACATTCTCAACGCGCTGATTCTGACGGCGGCGACCTATTTGCTGATGGATTGGGATTGGATCAACCGGCCGTTCGTGAACGTGCCTTGGACCACACCGCCAATCATTGGGCATTATCTGGTTTCCGGCGGGGACTGGAGAGCCGCGGTCTGGGGTGTGATCTCGATCGTGATTGCCATGGTAGTCTATTGGCCGTTCGCGAAAGCGGCGGAACGCCAGCGATTGCGGGCGGAGGCGCTGAGTTCTGAAAAAGGATCGTGAATCGGAGGATCTGCGGAACCGAAGCTAGAACTCAAGGCACGATGAGGAGTGCTGGCTCTGAAGGATCGTCTAGATTGGACATCCGTCTTTCAAGTGATGCCAAACGCAATTTGTGATGTCGCGCGAGTCTCAGAAGGTAAGCATCCGTCCATTGCTTGTGCCCGGACATGGATCGCAATGGAACGTCGGTGAATTCTAAATCATCGGGTACGAATCCGTGCCCGCTAATGTTTGCCAGTTCTTTGAGCTTCTCCTGCGCATGCGCCATCGACAGTCGAGGCTGTTGCTCCACTCCATCATCGTTCTTCCAGGGGCGGGTCGCGAATCGAAGAAATCCACCTTGAGTGGTGGGCCAGGTAAAAAAATGCTCAAGTCGGAACGGCGAACCTTCAAAAGTGCGCTGCGGCTCGATCGCGGGCTGATAATGTAGAGAGCTCATTCTAACTTAAAGGCTTGAAGTTCACTCCATAAACTTGGGCGGCACTTACAAAAGCAGAAACCAAGGTCTGCAATGCCGAAAGTGGTTCATCAGACGGAAGGAACCGGGTGTTCCAAGAAAAAAACAGGCTGTTTGGTAAGCCAATGGACGGTTCGATCGCTATTCGGATCTCCTCCGGCCAACTTTCAAGCCGCACCAACCCAAGCGCTCCCGGGCCAACGACTTGGCCGCTTGGTCGGAAACTCGCGAGGAATGCTTCACGCTCGACGTCTGAACCCAAAGACGCATGAGCGTTCGCCGAAAACGCTACGTTAAGATGCTCCGGCACGGCAATTGCCTTCACAAAGCAAGCAGCACTTTGGTGCAAGATGTCTGCATCTTGCCCTGGAGTTTGGACATTTCAAACGGGTTTTTGGCTGGCCGGATGCGGCGGGGCGCATCTCCGAATCAGGACACACCTGAACCGCTCCTTCTTCTTCGGATTGAGG
>JAQBVM010000047.1 GCA_027623095.1 Verrucomicrobiota bacterium
GGCGCAACGAATCATTTTCCCCTCCTCAGCCACCCAGCCAGGGTAACAATTCTTTTGGCGCAATTCGTGCCCCTTGATCTTGCTGCATTTATCTTGAGTTTCCCGCCTTCCAACGGCAGGTTCCCGCCGCGCCGGATTTGGGCGGAAACCTTTCATTTCGGACGAATGAGCCTTCAAACCAAAATGCCGATCGGAGTCTTCGATTCTGGAATTGGAGGTCTAACGGTCGCACGGCAGATTCACCGCTTGCTGCCTCACGAGGATCTGGTTTATCTCGGGGACACGGCGCGCGTGCCCTATGGGACCAAGTCGCCGTCGGCCGTGGTTCGGTTCGCATCCGAGGATACCCGGTTCTTGCTGGAAAAGGGCGTGAAGGCCGTCGTTGTGGCGTGCAACACGGTGTCCGCATGGGCGCTTCCGGCTTTGAGGCTGCAGTTCGAAGTGCCAATTTTCGGCGTGGTAATTCCCGGGGTGACGGCCGCCTTGGAAGCGCGAGGCAATGGCCGGATCGGGATTGTTGGAACGTCCGCGACCATTCGAAGCGATGCCTATCGACGGGAAATCCTGGAGCGGAGTTCTGAGGCAAAGGTGTTCTCCCACGCCTGTCCACTCTTGGTGCCCCTGGTTGAAGAAGGATGGGAGAACCATCGTATCACAAGGATGATTTTGGCCGAATACCTTCGGCCCCTCCTCCGAAGGCGTGTGGGAGTGCTGGTTCTCGGATGTACTCACTATCCACTCTTAAAGCGGGCCATCCGGAGAATCGTTCCAAGCGGGATGGTGCTTGTCGATTCCGCCGAGAGTTGCGCCAACGGCTTGAGGGTGGAGTTGGAAGCGCGCCGGTTGGCCTGCGGGAAACGAAACCGAATGGGGAAGACCCAGCTATTTCTAACCGACGAGGTGAGCCGCTTCGAGGAGCTTGCAAAACGCTTTCTTGGCGTTTCGGCGGGGCCGGTACAAAGAGTCGATCTGAAGCCGTAACGCCACCTATTTCTTGTCAGTCTTGCTGGATGAACCGCGGCTGCCTTGCTTTCCCCCGCCTGCTGTCAGAACCGTTCCGGTTAACACCCCCACCGCGAAGAATGCGAAGTACATGATGGCCGCTTTGCTCTTAACCGCTGTTACGATCGGCGGTAGCGAAAACGTCACTTCCTTCAGATTATGCATCCCCATGAGAACGAGGAGCAAAAGAACGACGATTAAGAAAATCGTTTTGAACAGAAGTTTTGCATTCATAATCTGAAGAATCCGTCAAAACGTAGGGAATCGACTTGCGTCCGTCAATTGACATGTGTCTTTATTTGCAATGTCGCGTCAAGATTCGCCGAAATCGGACTGAGAAACAGACTGAGCCTTGCGTGTGCCGCTTGGCAGTCTCTCGGGAGTTTCTGTGATAACAAATGAGCATCGCAACTAGATCCGGGGACGGAGGAACGACCGGTTTGATGTACAATCGGCGTGTATCGAAGTGCCATCCCCGTGTGGAAGCTTACGGTTGCGTGGATGAACTAAACTCCGCGATCGGTGTTGCAAGATCGAACGGCAAACACGAATTCGTCATCGAGAGTCTGCTGGCCATCCAGAAGGACTTGGTGACTCTCATGGGCGAGTTGGCGACCTTTGTCGAAGACCTCCCTCGATACGTAAAGGACGGTTTCTTACTCGTCGTGCCGGAAATGACCGCCAGACTCGATCGACTAGTGAGCCAGGTCGAGTCAGAGTGCGTCACGTTCAAAGGTTGGGCTACGCCAGGCGCGACGGTGCACTCCGCTTCCCTTGATATGGCGCGAACGATTTGTCGGCGCGCCGAACGCCACGTCTGTGCGCTTCAAGAGGCGAAACAACTTCACAATTCCGAGACCATTATATTCTTAAATCGGTTGTCGGATGTCCTCTGGCTCTTCGCCCGATGGGTGGAGGCTCGCGAGGAAGAGGAATGCAAGAATTGAGCGGCTTACGCCACGTCGTTTGAGCCGAATCAGTAATTTGCTTCAGTCAGTTTCCTCTGCACATCGTAAGCGAGAAAGATCTCGTCCGCAATCCTGCGCATCGTCTTCAAGCGCAAAGGAATTGAATTCAGAAGTTCGTGAACGTCGATTCCATCCGCGATGGTGGGCGCATCACGCCCTCCGAAAATTAGTGGGCAGATCGTCAGATTCAACTCATCGACCAATTCTGAGCGGAACAGAGCTCCGTTGAGTTCTCCTCCGCCTTCGCAAAGAAGCCGTTTGATTCCCCATTCTCGCCACAACCAGCGGAGTGTCTCGGGGAAATCGATCCGTGTGTGTCCGCAGATTCGAACGAGGCTGGCGACGGATTGCAGATGTTTCAGCCGTGCTTTCCCGATTTGTTCTGTTGTGAGAACGATGATAGGAGAAAAGCGGTGACGGAAGACTTCGGCATTCGTGTCAATAGAACCGTTTCCACTAACAATGATCCGAACGTTATATTCGTGTAAACATTGGTCGAGCCGCATTTGTCGGTACTTCTTCGATCCAGGGCCTAAAGTGATTCGGTTCAGATCTACGGTTCGAGCGCCAGCCATGACCGCATTTGCTTGCGAGCGCAACACGAGAAGTCGATGTTTATCAGCTTTGCTGCCGAATGATGATTCGGTGCGGCTCGCGTTGGAGATTTTCCCGTCCGCTGTCATCGCCATATTGACATAGACGAAAGGCATCTCTGACGCTGCCTGGCTTTCCGCTGCTCGCTTTGATTTCATCCTAAAGAATGAGCATCGCATCACCGTAGCTGAAGAATCTATAACCTTCTCGAATCGCTTCCGCGTACACAGAGAGCGCCAGCTCACGGCCGCGCGTTTCATTTGGCGCCGCAAACGCTGAAACGAGCATCAGCAACGTCGATTCCGGAAGGTGAAAATTGGTCACCATCGCGTCCACAACCTGAAAACGGTAAGGTGGAAATACGAACAGGTTGGTCTTTCCTCTCGTTGCTTTTAATTCTGAGCTGTTTACTGCGGACGATTCCAATACGCGCGTCGAAGTGGTGCCGATCGCGAATACTCGGTTTCCCGATTTCTTTGCCTCGATGACTGCGCGCGCTGTCTCTTCTGGCAAATCAAATCGTTCTTCGTGCATTGTATGGTTGGAGACGAGTTCTGATTTTACAGGAGCGAAGGTTCCAAGGCCTACGTGCAATGTTACCGTGACAACCTTGACGCCGCGCGATCGAAGTGACGCCAGCAATCCCGACGTGAAGTGCAGACCCGCTGTCGGAGCGGCAACCGAGCCGCTCTGTGTCGCGAAAACTGTCTGATAACGTTCTCTGTCTGTCGTCTCGATGGTTCCCTTGTTCCTACGAATGTAGGGTGGCAATGGCACTTCACCAAGTGTATCGAGGTGCGTAAGAACGTCTGCGACCCCGTCAAATCGGAGCCGGCAGTGGCCTTCTCTGTTCTTACAGATAACGGTTGCCGTGATCGCGGATACGAGTCCGGCGGAGTTTTTTAACAGGATTCGCGTACCGGGACGGATGCGCTTGCCTGGACGGATCATCACCCACCAGTCGTTCGTGGCAATTTCTTCCACAAGGAGCATTTCTACTCGAGCTCCGCTGTTTGCCTTCGATCCTCTCAATCGAGCTGGTATCACCCGCGAATCGTTTAGAACAAGGATGTCTCCAGCACACAAAAACTGGGGCAAATCAGAGAAGTGTCGATGCTCGATTTCGGTTGTTTTACGGTCGAACACGAGCAATCGAGATTGGTCACGGTATTCTGCGGGATGCTGGGCGATCAGTTCCCCTGGGAGGTCGAAGTGAAAATCGCGTGCATGCACTCTGTTGTCTTTTGCAGGAGCCGGGGGATGAATCAAGCTTCGAGTCCGCCTTTTGGTGGGGGAAAATGGGGTATCGAGTTGTCTCGAAAGGAAATCCCGCCTCTCGGCGAGAGACACTTTTGAGAACTCGCCTTCCATAATTAACTCGAGTCAAAAGGAATAAATTAGGCTCAGAACAAATGAAAATGGTTAATGACGAGGAGTTTGAATAAAAACGATGGGCGCAAACTGAATCCGATTGTGAACATAATGTGAATAACATGTGCACAAGTTTTAGGGGATAAAGTGTTGACGCTGTGGAGCGAAGTGGGTAATAGTGGGTCGTTGTGGATGGATGTGGTTATGCGTTAACAGTCCTGATGTCAGTTTCAAATGTCACAGAGCGAAAATACCGAACCGGTCTATTATAGCTCATTTTACCGACATGGAGTAGATGAAAAGCGCAGAATTCAAATCCCCGCAAAATGGCGACCGAAAACCAACGAAACTCAATTCACCCTAATCCTATGGCCTCGGGGTGTTCAGCAGAACGCCTGTCTCCTGGTGCTGCCTCCCGAAGAGTGGATTCTGTTGGTTCAAAAACTAAAGTTGATGCCTTTCGCAGACCCGAAAGCCGAAGCGCTCCGAAGGATTGTAGGAACAAAGTCTGACCGGGTGACCTTGGACAAAGTCGGACGGTTCTGCCTCCCGGAGGCGATGACCAAGGCCGTTGGGATTGAGAAAGAAGCGGTCTTAATCGGACTAGTGGACCGGTTTGAGATCTGGAACCCTGACCGTTACAAGTCGGCTATGGAGGGTGACGAGACTCTGTTGCCGGAAGCCTTCCGAATGATCTAATCAAATGAAATTCATCAAACTCTTGATGGCAGGTTCGAGCTTGTTTGGATTCAAACAAAAGCCAATCAAATATGAGATGATCTCCGGGAATCCGCTTCCCAAGTTCGGTTCCGTTGAGAAGCCGGTTTCTTCGGCAACGGTTGACGAATCTGGGGCGCAAGTGACCGGCTCGCTTTTCAGGCAAAAGCCATCGCGAAAACCCACAAGTCAATCTGCTGAAGTCACGGCGAGAAATCAGAAGAGTCTGAACAAGGTCGGTGGGCCTCCTCCGGTCAGTGCTCAATCCGTCCGATCCGAGGATTTTTCTTGCGAAACCTCTGCGGCTTCGAAGTCCAGGTTCCAGTTTTCTAAGCTTTTCGCTGCGGAAAACGTGTCGAAAGCCAGTCGCCGTTTGGTTCAAGGCGAACTGGTGTTAGATTCGGTCCAGGTTGTCCGGAACGACTTGAACGATACTGACATGGAGTTGATTGCTGTGGAGAAACAGAAGATTTCCGCGGTTCGGGAAGAAGAATTACGGAGAGCCTCGAATGCAGCGGAGTTCGGCAAAGCACGGCACGATGAGGCGAAGCGTGAAATGGAGTCTGTTCAACAATGAATGTCGATTGGGCCTGGCGTGACATGTCGCAATTCCAATCATACTCCGGTGATGGTGAGGGAAGTCTTGGATGCGCTTGCGCCGATTCCGGGGAAATGTTTGGCCGATGGAACCGTGGGATTTGGCGGGCATTCGAGCGAATTGCTTCGGGCGGCTGGTTCCGAAGGATTCTTATACGCATGTGATCGTGACTCGAATGCGCTGAGTGCGGCGACCGAGCGATTGGCGCCCTACTCGGGACGTTTTGAGATTCGATTGGGGACTTTTTCGGAGCTGGCGCAGTGGGTTGAAGAAAATCGATGTGACGGTGTGTTGCTGGATCTCGGGGTCAGTTCTCCGCAACTGGATGAGCCGGATCGTGGTTTCAGTTTTCGAGCGGACGGCCCCCTCGATATGCGAATGGACAGGCGGCAAGTTTTGACGGCTGCGGATCTCGTGAACAACACGGATGCCGAAGAATTGGCACGAATTTTTTGGGAATACGGCCAAGAACGCAATTCGAGGCGACTGGCTCGGGCCATCGAAAGAGAACGGCGAGTGAACCGATTCGAAACGACCCTTCAATTGGCGGGTTTCGTGGAGCGAATTGTTCCCGGGAAGAACAGGAAGATTCACGCGGCAACGCGTATGTTTCAAGCATTGAGAATCTCAGTAAATAATGAGCTCGGTCTTCTGCGCAGCGGGCTTGAGGCTGTCTGGCAAATCCTGAAGCCAGGTGGGCGATTGGTGGTCATAACGTTTCACTCTTTGGAAGATCGAATCGTGAAGGATTTCGGGCGGAGACTTGCGTCGGATTATTTTTCGGAGGGAAACGTGGACATACCGGAACTTCGAAAACCAAAGCGGCCCGAGTTGCGATGGGTGCGCCGCAAGTCAATTCAGCCGAGTGCGGCGGAAGTTGAGGCTAACCCGCGAGCGCGGAGTGCTCAGTTGCGGGTGATGGAGAAGATTTGAGAATGATACGGAATCGAAAAAAGCTGCCTGTTGCGGTCCGATTCGGACTGGCAGTCAAACTGTTCCTCCTCTGTTTGATCGTTTGCCTTTTCGGCATTGGATATGTAGGGCAGAAGAATCAGCTCTACTTTCTATCAAGCCAATACAAGGAATTGGAAAGAGATCTGAGCCGTTTGCAGCGGGAGAATGCGATCCAAGCAAGGAAACTCGATTCTCTGCAATCATTATCCGAATTGGAGGCGAGGATTAATGAAATGAATCTGGATCTGGTACCTCCGCTTCCGCACGAAGTCGTGCGGCTTGCGGATGAACTTTCCGAATGGCCGGAAACTGAAAGGAATCACCTCTACGTTGAAGCGAGATTGCAATCCGATGGTCGCGTTCCCTGAGCCGGGAACTCCGGGGAACAAGACGCGTAAGGAGCCGCTCAAAGGCGGCGTCTGGGTTCTGATTAGCACGATTCTGCACAGCGAATAAGAACGAATCCCATGACGAGAACCCTAACAAATCGAAGACTTTTTGTGTTGGTTTTGCTCCTTGCCATCGCTTTCGTCGGCATGGGCTACCGTCTTGTCGATGTGCAGGTTTTGCAGCACAAACCGCTTTCGAAGGAGGCGCAGGCGAGGCTGCACCAGACAGTGCTTTTTGAGGCTCGACGAGGCGAGATTCGAGATCGATTCGGAAATCTGTTGGCGGCAAGCGCATTCGTGAAAACCGTCTGCGCGAATCCGAAATTTATCGGCAGCCATCAGAGGCAGGTCGCTTCCGTTTTAGCGCCTCTCTTGGAAATGGACGTAAGCGTCTTGATGGAGAAACTGCGGGTTCGGATGTATGTCACGGAGAACGGTAAAACGAATGTGGATCCGCACGTAGTCCTCAAACACAAGGTTCCCTTTGAGCGGTGGGAGCAGATCCAGACAAAGATGGCGAGTCTCTCAATTGGTATGGACGGTGAGAAACTTTCCCGCAAAGACCGCGTCTTCCTTACAAACCTTCGAAGCAGCGCGATCTTCACTGAGCCTTATGACGATCAGGTTCGAATGTATCCAAACGGAAAACTTGCAGCGCATGTCTTAGGCTACGTCGGAGCAAGTATCCGCAACACGGTCGCCGGGCCGGTTCAGGAAATAAATGGCGCGGACGGAATCGAATTGAAGTTGAACGAATTCTTGAGGGGGACCCCAGGTTGGCGAACCACCGAGGTGGGGCGCTTTGGCGAACTCGTTCCGTTTCGTGAACAAGACGTCGAACCTCAAGGCGGCCGGAGTGTGTTCCTGACGCTAGATTCTGGGCTGCAAACGATCGTTGAGTCGGAACTCGCCGCGATCATGCGTGATCATAAACCGGTGAGCGCCTCTGTCATCATCGTGCGACCGCGCACGGGTGAGATTCTTGCGCTTGCCAACGCCCCGACATTCGATCCAAACAGGCTTGGCGACTCCATCGACGATCATCGCAGGAACCGAGCGATCACAGATGTCGCTGAGCCGGGATCGACCTTTAAGATCGTGGTGGCGTCGGCCGCGATCAATGAGCGAACCGTGTCTCTCGATACCCGGATCGACTGCGAGCAAGGTCATTTCTATTTTGCTGGAAGAAGGCTTAAAGACGATCACCCTTCCGGCGTGCTATCGGTGCGCGAGATTGTCGCAAAATCCTCAAACATCGGAACGGCTAAGATTGCGATTCAGCTCGGCGCGAAGCGCCTCCACGAATATATTGAGCGGTTCGGTTTCGGCAGTTCGACTGGGATTCCTTTGAACGGGGAGGTCATCGGGATTGTACATCCGCTATCCAAGTGGAGCAAACTTTCGATCTCTCGAATTCCGATCGGCCAGGGGATTGCCGTGACCCCTCTGCAAATGGTGATGGCAATGAGCGCCATTGCCAATGACGGCGTGTTGATGCAGCCGATGCTGATTGACCGGGTGGAGGATGATCAGGGAAAAACCGTCGTTCAATATGTTCCTCAGGAGGTTCGAAGAGTTGTGTCCCAGAACACCGCGCGTCATCTGGTGACGGCCCTGAAATCAGTAGTTTCGGAGGATGGCACGGCTCGCCGCGCCCGCCTCGATGATTACTCCGTAGCAGGAAAAACAGGCACGGCTCAGAAGCCGATTCCCGGAGGTTATTCCCACAGTAAGTTTTTCTCGTCATTTGTCGGGTTTTTCCCGGCTGATTCGCCAGAACTTTGTATCTCAGTGGTTATGGATGAACCGACGAGGCCGAGTTATTACGCCAGCGTAACTGCCGCGCCTGCGTTTAAAAGGATCGCCGAGCGGGCCGCAAAGTATCTCGCGCTCAAACCGGATTTGAACAAGTTTTCCGGGAAAGAAGTGGCGATTGCGCGTTCGCCACATTGATTGAGGTGAAGGATGCAGCTTAAACACTTAATCAGCGAATTCGGTTCGAATTCTGTGGAAGGTCCGCTCAACCGCGAAATCACGGGGATTTCTCACGACTCGAGGCGGATTGGCCCGGGAATGTTGTTCGTTGCCGTACCTGGACAGAATGTTGATGGGCACGATTATATCAATGACGCAATCGACCGTGGAGCGGCGGCGGTACTTTGTCAGCACAACGGATTTATTTCCCGGAAAGTGACAATAATAAGGGTGCCTGATGTGCGTGAGGCGCTGGCCCTGGTGGCGGTCGCATTTTATCAGCGCCCAAGTTCCAAGTTGCGAGTGATCGGCGTGACTGGCACAAACGGCAAGACTTCTGTGGCCTTCATGGTGAAGCATCTCTTGGAGACGGCTGGAATCAAGACGGGATTGATCAGTACCATCCGATACGAGATTGGCGAGCGAGTTCTCCCGGCGCAACGAACAACTCCAGAGGCGCTGGCGACACAGGAATTGCTGGCGCAAATGGTCAGCGCGAATTGTGAGGCTTGCGTGATGGAAGTAAGCTCTCACGCTCTCGATCAAAAGCGTGTCCATGGCATCGAATTTGACGTGGCGGTTTTCACGAATCTAACGCGTGATCATCTCGATTACCACGGATCGATGGAGGCGTACTTTAACTCGAAGAAACGCCTGTTTGAAGGGCTGAAGCGGGGGACAAAGCGCGGAGGCGCGGTGATCAATATCGACGATCATTACGGCCGGCAGTTGTCGTCTGAGACGGACGTGGAAGTAAAACTGACATACGGATTAAACGATACCGCGCGACTGCGCGCCAGTGAGATCCATCTCGGAAAAGACTTCACCGAGATGGTTGTCCACGCGCCGCAGTTTCAATTTCCGGCACGCCTGCCTCTGATTGGCCGCCACAATGTCTATAACGCTTTGGCGGCAGTTGGGGCGGGTCTGGCGCTGAATCTTGGATCTTCCGCGTTAAGACATGCATTGAATACGGTGGAGCCAGTGCCCGGAAGACTCGAGAATGTTTCAAGGGGAGACGATGGTTTTGGAGTGTTTGTCGATTATGCGCACACGGAAGACGCACTCCGGAGTGTCCTTGCCACTTTGCGGGAAATCACATCGGGTCGCGTCCTTCTTGCTTTCGGTTGCGGCGGAAGCCGGGACTCTGGAAAACGGTTTCAAATGGGGTGTGCCGCGGCGGAGTTGGCTGATTTTTCAATCATTACGACTGACAATCCTCGCAAGGAGCTTCCTTCGTCGATCGCCTCGCAGGTCGAGGAAGGCTATCGGTCCGTGCGGCAGACAGATTACCTTATCGAATTGGACCGCAGACGGGCGATTGACGCGGTAGTTCGGATGGCCCGGGCCGGTGACGTCGTCTTGATTGCGGGAAAAGGACACGAAACCTATCAGGAATTTGAGGACACGGTGATTCCCTTTGATGATCGCATTTACGCGCGTGAAACACTTGATTCCCTCCGATCCGCGAAGCCGAATTGGAAAGGAGACTCGGAACGTACAAGAATCCCCCCTCGGCAATGGAACCACGCTCACTCAAATTCATAGCGGATGCGTGCGGAGGGGACCTTGTTCAAGGATCTCCCGGCGCGCTGGCAAACGGTTTATCGACCGACTCCAGAACTTTGGAGCCCGGCCAGCTCTATATTGCCCTCGTGGGGAATAGATTCGATGGGCATCGATTTCTTGATCATGCTGTGACTCGAGGAGCTTCTGCTGTCATGATTAACGAAGGAACGGCTGTGAACACTCGAAACGAGGCGGCCGTGATTGTTGTGACGGATACGCGTAAAGCACTGGGACTGGTGGCGCGGCGGTATCGGCAGGATTTTGATCTCCCGATAATCGCTGTGGGCGGTTCAAACGGAAAGACGACCGTCAAGGAGCTTTTGGTCTCTGCGTTGCGTCAAAAGTTCCGCACTGTGTCGAGCCAGGCAAGCTTTAACAATGACATTGGTGTTCCGATCACCTTGCTGGACCTGAACCGGAGTCATCAAGTCGGCGTCCTTGAGGTGGGGACAAATCATCCGGGCGAACTTGCGCCACTTGTCCGAATGATCCGTCCGAAACACGGAGTGATCACAAGCATTGGCCGCGAGCATTTGGAGTTCTTCGGGGATCTGTCCGGTGTTGTGGATGAAGAATGCCGCTTGGCGGAGGATTTGCCCGAAGACGGAACACTGTATGTCAACGGAGATTGCTCGGAGCTCAGGGACATTGAACGCCGTACCAGGGCACGAGTGGTTCGAGTGGGAAAGGCGGAATCGAACGATTGGCGAGCGTTTAACTTTCAAATGCACGAAACCGGCGTCAACTTTCACGTTGATGCGCCCGATCCAGCTTATGAGGGGAAATACTCCCTCAAGCTGCTTGGGGAGCATCAGGCTGTGAACGCGTTGTTCGCCGTAGCGGTCGGGAAGGAACTCGGTTTGAGCCGCGCTGGTTTGCAGCGCGGCTTGGCCGACTGCCAGGCCTCGAAGATGAGGCTGCAGCTTCTTCGAGGTGATGGATTTCTGGTGCTCGACGATTCTTACAACGCCAATGAAGATTCGGTGCGAGCCGCTCTCGAAACGCTTGCTCGCCTTCCCTGCCGGGGGCGTCGCATCGCCGTGCTTGGAGAAATGGCGGAGCTGGGCGCTCACAGCGAATTAGCGCACGCGGGGATCGGGCGCTATGCGGCTGAATTTGGAATTCAAAAGCTCTTTGCCGTCGGGCGTATGGCCTCGGTGATCGCCCGGGCTGCACGGGAAGCCGGGTTGGAGAACGTTGTCGAATTGAGAGATATCGAGGCGGCCGCCGGGTGTGTGCGCGGATGTCTTGCGCCGGGGGACATTGTTCTTTTAAAGGCGTCCCGGTTTGTTCGAATGGAGCGGCTTACGGACGTGCTGCTTGGATCCGGCAAGCCAATCGAGGGATGAATATTGCAAACAGCGTGAATGGAATGGATTCTCAGTTGTCGCGGAAATCAATGCTTTTCTATTTGAGCCAATTCATTCAGGAGCGGACCGCGGGAAGCAATTTCGAGGAGTCTTTTTCGTTTCTGCGTGTGTTTCGGTACATCACGTTTCGAAGCGCGGGGGCGGCAATCACGGCTCTTGCGTTTAGTTGGTGGCTTGGGCCTCGGACTATCGCCTGGCTCAAAAGTTTGCGATTCGGTCAGGATTACGCGGACAAAGCGGAAGAGGCCGGGGGAATGACCGCGCGGGTCTTGGGCAAGAAAGGCACTCCAACAATGGGGGGGATACTCATTATCACCGCGATGGACCTCTCGGCGCTCCTTTGGGCGCAGTGGAACTATCTAGTGTTGCTGACGCTGTTGTCGTTGATCGTGTTAACCGGCCTCGGATTCTATGACGACTACGCGAAAGTCACCGAGCAGAGCAGTAAGGGTGCGAAATCTTACGTGAAACTGTTGGTACAATCTTTCTTGGCCCTTTTCATTGGAATCTATCTTTGGCGCCTTCCCGCGACGAGTGGTCTCATTACCGATCTTATGGTTCCATTCATCAAGTATCCGGTGGTGACCGGTGCGGCGTGGCTGGGACTGATTGTGACGGTGTTGGTGATTGTGGGATTTTCGAACGCGGTAAATCTGACCGATGGTTTGGACGGTTTGGCGGTCGGCTGCACACTAATCGTGACTTCAGTCTTCGTAGTATTCACCTACATTGCCGGCAATGTGAATTTTGCTGGATATTTGCAAGTGCCCTATGTCGCCGGAGCGGGCGAACTGACGGTCTTTTGTGCCGCGATGATGGGTGCTTGTCTCGGATTCCTTTGGTACAACTGTCACCCGGCACAAGTGTTCATGGGTGATACCGGCTCGCTCGCTTTGGGGGGGGCTTTGGGAATCATGGCGGTGTTGATCCACCAGCCGTTTGTACTTTTGATTGCCGGTGGCGTTTTTGTGGCCGAGGCGTTTTCGGTTATTTGCCAGACCACCTGGTTCAAGTTCACGCGCAGGCGGTTTGGAGCGGGGAGGCGTGTTTTCCTGATGGCGCCGTTGCATCATCATTTCGAAAAGAAAGGATGGTACAAATCGCAAGTTGTCACAAGATTCTATATTCTTTGTGTGCTCTGCGCTGTTGTGGCTCTAAGCACGTTGAAGCTGAGATGAACACACTCAGGAAAGAGAAGGTATTGGTTGCCGGATTGGGCGCAAGCGGCGAAGCGGCTGCCCGTCTTCTGATTCGGCTCGGAGCCGCGGTGCATGTCATTGATGGCGCCGATTATCCGCGATTACGTTCCGTCGCGGAAGAGCTTCGGTCTTTGGGAGCCACGGTTGAGCTCGGGGTCTCTGTTCCTCCGGAAACCACGTTTGATTTCGCGGTTGTCAGTCCGGGAATCTCGCTGAATTCATCGATGCTGAGCCCGCTCGGTTCGCGGAAGATTCGAGTGATCGGAGAATTGGAATTGGGATACCAATACGCGCGCTGTCTAAATATCTCGATTACCGGCACTAACGGAAAGACAACCACCACGGAGCTTGTGGATCGACTCTTAAGCCGTTCCGGGCGCCGCACAATCGCGGCCGGAAACATTGGCACGCCAATCTGCGACGTGGTGGAGCAGTCAAGGGAGATCGATTTTCTGACACTCGAAGTGAGTTCGTTCCAATTGGAAACGACCGAGTACTTTCGGCCGGCGGTGGCTGTGCTGCTAAACATCACGCCCGATCATCTGGACCGGTACGTGTCCATGAACGACTATGTGCGCGCAAAATCACGTCTTTTTCAGAACCAGCAACCGTTCGATTGGGCAGTGATCCAAAGCGAGGCGCTCGCGCAGTTGCGGTCGCTGAATCTTCCAGTGCCATCAAAAATCATCACCTTCAGCGCGAATAATCGAAAGGCGGACCTCTATTTGGATAGAGGGCTCCTGATAAGCCGCTTGCGTGATTGGACGGGTCCGCTTCTGGATATGGATCGATGCGAACTTGAAGGGCCGCATAATGCCGAAAACCTGATGGCCGCCCTTGCCGTGGGCCGTGTCTTGCGAGTTTCCTTGCCGCAGATGGCCGAGGCGCTTTGTTCCTATCGTCCCGCACCGCATCGTTGCGAGAAGCTGGGCGAGTTCAACGGAGTTCGGTTCGTGAATGATTCCAAAGCTACGAATTTGGATGCGGTGCATAAGGCGCTTCTGGCAGTGCCGTCCGGAAGGGCGGGGAAACCCAATGTCTTTTTGATCGCGGGTGGAAGGGACAAAGGTCTTCCATTCCACGATGTTGGGCCAGTTTTGGCGAGGCGCGTCAAACATGCGTTTTTGCTGGGTGAAGCGCGCGAAAAGATTCGAGCTGCGTGGAGCCTGTTTACTCCTTGCAGTGTGGTAGATTCGTTGTTAGAAGCAGTTTCAAATGCCGTGAAAAGCGCTGCAACGGGCGATATCGTGCTCCTTTCTCCCGGTTGCTCCAGCTTTGATATGTTTCAGAATTACCAGCACCGCGGAGATGTCTTTCGACAAGCGGTCGAGACGGTGAAGACCGAGCTCTACGGCGGAGCCGAATCAGCGCGGACGACGGCAAGCCGTAGGACCGCAAAAAACTGTCCCTCTCCCAAGATTTCGACGCGAGGCAACTTAAAAAAAAGCCCAACGACAAACAATTTGAGTTACAGACATTAACTGAATCAACGCCAACCATTGCCATAAGTTCATGAACACCCCGAATCCTCTCATACCTCAAGGTTCACTCCATCAACAGCAATCGCGGGGAAATTCGACGGTTCGAATTGCTGTCTTCGCTGTTGTCGCTCTTCACGCTGTATTCTTCGCAGGTCTTCTCATGCAAGGGTGCGGACCTGGAGGCGAGAAACCAGATGGAAGTCTCTCGTCGAGCTCGAAGACGAACACGCTCGGCGAGCTGGATGTGGACTACTACAAGGTGTTTAACGAATTGCCGACCGTGGCTGCGGATTTTCCTCCGGTGACAAATGAAACTCCCTCGCCCGCGCCTATTTCTCCAAAGACCGAAGCGCC
This sequence comes from Verrucomicrobiota bacterium, assembly GCA_027623095.1. Classification (GTDB taxonomy): domain Bacteria; phylum Verrucomicrobiota; class Verrucomicrobiia; order Limisphaerales; family SIBE01; genus JAIPJX01. Next base: position 14,541 of record JAQBVM010000047.1, read on the forward strand.
GGCGGTAAATGCGACGCCGCCGATTCAGACCGTTCCATCGAGCCCACCCGAAGAGGTGCCTTTGGCGCAACCGACTGAGTACGTCGTCATTCGAGGGGATTCCCTATACAAGATCGCGAAGGAACAAAAGGTAACTATAAACGCGATTGTTCAGGCCAACCCGAATATTGATCCTTCGTTGATTCGTCCGGGCCAGAAGATTATTATTCCCGCGCCTGCACCCGCATCATCACGCGGTACCGCTTTCAAGGAACCTGCAGGAGCGAACACTGGCACTAATCTTTACACAGTCCAGGCGGGGGATACCTTGATCAAGATCGCCCTGCTTCAAAAAAGTTCGGTTGCGGCCATCAAATCGGCCAATAATCTTAGGACTGACAGAATTCTGGCGGGTTGGAAATTGGTCATCCCGCCGGTTGCTTCGTCGTCAGCCTCGAACGCGCCGGCGCAAGGCGGCGGAAACCGGCTCTAAACTCTGACCTGGTTCGTTGAACTACGGCCCAAACCAAAAAATTCAGCGTGCTTCAACCATGAAGGTCGCGGTTCCGCTTCTTGTCTTTTGCGTAGGTGCTTTGTTGTCATTGGGCTTGGTCATGCTCTATAGCTCGGGAATTCGGCCGGGTCTCGATAATGACGGCGCCCGGTTCCTGGTCACTCAGCTTGCATGGTTTGGAATCGGGACGGTGGCTTGCGTGTCCGCGTGCTGCCTTGATTACCGCTGGCTCAAAAAGGGCGCGTGGATCATCCTGGGGATTTCGGTGATTTTGCTGGTCTTAGTTTTGCTGCCTGGAGTGGGAAAAACGATCAAGGGGGCTTCGCGCTGGTTCGATCTCGGATTCGGTAATTTCCAGCCCTCGGAGGCGGCGAAGCTTGCGCTCATTATTGCTCTGGCGCGTTACGGAGAGCGCCATCAACGAAATATGACCACATTTAAGCAAGGGTTTCTCTTTCCTTGTATTGTCGTGAGCGTGGTTCTGGCGTTGATATTTGTTGAACCGGATCGAGGGACAACGGTTCTCTTGGCAGCGGTCTGCGGGGCGGTTCTTTTGGTCGCTGGGGCGAAATGGCGCTATCTGATCACTCTTGCTTCTGTCGCGGCTTGTGGTTTGGCTTTTTCGCTTTGGAATGATCCGATCCGAATTCGACGCATATTGGTTTGGCTGTATCCAGATGATAATAAGCAGGATGCGGGTTTTCAGGGATGGGGGGCAACGCTGGCGTTTGGTTCAGGCGGATGGACGGGGCTTGGTTTGGGAAACAGCCGGCAGAAAATGGGGTTGCTGCCCGAGCATCACACCGACTTTATCTTGCCGATCATTGGTGAGGAGTTGGGAGCTGTCGCGACATTGGCGGTTGTCCTCCTGTTTATTATCTTCATCATCTGCGGCACTTATATCGCTTGGAAGTCGCGGGACACGTTTGGACTCTTGCTCGGATCAGGAATCGTGTTTCTGATCGGTTTGCAGGCGCTGATTAATATTGGTGTTGTCACAAGCACGTTCCCTAACAAGGGATTGCCGCTACCGTTCGTAAGTTACGGCGGCTCGAATCTTCTCTTGATGCTGAGTTGCGTCGGTATTCTGTTGAGTATTGCCCGGCGTGCGGGTGAGACCGGTGACGGTTCATCTGGCGATTTTGATTCGAGCGATCTTCTGCCTTCGTAGCTCTAATGATTCCGAATCCCGGACCAACTTTTTCGATTGCAATCGCTTGCGGCGGAACCGGAGGGCATTTGTTTCCAGGAATGGCGGTGGCGGACGCCCTTTGGCGCCGCGGCTCGGAAAGCTTCCTCTGCGTTTCTCAGAAGGCGGTGGACAAGCAAGCGGTCACATCTGCGGACGGGTTCGAGATCGTGACACTTCCGGCGGTGGCGTTGCAGAATCGGAATTGGTTTCGCTTCCTCGCTGGGTTTGTGGCGTCTCTCAGGATTTGCATGCTGCGATTCTCCAAGCGGCGGCCCGACGCCGTCATCGCGTTTGGCGGATTCACGGCTGCGCCTGCGATTCTGGCGGCGAAATGCATGGGGTCAGCGACGTTTCTGCACGAATCGAACGCGATTCCGGGCCGATCGAACCGGATTTTGGCGTTTCTCGTCGATGAGATCTTTGTCGGCTATGAAGGTGCCGTTCACTGGTTTCACAATCGGTCGGGCGTTCAGACTGGGACTCCCGTAAGACCTCAGTTTAAACCGCTGGCCCCAGCCGCCTGTCGCATTGCTCTTGGACTCGACCAAAAAAGACCCGTGATGCTTGTAATGGGGGGGAGCCAAGGGGCTGCGCCGGTGAATCAACTTGTTCTTGGAGCTCTGCCGATCTTGAAGAAGCGCCTGCCGGACGTCCAATATTTGCATCTCACCGGTCTCACGGAAAAAGAAGCGGTTGCCGCCGCTTACCGGGAACACGGTGTGCGGGCTATTGTTCTTCCATTCTTGACGGAAATGGAGCTGGCGCTGGGTGCTGCAACGGTTGCTGTGAGCCGGGCTGGAGCCTCGTCACTGGCGGAATTTGCGGCGATGCGTCTGCCGTCCATCCTGATTCCATATCCGAGGGCGATGGATAACCATCAGTATTACAATGCACGCGCTCTGATGAACGCCGGGGCGGCCCGTCAAATGGACCAACGCAGCGCGACCCCTGAAACACTCGTTCGGCACGCGGTTGAAATTCTGGAGAATCGGGTCGTTCACGAACAGATGCGGCAGGCGACCGGAGGAGGATATTCCCCGAATGCGGCGGATGAGATCGCGCAACGGATTCTTCGAATCCTTCTGAAAGGCGACCCGATGCCCGTTCCAAAAGGCGCTGCCGAATCGGAGCCGGAATCTACAGCGCGCGCGCCGTCGGATGAAGCGGTTGTTCAGCCGGCTCCCCAATCATGAGTGTGCTTTCTCGCGATCAAATGAGCGCCCTGCTGGATTCCCAGCCGGCTGGTTCGACGGTCTATCTTTTGGGCGCGGGTGGTTGCGGGATGAGTGCATTGGGACATCTTCTGCTGGATCGAGGGTTCACGATCGCGGGATCCGACGTCGAGATGAATAGCGCGATTCGCGAGCTTCAAAACCGCGGAGCACGAATTCAGATTGGTCATCGCGCGGAACATATCGCCGATTCAGTGCCATTTGTTTTGATCATTTCTTCAGCGATTCCGCAAGACAACGTCGAATTAACTACCGCAGGTGCGCTGAATATACCAACCGTCCGGCGTGGCACCGTGCTCGCATGCCTAATTGGATTGCGCGAAGGAATCTGTGTGGCCGGCATGCATGGAAAAACCACTACTGCCGCTATGCTTGCATTCGCGCTAGAGCAGTTAACCGGTGATTCGAGTTACGCCGTCGGCGCACAGGTTTCGCAGTTAAAACCGCATGGACGGTTTCGAGGCGGCGCCGATTCCGGCGTCGGGAAGGGCAACAGTTTCTTTGTCGCGGAAGTGGACGAAAGCGACGGCACGCTGCGAGAGTTTAGTCCTGATCATTCGATTGTTCTTAACGTAGATCACGAGCACCTCGACTATTTTGCTGACTTCGACGCTATATGCCGCGAGTTCGTAGAGTTCTCCAAACGGTCCAGAGGACGATTGGTCTATTGCGCCGATGATATTGATCTGGAGCGAATGAATCGCGAACTTCCAAACTCCGTTTCGTTCGGATTTGCTTCGTTTGCCGACTACAGGGCAGAGCTTTTGGAGAATACCGCACACTCCACGATCGAATCGGATCGGAATTTGACGCGTTTTCGCGTTTTTCACCGTGGCACACTTCTCGGCGTGTTCGTAATTCGTCTGTCCGGTGAAAAGAATATTACGAACGCGACTGCCGTCGTCGCCATGCTCCATCAACTGCAATTCGCTCCGGAGGCGATCGCCGCCTCAGTAAAGGGGTTCGTGGGTGCCGATCGGAGGCAGCAGGAGATCCACCGGGACGGCGACTTCCGGGTATTCGAGGATTACGGACATCATCCCGCTGAGATTCGGGCGACGCTCTCGGCTATGAGATCGCTCAATCCGGGCAGACTCCTGGTCGTTTTTCAACCGCATCGATATACGAGAACTCAGTTCTTGCGAGACCAGTTTGCGGTGTCGTTCCTAGAGGCGGATTTGTTTTGGCTGACTGAGATTTATGCCGCGAGTGAACCGCCTATTCCTGGAGTCAGTGGAGCGGCGCTTGCCGAAGCAATCCGAGTGCGCGGGCAATCAGTCGAATATACTCCGTCTCCGGAGCACCTCTCCGAAAGTGTGCGTTCGGCGATGCGTCCGGGCGATTTGGTTTTGTTCCTCGGGGCAGGCGATATTACTCGCGCCGCTCATGCCTTTGCGGAGCGCCTCAAAGCCGAGAATCGAGATTTAAACAGAGATCTTTATGACGCATTGGCGGAGCGGCTTTCTCATGGATCGGTGGTGCGCCGCAACGAGGTTTTGGCCAAGCGAACGACCCTGCGGGTTGGAGGCCGAGCTGATTGCTATGTTGAGCCAATCTCGGAATACGACTTGGCGATTGTTCTTCGATTTTGCTTCGAACGGAGAGTGCCGGTCACGATTATTGGTCGCGGTTCAAATCTGTTGATTCGCGACGGCGGAATTCGAGGCGTGGTCGTATCGCTTTCGAGACCCGAATTCGGGAGGATTGAAGTTTGTGAATCTGAATTGCGTTGTGGCGCTGGAGCCAAACTGAAGTCGATTGCGGCGGCCGCCAAAAAGCATGAACTTGGCGGCTTCGAGTTTTTAGAGGGAATTCCCGGAACGGTCGGCGGCGCTCTGCGAATGAACGCGGGCGCGATGGGAAGTTCGGTGTTCACTGTGGTTCGATCTGTGCGTTTTATGGATCGCGAAGGAACCGTTTACTCCCGCTCCGTTGAGGAACTGGACGTGCAATATCGATGCTGTTCTCTGTTCAAGGACCATATCGCTCTGGGAGCGGTGATGAAAGGTCTTCCCGCCCGGCGCGAGGCGATCGAAAGCAGGATGCGCGAGTGCAGCAGGAAACGTTGGGACAGCCAGCCGGCGGCTTCCAGTGCTGGGTGCATCTTCAAGAACCCACCGGCGATTCCAGCCGGCATGCTGATCGAGGAGCTTGGCTTAAAAGGAGAGCGCGTGGGCGGCGCTGTGATCTCCGACGTTCACGGGAATTTTATCGTGAATGACGGGGATGCCTCCGCTCGTGATGTCCTTGAGCTGATCGAGATTGTCAAAAGAAAAGCTGCGTCCGTTCGAGGCATTCAACTCGAGACCGAGGTCGAAATCCTCGGGGAAAACTTGCCTTGGGGCTGGATTGAAAAGGATTTCGAAGCCGAGAATTCGAAACAATTCGAAAGGGTTGCTCCGCATGTTTGACCAACTGACGATTACTGTGATGCTCGGTGGGCCATCTGAGGAACGAATTGTGTCGCTCAAGAGTGGGCGGGCCGTTGCGGCTGCGCTGAGGGGCTTGGGACACGTGGTTGCGGAGTTGGATCCTAAGGAGCCGGGTTGGACTCTGCCACATGGGACGGAGCTTGTGTTCGTGGCGTTGCATGGCACTTACGGTGAAGACGGTACGATTCAACGCCGGCTCGAGGAATTGGAGATGCCTTTCACCGGTTGTGATTCAGAATCGAGTTGCGTGGCGTTTGACAAAGCGTTGACCAAGCGCCGGTGTTTGGATGCGGGGCTCCGAACGGCACGTTTTGAAGTGCTCCGTTCTGTTCCACTTGAATGGCCCGCGGGATGGGAACCTCCGGTCGTTTTGAAACCGCTTCGCCAGGGATCGAGTATCGGGCTCCAGTTCGTGAATCGGCACGAGGAGTTTCTGTCCGCTGTCTCTGATTCGTTCCGGTTCGATACGGAAGTTTTGCTTGAAGAGAGAATCTTGGGGCGTGAAACAACTGTCGGAATCCTTGATGACCGGGCGCTCCCAATTGTGGAAATCCGGCCAAAATCTGGAGAATACGATTTTCAGAACAAGTACTCTTCAGGGGCCACAGAATACTTTTGTCCGGCACGCTTCGACCCGGCGGTGACCGCAAACGTGCAGGCGGCGGGCCTTGAGGCATTTCGCGCTGTGAACGGAAGAGACTACGGTCGGGTTGATATCATGGTTCGCTCCGATGGCGAGCCTGTCGTCTTGGAAGTGAACACACTTCCTGGAATGACAGAGACTAGTCTCTTGCCGATGGCGGCGGCGGCGGATGGGTTGAGTTTTGAGGCCTTGTGCCAGCGAATGGTTGATTTGGCAATGTCGCGAGCCGAAGGAGTTCAGCTATGAAGAGCTTCAAACCTTTGACCTTCCGCAACGAGGATTCTCCTAAATCGAACGGTGGTTTCGCACCCGTGAGCCCGCAAAAGGCGATGTCTGTCAGCCCCGTGCGCTCCGGCAAAGCGGTTTTCGAAAAGCGGACCGCGCTGAGTGGCGTCCCTGCTTTTTGGCCCATGGGAAAATCAAAACCTCCAACGACGGACGCGAATTGGAACCTTGAATCCAAAATGGTGGGGCGACACTTTGTGGAGCCCTAATCTAGCCTTGAGGCGATCGAACAGAAAATAAGTGGTAACATGGAACAACCAGAAAACTCGGAAGCCACGCCCGTTTCCCAAAGGCCTTTCCAGGCGGGTTCGGCAACCCTAGGAGAAGTCAGAACTCCGCAGAGTGCCGCCCCGCCTAGTGTGGGTGGATTCATCAGCTCGGTTAATGTGAATTCCGCCGAAATTAGCCAGCTCCTTTGACGCAATGATTTTTGGACAAAAACGTAAGAACCGCCGCAATAAGCGCGATAATGTGCTCGAGGTCAAACTGCAAGCGCGACAGGTTCGCGCGGCTAGAATTCGAGTTGCGGCGAAGGTTTTGCTCGTTGTTGCGTGTTTGACAGCGGGCTCATTTGGACTGTGGAACGGAAGCAATTGGGTCTTGGACCGTTGGGTGTATGCCAATCCCGCATTTAATATTCGGCTGATTCATGTTAGAACCGACGGCATTATTCCCGAGGAGCAAATATTGATCTGGGCGGGGGTGAATACGGGAGAGAGCCTGCTGGCTCTGGATTTGTCACGGTTGGAGCGCGATTTGGAATTGCAGCCGTGGATCGAAAGTGTGGCTGTGGAAAGAGTGCTGCCGAACACGCTGCGAATTCGAATCTCGGAACGCGTACCCGTTGCCCAGATATTGGGTTTTTTACCTACGGTAGATTCCAGGGAGTTTAAGCTTGCGACGTTTTACGTGGACCGGGCTGGCTACACGATGTTGCCCCCAAAACCGTTGCGGCGCTATTCTATCGAGATTCCCAAACTGGGACCTTTCCCGGCTTTAACCGGAATTAAGGCGACTGAACTGCGGCCTGGGAAACGTGTCGATTCTCCGCAAATGCGATCCGCCCTTAGGCTGGCCGCAATGTTTGAGCATTCTCCCATGGCCGGCCTCGTCGATTTGGAGGAAGTCGATCTGTCCGTGCCTGGAGTCTTGACTGCAAGAACGCGGCAAAGGAGCGAGGTCGTTTTTGCGCTTGAAGATCTGGAGCGCCAGTTCCGTCGGTGGCGGTTGATTCATGATTACGCCCTGAGTGAAGGCAAATATCTGGCGACTCTGGATTTGTCGGTCTCGAACAATGTGCCAGCCCGCTGGCAGGAAATTGAAGCGCCGCCTCCGCCGAAGGCAAAGCCGCGAACCTCTTCCCTTATCGGAAAGAAGCATGTTTAAATCTCCTTCTATTCTCGTTGGACTCGAGGTGGGAACCTCGAAAGTTTGCGTGGTTGTTTCGGAAATAAGCGACATGGGCGCACTGAATATCATTGGAGTGGGACAGGCGAAGTCCCGCGGCGTTCGAAAGGGAGAAATTGTGGATGCCACTGTTGCGAGCGAAGATATTCGCAACGCGATCGTCGAAGCAGAGCAGATGGCCAATGTCGAGATACGGAGCGTGTTTCTCGCGGTGACGGGCGCCCATATGCGAGGCTTCAATAACAGGGGATTCCATCCGGTGGCTTCGCATGATCGGGAGATTTCAGACGACGACGTTCAGGACGTTATCAAGAACGCAAAAGCGATCAATTTGCCCGCTGAGAATCATGTGGTGCATGTGATCCGGCAGCATTTCCTGGTGGATGGCCAGGCTGGGATTGTCAATCCGGTGGGGATGTTTGGCGCTCGCGTCGAGGTGGATGTCCACGTGCTGCATGGAAATTACAACCGGCTTCAGAACCCGATTCGCGCTGTAAAAGGACTTCAGGTCGAAGTCGAAGGGGTCGTGTTCTCCGGTCTGGCATCGGCCCTTTCTCTCCTAAGCAGCCATCAAAAGGAGCTGGGTGCGCTTGTCATCGATATCGGGGGTGGAACGACCGAGTATGTGGTCTATTCCGGAGGAATCATCAAGTACACTGGAGTGTTGGCAGTTGGGGGCGACCATGTTTCCAATGATCTTGCGTATGGCGTCAAAGTTCCGCTGGGACGCGCGGAGCAGCTCAAGATCGAGCACGGATCGGCGGTCGTCGATTCCAGTATTCGAGGACAAACCATTCAAATGGCAAGCGGTCTTGGTCTGCCGGAGCAGGCGATAAATCTGGAACATCTTCGAAGAATCGTTTCGCTTCGCTTGGAGGAGATTTTTGCCCTGATCGCCAGCGAACTCGAGGCTGCCGGATTGCTGGATTATCTCCGGTGCGGTGTCTATCTCTGTGGCGGTGTGTCGAGGACTCGCGACATCGTGAAGCTTGCGGAAAGAGTTTTTGGAACGCCGGCTTCGATCGGAAATTCAAGTTCTATTAGCGGGGTCAAGTCCGCGTTGGATCAACCCGAGTTTGCATCTCCCATTGGTGTGGTGAAATTCGGCTCATTTGAATCCAAGAAACGCTCTGACGAACGCAAAACCCTCGGTCACGGATTCAAACAAACGCTCGGCTATATCTTCCGGCGCTCATGACTTGTTTCGCGAAACATTCCTTCTAGCTGACTATGTCAAACGAGATCAAACTCCCGGACTGGGAAAACACCCGGAAACTCTCCGCCAAGGTGATTGGCTTGGGTGGCGCGGGAATCAACGCGGTCAATCATATGATCCGGAGCGATCTTCGAGAGCTCCCGTTTCTTGCAATGCATACAAACGCCCGGGCTCTCGCGCAGGCTGCGGTTTCAGATCAAGTTCTGTTTGGGTTGGAATTGATGCGCGGCTTGGGAACCGGCGGCGATCCGGATTTGGGACGAGCGGCCGCCTCCGAAGAAACCGAGAAGCTAAAGGAGCTGATTTCCGGTACCGATCTGCTTTTTATTGTCGGAGGGTTGGGGGGAGGGACAACAACAGGAGCCGCCCCGGTTCTCGCGCGCGCAGCCAAAGAGACTGGTGCTTTGGTGCTTGCCCTGGTGACTTTGCCGTTCGAGTTTGAAGGGGTTCGCCGACAGCGCCAGGCTCAGGCGGGGCTTCATGATTTGCGACTTGCCGCGGATGGTGTCATCTGTCTGCCGCATCAAAAGGTTGTGAAACTCATTGATAAAAACACCAGTCTTTTGGAGACCTTCGCGATCACCAACGAAATGCTCGCTCAGGGAGTTCGTGGGATATGGCAAATGCTCACGCGCCACGGCTTGATCAACGTGGACTTCTCGGATCTCTGCACAGTGTTGCGAGGCAGGCAGGCTGAGAGCTGCTTTGCGACTGCCGAAGCGCGCGGGGAAGGGCGGGCGCGGGAGGTTACGGATAAACTTCTCGCAAGTCCGCTTCTGGAAGAAGGGCAGATGCTCGCGGAGGCCGACGCGGTGTTGGTGAGCCTGATTGGAGGTCCTGATCTCACAATGAGCGATGTAAACCGTGTGATGGAGCAGATCAATCGGCAGGCCGAGAAAGCGCAAGTGATCATGGGTGCGGCTATTCTTCCCGAATGTGAAGGTCTGATTGGAGTGACACTGGTGGCGGCGCGCCGGAGCGGACGCGCCAAAGCGAATGCGGACGATTCTAATGAACGAGAGAATCTAGCTGAGAGCGCTGGTTTGTCTGTGTCGGAAATGGAGAATCCGTTTTTCAGCTCGCCGTCGCAAACGCGTCCCTCGCCGCGTTATTTGCCGCCGCCTCCGGATTTGACTCAAGAGCGGAAGGAACAACTTTTTGCGGATCAGGGTCGTTACCGCTCCAGAAAACAGAAAAACGTTTCGCGCTGGCGCCAGGGACAGCTTCCGTTGGAAATCGTTTCAAAAGGGAGATTTGAACAGAGCGAGCCGACTTTGCATGAAGGTGAGGACCTCGATGTTCCAACATATATCCGGCGCGGGGTGGCGTTGAATTAGCGCCTTGCCGCCCGGTCTGGGCAGCGAACGGACTGTATGCGCGTGCGCTGCAATAAGGATGTGTTTGTAATGTTTATTCCCCGTTGGGTTCGTATCTCGCGCCGGCTCGCGGTTTCCCTGATCGCTTGGCTGTCGTTAATCTGCCTTCGAGCGGACGACGTGTCGTTGATTCGTGTCGGCGAACCGTGGCGGTACTTGCAAGGCACTCGCGAACCGTCCTCACCCTCGATTGCCTGGCGGCAGATCGGTTATGATGACAGCCATTGGAGTGTTGGAGTATCGGGATTCAGCGGAGGTTCCAGGGGCGAAGCGACTGACATACCCGGAATGCCGGGTGCTTTTCGTTCTGTCTATCTGCGGAATTCGTTCAATGTCACTCGTCCCGAATCCATCGTATGGCTCACCCTGCGAATCGACTATTCCGACGGTTTCATCGCCTACTTGAACGGCACCGAGATTGCTCGGCGAAACATGCCGGGTGAAGCGTTCAGCAGCGTGCCTTTTAATGCTCCAGCGTTAAGTGCCCACCCGCGTGCGCAGACTGAAGAGGTTAATGTCAGCAAATCTATCCCGCTTCTGGTCGAAGGCGTGAATGTGCTCGCCATTCAAGCGCACAACGCGAGTCTTTTTAGCTTTGGTTTCACACTCGTGCCGGAATTTCTTGGCAATTTCGTCAGGGGACCGTTTGTTCAAAACGCGTCCACGGACTCCATCGCCGTTCTCTGGAAGACTCCGGTCCCGGCGGCATCCGAGGTTGAGTATGGAACGACTCCCGACTTGGGTTCCTCGGTTGCCGTTCTGGAACTGGGGACGAATCATTTGGCTTCGATTAAGGGCCTTCAGCCCGGCACGCGCTACTACTATCGGGTCGGGAGTTCCGCTCTTGGCGAAACCGCTTACTCACCCGTGGAATCATTCCGGACGCTGGCCGAGAACGGTCCGATCAGTTTCGCGGTGTTAGGCGACAGCGGCAACGGATCTCGCGTTCAGCAGGCAATTGCGGCGGTGATTCGAAACGCCCAGCCGGACCTAGTCCTCCACGCGGGCGACGTCGTCTATCCTTCTTTTATCGATGCGTACGCCGATACGCGGTGCCTGAGCGTTTACGGTGAGCAAATGCGGAATGTTCCCTTCTACTTTAGCCTTGGAAACCACGATCTGAACGCGACCTCCGCTCCTTACTTGCGGGCGTTTCATCTGCCAACGAATGATGTCCCACTCGAAGTGCATCTTGCTGAAAACACAAGTCCGGAGCATTATTATTCCTTCGATCACGGAGATGCGCACTTCTCCGTCTTGCTTGTTCCCTTCCTCAATCAATATGATTTCCGAGTGGGTGATCCACAGTACTTGTGGCTGAAGGCCGATTTGGAAAAATCGGACAAGCCTTGGAAGTTCATTCTGATGCATCATCCCATGATGACGTCGTCGCTCCACCGGAACGATGACTATAACTTTAACGGCGTCGCGGATCGGCTCGACGTGTTGAATGTGGTTCTGCCGTTGGCCCGGGGCAATGGCGTTCAAATTGTTTTCACTGGACACGACCATGTGTTTGAACGTTCGAATCCGATGGATGGTGTCTATTCGATCGTGACCGGCGGTGGCGGTGGCGGTTTGTATCCAATGACGACTCTGGATCGGGCGAGCGCTCAATTCTGGATCCGTCATCATTGTGTCAAAGTAACGGTCAACCAAAACCTGTTGACTCTGGAAGCGCTCGATACGGAAGGCTCCGTTTTCGATTCGATGACGATCTATCGGTCTCCGCCTGATGCGCAACTGTTTCAAGCCACCTGGCATTCCCCGGCAATCGAAACGGAGGCTTCCAACGACTCGGACGGAAATATCCATGGGCAAACATTCGATTTCGCAGGGACCCCCATCCCAACTCTCTCGGGTCAGTTTTCGAGCTTGGGACAGGTATATGTGAACAATGACGCGAGTCACTTGTACATCGGAATCAAGGAGTGCCTCCTCTATGCGGACAACAACATCTTCCTGTTCCTGGAGGCGCCTAGGATTTCCGGCGTGCGAGATCTTTTGGAAGTTGGAAACGGCGTCGTTGATCCGGAAGGCGAAGGCGCGGATGGATTGGATTTTCTGGCGAATCTTTCGTTCTCGAATTTCATGCCTGGGATCGGCTGCATTCTGGGCGATGAATGGGGAGACAAACAGGCTCGATCCTTCTCTCGAGGAGCTCTTGAGTTGAACACCGGCCAAGGTCTGTACTTTTTGAATAGGGCATTGTCAAATGTGGAGGGCACTCGGTTGCAGCAGTTCAATCGCTCACCCCAGACGGGCGCGATTCCAAATGAGGCGAATGCGAACTTCATTGAGATCGCAATTCCGTACGCCGTTTTGGGTGATCTAAAACCGGGCGAAATGATCCGAATCGCCGCTGTGGTTGGAGGTCCAACGTTCGACGCAAGCAACGGCCGGCAGAGGCGTCAACTCGATTCGAGCTTTCTGGGTGTCCGTCTAACTGGGCTGGGAATGGAACCCCGTCTCCTTGAGGGGGTGAGTGTTCAACTGGCCTGGAATCCAGACGCCGACGGAGACGGATTATCCATCGAAGCCGAAGGTCGCTTGGGAACCGATCCCAATGCGCCAGACACCGATGGGGATGGGTTGTTGGACGGGTGGGAGGTTGCGAATGGGCTCGACCCTTTATCGGGTAACGATGGGGACGGCGCGGACGGCGATCCGGACGGAGACTTTTTCTCGAACGTCAGCGAACAGACAGCAGGAACCAATCCCCAAGATCCGACTTCCAATTTGCGGATACAGATCGAGTCGCTGCCAAACGGAAGGCTTCGGGTGTCATGGACGGCCGTTGCCGGGAAAAGATACCAGCTCGAAGCGGCCAGAGACCGGTCGGGTGTGTTCAAGCGCATCGAATCGCCGCTGTTTCCTTTGACGGCGACGGCGGCGACGCACAGTTTCGAGGAAGCTTCTGAAGGCGCGCAGGATGGCTCACGTTTTTTTCGAGTCGCTGTTTTGCCTTGAGGTTCGCAATTCTCCTGTGAAGCATTCAGTTATTTTCCATTGTGCGGGAATTCACCGCCCGTTAGCCTGATCCTGAGAACCAAACCGTACAACATTATGATCAAGAATACGTCTCCCCGATCCATCCGCTCGGACAGCACGAATAATTCCGCCGGCTTTACTCTGATCGAACTCTTGGTGGTGATTGCGATCATCGCGATCCTTGCCGGAATGTTGTTGCCCGCGTTGTCGAAAGCCAAGGAGAAGGCGAAATCGACAAGCTGCATTAATAATCTTCGGCAGATGGGGCTGGCCGCCCGCTTATATGGCGATGATCACGAAGGAAGATTTGCGTTCACGTTTCAGGTGCGGGGCGCCAACGTGTTTCGGAAAGCTTGGTTCAATTTTCTCATGCCCTATCAGCAAACAACGAACCTCCTGCTTTGCCCAACGCGGACTCGGAAATTCAACGAACTCTTCAGCATCTACCCGAGTGAACAGGGTGAAAAATCGCTCTCCAATTACAGCGCCAATTTCCGGCTCGGCGGTTGCGATTGGCCAAACACTTGGGACAAAGAAAAATGGCCTCAGATTAAAGATACGGCAATTCGGAGTCCGTCCAGCGTGGTCTATTTGACCGATGGTGGCAGCCGCCCGGTCAACACCAAGGATCCATTTAAGTGCGTGACGGTCAACTCAACGGAAAAGGCCGGTTGCTGGATCGTGCATGACCCCGCCAACGACGCGCCATGCACAGGTTGCGTGTCATCTGCGGGCGATCCAAATTGGGGCGGGCCCCACTTGCGGCATAATGAGCGGAGCAACGTTGCCTTTGCCGACAGCCATATCGAATCGATGCGCTCGTCACAATGGTACTGGTCCGGAACCCCTTGGTTGAAACCGGAGGAGGGCGGAAACTGACGGAATCGGGGTCCGGTCTCAAAACTCAACGAACCGCAATCGTTACTTCGATTGGTTGATGCGCACTTTTCGCAAGATTCCGAGGCTCAATTATTGCATTCTTCCTTTGTTTCCTATAGCTTCCAAATTCATGAGAGTTTTATCAAAAGTAGGTCGGTTCGCCGCACGTATAGGGTTTCGCCTCCTCGGCGCGTTAATATTGCCGTTGTTTTTAAATGCGCAATCCGTTGACATCAGTGAGCTGAAGACTCGGGCGGAGAATGGCGACAGCAAGGCGCAGTTAAGTTTGGGGATGATTTATTCGCTGGGGCAGGGCGCGTTGCAGCACCACGGTGAGGCCTCCAAGTGGTTCCGAATGGCGGCGGACCAGGGAGATGTGACGGCTCAAAAGAATCTTGCGGCGATGTACATTCAAGGGTTGGGAGTTACTCAAGATGATATCGAAGCCGGTAAATTGTATCGACGAGCCGCTGAAAAAGATGATGCGCCTGCGCAGAACGAACTGGCCCTTCTCTACGCGTCGGGCCGGGGTGTTCCGAAGGATTTGGCCGAAGCCGTTCGCTGGTTTCAGAAAGCTGCGGAGCTTGGGAACGCGGTAGCTCAGAAAAACCTTGCTGTTCTGTTGTTGACCGGTCAAGGCGTTGAACAGGATGTGTCAGAAGCGGCTCGATGGTTTCGGAAGGCTGCGGAGCAAGGTGTGGCTCAAGCTCAGAACGAACTTGCGCGATTGCTATTGGTCGGACAAGGAGTCGAGGCAGACCCGGCTCAGGCTTTGAGTTGGTTCCGGAAAGCGGCGGACCAGGGAGAGTCGATGGCCCAGAACAATCTTGGTTTGCTGTATTATCTGGGCCAAGGCGTTGCCACCGATGATCAGGAAGCGCTGAAATGGTTTCGAAAGGCGGCCGACGCGGGCGTGATCCAATCCGTCTATTATCTCGGAGCTATGTACGCGAACGGACGTGGTGTGGAGAAAGACATGGCAGAGGCTGCGAAGTTTTACAAGACAGCCGCCGATTTCGGAAACGTGCTCGCGCAGAATCAGCTTGCTTGGATGTACGAGAAGGGAGAGGGCGTTGATCAAGACGAGGCTGAAGCGGTCAAGTTGTACCGGAAAGCTGCGGATGCCGGTTATTCACTGGCTCAATATAATCTTGGAGTGATGTACAAGAGTGGTCGAGGCGTTCCGGTTGATACTAAAGCTGCGGCCGAATGGTTTCAAAAGGCGGCGGACTTGGGGCATCCGGTCGCGCAGAACGAAATCGGCTGGCTTTTCGAACGGGGCCAGGGAGTGGAACAGGATCACGCCAAGGCGCTGGAATGGTATTTGAGGGCGGCTCGGCAGGGTTTGACCATGGCCCAGCAGAACGTCGGCATTTACTATTTTAACGGTCGGGGTGTGGAGAAAAATTTGGTCGAGGCGTACACATGGTTCAACATCGCCTCGGCTCTGGGTAACAAAGACTCGGTCGTCAGCCGTGATCTCGCGGCTCAACAGATGACGCCGGAGCAGATCAATGAAGCCCAGCGGCGATCCGCGGAACTTCTTGGAAATAGACCGAAGTAGATTTCAGGGCTCAGATCGAATCCGTGGTAATCGATAGAAGGCAGATGTTCGAGGATATCCGCCGGGCCACAACTGATATCGAGGATCTTGAACCCGGATCGCCATCTTGCAGTGACTGAGCTTTATCCAAACGTGCCTTGCGCTTGGACTGTGTACTCAATCGAAACTCCAAAACCGCAATTCGAAAATCCGACTGAGTTTTTTTTAATGTATTGAACTCCCTCGGATTTCGATCGATAAAGGGAGCGTGGCAACCGTCGCGGTTTCCTGTTTTACCGAGTCTGGCGTGATCGTTTGAGCCCAAGTGGCAGATCGACGAATTTGAAGAGTCTTGAATTGTGCGGCATGTCGCCATGAAAGAAATCGCCTCGTGAACCGCCAAAGGGTGCTCATCATTCATCAGTCCTCGGACGTTGCCGCTTCCGTTTGCGCCGCCCTTGGAACCTCGCAGATACAGAGTGAGTTGGTTGCGGACGGGATGGATGGGCTCAAAAGAGCCGGCGCGGGACTTTTCGATCTGGTGATGGTCAGTGAATCCCTTCCGGGATTGAGCGGGCTCGAAGTTTGCCTGCGGTTTAAGGAGGAATCCAAGTTGCGGGGGATCCCGATCGTTGTCTTGGGGGCTGAACAGGGGAAGGTAAACCGAATCGAAGCGTTTGAACGAGGGGCGATAGACTATATCGCGTCACCGTATGATTTCTCCGAAGTGGGCGCGCGGGTTCGGGCGCTTCTCCGCCAGCGGGAATGCGATCGCCAGATGGCCGCGGAAACGCATGATCCGGTCACAGGGTGTTTGAATAGGCGCAGTCTGGATGCAGTTCTGGAAGTTGTGCTGGAGAAAGGGAACTTCGGGGTCTCCAGCTTTCTGCTTTACTTGGACTTGGACAATTTCGCGATTGTCAATGAATTAGCCGGCGAGGCGGCCGGGGACCAGGGCTGCTCTAAAGTCAGGCAGGACATGTGATGAGACGGATGACGTGTCCGATTCGGCGGTTCATT
>JAQBVM010000048.1 GCA_027623095.1 Verrucomicrobiota bacterium
ATCCGAAAACTCCCACAAATCCCTCAAAAGAGGCCTGACACTCCCCTCGATCACAGATTTGACCCCCGTTCGCCGGGAATTTTTAACCCTCCGCACGCTGACCGACGTAACACAGTGATTTCCATCAGCTCACCACTCTCTTGTCACGCGACGGAAATAATGCTCACGGCCATGTTCAGTCAGGGAACGAAAGGTGGTCTTCTCCTTTCGAGCGACGCGTTGGGCTCGCTCAAAAAGATCATCGGCAATTTCGATTGTCGTTTTCGCGATATGGCGCACCATATTTCTCCAGCTGAGCACCCATATCAACCGGTTTTTCCGAGCAAGGAATCAATTACCGCTTTTTCAGTGTGTCGGTGCCGCATCCGCAACCTCCGCCACATCCCGACTTTCTCGTGCGGAAGAATCGAACCGATGCGATCAAAACGGTCGCCACCAATATTGCCAACGCGATCCATTGTTGCCAATCCGCACTCATTTCAAAAACCCAAAAACTTTCCGGTTTGAAAGACAATCAAACTCGCGAGGTACGCGGTTCCGGTCAAGTAACCGAGCTGAAAGAGCGGCCATTTCCAACTATTCGTCTCGCGGCGCACAACCGCGATAGTAGCCATACACTGGAGCGCGATCACATAAAAGAGAAGCAGCGAGACACACACCAGAGGCGTATAAACGGGAGAACCGTCCGGCCATTTCTCCTTGAGCATGTTGTCTCTTAGCGGGACTGTCACATCCGAATCATCCTCGACATTGTACACGATCGACATGGTGCTCACGAAGACTTCGCGAGCCGCAAAGGATCCGATCAAACCGATGCCAATCTTCCAGTCGAATCCCAACGGTTTAACGACGGGTTCGATTATTTTTCCAAGCTTTCCGGCAATGCTTTGCTCCAGTTGCACAGTCGAGGAATCCGATCCGGATTTCGGATAAGCGGTCATAAACCACAGTAGAATCGAAAGGCCCAGAATCACCGTTCCCGCCCTACGGACAAAGAGTTTCGAACGATTTAACATTTGCATCACCACCGCACCGAGGGACGGCAGACGATACGGGGGCAATTCCATAATAAAGACCGGAGTCTCTCCCCGCATAAGCGTTTTCTTGAATAGTCCCGCGAAGAAAAACGCCCCGACGGTGCCCACAGCGTACAATGCCATCATGAGCCCTGCCTTTTGGAGAGCCGGGACCGTCTCATTCGGCAGGAGCGCGGCGATCATAAGTGTATAAACCGGAAGGCGGGCCGAGCAACTCATCAGCGGCGCCACCAAGATCGTGACGAGCCGGTCTTTCGGATTCTCAATTGTGCGGGTCGCCATGATGCCGGGAATCGCGCACGCGTAGGAACTCAACAACGGGATAAACGATTTTCCATGGAGCCCGACCCGGCTCATGACTCGATCCATAATGAACGCGGCGCGCGCCATGTATCCAGTGTCTTCCAGAAGGCCAATGAAAAAGAACAGGATCAGGATCTGCGGCAGAAAAACAAGTACGCCACCGACACCGGCAATGACTCCATCGGCAAGCAAACCCCGCAGATCGCCTGGAGGCATCACCGCCCGAACCCAATCCGCGAGCGATCCGAAACTCTTATCCACCCAATCCATCGGATAAGTCGCGACCGTGAAGATTGAGAAAAACATCAGACCCATCGTGAAAAGAAATGCGACCCACCCCCAAACAGGGTGAGTGAAAACGGCGTCCAACCGATCCGAGAGATCCTGGCGGCCGCCTGGGCCGGAACGAACAACCCGCTCGCACACCCCTTGAGCATAGTCGTAACGCGCGCTAACAATGGCTTCGTGGGGACTTCGTTCCTCTTTGGCAAGTTGATCGTCTGCCGTTTTTAGGAAACTTTCGCATCGCGCGCAGGTTCCGGCGCGTTGATCGGAGGGACTCCCAAGCAAATCGAGAGCCTTTACAAAGGAAACCGACGGATCGATTTCGTGCTGATTCACAAGGCACGATTGAACCCGTAACAGCGCCGACTCCAACATGTCCGGGAGCTTCCACTTCCGAACCGCCGCTGGCAGGATCTCCCGGCCCATCGCTTGGCGCAGTTCCGTTATTCCAGCTTTCTGATGGGCTCGGCAAGAAACAACGGGGACCCCAAGTTCCAGGGAGAGCGCTTCGGCATCCACAGTTAACCCCTTGTCTTCGGCGACATCCGTCATATTCAGAGCCACAATCGTCGGCAATCCGAGATCCAGAATTTGAGTGACTAGGAAAAGGTTTCGCTCCAAATTGCTCGCGTCCACAACGCAAACAACTCGGTCCGGCCGTCGCGTGTCCGCCCGAGCGCCAAGCAAAACGTCCCTGGTGATCTCCTCGTCCGGTGAACGCGGAGTCAGACTGTAGGCGCCAGGCAGATCGACAAGCTGCATCGGTTTTCCGTGCAAAGAAAAGAACTGACCAACCTTCTTCTCGACTGTGACTCCCGGATAGTTACCCACCTTTTGCCGCATTCCGGTAAGGCAGTTGAACACTGTGGTTTTGCCGCAGTTCGGATTGCCCACCAGAGCGAAAGTGAGGGCGGTTCCTGAAGGCAAGGCGTGAGGTGTCGTCATTGGTTCCGCAACCTTTCAAACCGCCGCCATCGATTCAGGGAGACGAAACGACCACTTCGACGGAATCCGCTTCCTGTTTGCGCAAAGAGAGATGATATCCACGAACCTTAATTTCCAACGGATCCCCCAGTGGCGCCCATCTGATCAATTGTATCTTTGTGCCGGGGAGCAGTCCCATTTCTCGAAGACGCCCGGCTTCCTTAAAGCCCGGCGCAAATCCCTGAATTTTGGCTTCGGAACCAGCTTGCAACTCGGATAACCGCATCGTACCGCTCATTGCGAACTGCCGGGAGCCTTTGGCCAGAGAGGTTCAACCATGATCTCTTTCCCAAGTCTCTGGCTCAACGCAACCCGAGAACCGCATACCACGCAGATCAAAGCGCCATTCTGCGAAACTTTGTGGATCTCCGCCCTTTCGCAGAAACCCATTTCCCGCAAACGCTCGCAAACCGATGATTCCCCTTTCAAGCCTCGAACACGCAAACGAACTCCGATCTTTGCCTCACAAAGATCCACAAGGGAAGGATCGTTCTTGCCGTCGTTCAGATTCACTTCACGCAATCAACACTAATTGAGACTGAGTTTCAAGTGCAAATTTGCCTGTATTTCATGGTTGAACCTGTAAAGGCCTGGAAAGGGCAACTTATCGTCTGCTCAGGGTTACCGAATACAATCAGCTTGCACCTTCTATTTTGATTGGTGGGGCGATACTCTGTAGAGCCCTGGTCTTTCCTTGTGGAATGGTTTCTGAAGAATGCGGGCCTTGGAAACGCAAGGGTTTGGAGGTTATTGTGTTTCCAGTTCGCCTTTGCGTTATTTTCTTCCGCCTCAAGGCTGGTCAGGGCTCTACGGAGTATCGCCCCACCGAGGTACATGTTCTTGGACAGCACAATTCCACCAGGAACTTGAACGCTTATCCCGGAGTAACAGGTTGAAGTTCTAGGCTGCCATTCAAAGGAGCGGAGCGAAACGACAACAGGAGGCAATTCAAATCGTGAAAGCTATGCTTGATATGGCTTGAAGGAGCGCTCAATGAAATCTCCAATCTTCCGTCTTCGAACGGAATTCGGACAAACCTGGCGGCAAGACTCACATTGTGCGGAGTTCGCCATTCCAGATCAAAAGCCGGTCCGTCTGTGCCTAGTGCGGATGCGGAGAATTCGTCCGTGATCCGCGAATTTGGATAACGCCCCAGCACCTGAGTTCGGAGAAAATCAGCTTCCTGCGAAGGCAACTTCGGTTCGTGGCGTTCGATGATTTCGACGAGAATGAGCGAACCAGACTCTGATGCGACAAGTCGTATCTGCTTTTTCTCGGAAGCCAGTTGAACTCGCCATCCCGGCGGAGGTACGAAGGAAAACTGAGTTCGCTCCGCTTTCACGATCACTGTCGGAATTACAATGTCGCCGTGAATTCTTTGAGCGGCACTGGTAAGATCCAAAAGCGGTTTGTTAGTAGATTCGCCGGTCCCTGTCGTTCCATCCGTTGTTCTTGACCCAGACTTCAGCAGCGGAAGCTTTGGACTCGCCACAGCCCGTTCGATGGACGTTTGGGCACGGAGCGAAACATCCGCAATCAACATGAGGCAAACGAAGACAGAAGCAGTCGGAAGTTGGAAGCGGCACATATTAGTAAGAACTGGCAATCTCCGTCGTGTTAGGAGGCACCAAAGTCCACGAGTTTCGAATCAATGCCCGGATTTCGGGAGTGCCCGGAGGTTGTTTGGTAATATCCAAATAGTTCAAGTCGAATGCAAGGTTTCGCGCAGGCGGATAGTAGTATGCGCCGGGCTGCTGAAAAGGTTGTGTCGCCTGAGCGCTTGGAAACAAAACAACCATTGATCCGTTGATGGTGATCGTCCGGTATTTCCAATCCTCCAAGAAGCGGCCCAGATTATGGACGCCGCCACTATAGATAGCGGGGGAATTGGTTGTTTCAACAATTCCCGAAAGAATTGCCGCGTTAACGGTCGTATCCGAGGCGTCCCGGGAGCTGTAAGAACCGGCGCTTTGAGAGTCATTCCAAGTGCCGGAGAGTATCGTCAACGCGTCGGAAACCAGCGAAGCCGGTTTGGCATTGGAGGTGTTCGTGGTTCCCAGATGCGGGCTCGTCGGCTGGTTGAAGTGGCCCAGAACGTAGAGGGGATTCGGCGTCGCAACGGTTAATCCTCGCGAGGGCAGCGTTTGTCCATTCACGAGGCGCACGGCATCGAGTTGGGAGCTCGTCGTCGAACGCGAATCCGCGACGTAGATCAGATTCACCGGTTTCCCGGGGCCAAGAACACTTTGAACGGTTGCGTTAGTGAGGCTCCACGATTGAATCTTTGAGACGTCGATTTCGGTGACTTCAACAGATTTGCCTTCGCGCTGATCCGTGAAGCTCTTGTTGGTGCTCACAAGAGGGGCGATCTCTGCCCAGGGAATGGCGCTGCTGGTTGCTGAAAGCGGAGTTTTTGCCGCCACCGAGACCGTGTTATTCGTCACCAAGATGTTGAGTTCGGCTTTGTTGAAGTATCGCTGCTGGCCCATCCCTGAATTGATCGCTTCGGAAGCGGGCGGAATCTCAAGAACCTTGCGAATCGCGGCCGGGGTGTTGTTTGTGCCGATGGGAAGCGTCAGCGCGGCGACGCCGGTTTCCTTCTGTTGCTGATAGACGAGTTGTCCTGAGGGGGGCGAACTCGAATAGGCCGGATCTCCCGGTTTCCGGGTCTTGATGATATCACCGACACTTGTAACGGTGCCCTTAAATGTCACTGTCGCGCCGGGATAGGTGTAAATGTTCCCATTACAGTGAACGCGACCGTTGACATTCATCGTGGTCATGGTGTTGATCTCCAGATCGAGTCCGTAAAAGATCGCGAATTGGAAGATGGGTATCGAGGCGACTTGGACATCCTGACACACGGCCCCGATGATGTTGTATGAAGATCCCACCTCGCGAGCATTCGATAGAACCCGATAGGTTGATGCCTATCCTTTGAGTCCTTCGTATTTCGAATTCAAATCAACATACGACTCGGAGGTAATTCGTTCCACATACGTTTGGTCCAATCCTCCTTGCGCATATCCAGATTTCGCATTTCTAGGAATTGGAAAACGGGTCTTCATCGCTATTCCAGCACTCTCCGAGTGACACGTGTCCGTAATTGATAGTAGTCGTAGTAGTTCCCTGGTCCGATCGAAACGACCGGATACTGAATCTGATAAAACTGGAGCAGCACGCCAATCACCCGATTGTTTCGATTATTCGTGAGTACTGCTCCCGAAAAACCCTCCGCTGTAAACGGAAGCGTGTTCGTGATTGACTGTGCGATCACTTCGAAGGATGAGCTGCCGTTGGTCGCACGTTTCAGCTTTTGGTCGAAGCCGTCGATGAAATAGCGCACGAAGGAATCCGTGTTCGTGGAAGCATAAATCTGGATGGCCGAACCCTCCTGTGCAAGGCCGTCCTCAATCTCCGCGAACGAACTGGAGTCGCCCGATCCAACCAGGATTCGTTTTGCCGAACGGATCTCCGAGATTAGCTTGCTAATGGCCGCGCGCGCATCGTCGCTAGCCCCCAGTTTAGCTTTTGTAAGTTCCATCATTTTCACGCCGAACAAGTGGCTGGAAATAATACCAGCCAACACCATCGCCAGAATGCTCATTGAGATCATCATCTCGGTCAGCGTGAAAGCAGACTGGCCCCTGCGCCCGAACCGCTTTTCTTCCGCAAAATCTGTATCGCAGATCCTCATTGATCACCGGTTCGGTAAGTCATCACGGTGTTTGTAAAAGGACCGCGAGACACAAACATCCAAGTGCAATCCACCCGGATCATTTTAAGATCTGGACCTGACGAAAGCGTCGTGATGGTGGTTGTATTGGTTGCATAAACGAGATTGGTCCCTGAAATCGGAATATCCAGGACATCGATCTGCACTGGAAAATTGCTGCTCACCAATTCGTCAATCGCCGGCCAACCTTGGGGATCCCACTTCGCGGAGCGAGCTTGTTCCAACTTCTGCATTGCGAGCGAATGAGCCGCCAGGGAATACGAGGACCATTCCGCCCATCGGGCAGACAGCGTGTAACCGGCAATGATGCCTCCAATCGTCAGCGCGGCGATTGAGATCGACATGATTACCTCCACAAGAGTGAAAGCCGATCTGCATCCAAGTGATCCCGTCTTTCGTTTCATTCCGAATCTCCTCGCGCACAGTTTGCCACCGAACGCATCAATATAGAGCCTATTGGACTAATCCTAACAGCTCTATACAAGAAGGTTTAAAAGGAAGATTCGTGCCAATGTCAATAGTGATATACGGCACTATTGAGATGTCCGGAATGGGTAAGGAGTGGACTATTTCTTCTTTCCCAGAAACGTCTCATCGGGTGAGGCAACCACGGAACTTAAGACAGCAGTCTAAACCTCGAAATGCACGGAGCCTTCGCAGTTGCCGCTTTTGAAATGGAACAAAGTGGTCTGGAACTATCTCGAATCCTCAGACTCGCCGAAGCGAAAGCGGTGAATCGCTCCGCTCGTCACCGCAGTCCACGACGCTGCCGCGTTCATCGAAGGCTCGCTAAAATTTTCAGCAGCGGATCCTTTTCATGTTTGCAATGGTCTACAGTATTACGAAACAAACTAGAGCGGAGAGCGTTGGAACCGAAGGCGCTTTCACCCGCCCGGTGAACCTGTCTGCCCACAAACCCTTTCCTTTTCGTGTCTTTAGCTGTGTTTTGTGGTCACTGCTACTTCTTGTTGGATGAACGGTCCGCCTCCTGTGTCAAGCTGGCACTTGCCGCTTCGATCAAAGCATCCATGAGTTCCGTGGGTTTCCATTGATTTCCCATAAAGATGTTCTGAATCCGACCCTGCGCGTCCACAACAACTGTTCTCAATTTATGGCTGAGACTGCCTCCGTCCTGAACCACCGGGAGGCCAAACTGCTCCGTGATCGCGTCGATGTCTATCATTGAACCGGTAACGAAACTCCAGTGCTCGGGATCGTAGCCGTATATCTTTGCGTATCCTTTGAGTATAGCGGGCGTGTCATAGTGGGGATCGAACGAAACGGAAAAAAGATGCCAGTTGGTGGGAGCCTCTGGCATGGATGCGAGCCGGTTTTGGACAGCTGTGAACTGTTTCGACATTAACGGACAGAATTCGGGAATGGGACAACGCGTGAAAATGAACGTAATCGCTAGCGCTTTCCCCTTGTAATCCTCAAAACCGACCACGCGCCCAAGTTCGTTCGTAAACCGATAATGGGGTAGTAAATCTCCAACCTTCAGAGGTTCCACATCGCGAACAAGACGAATCGCAGGGCGTGGCGGTGGTTCGTTTTGAGTCAATGCATCCACCTTCCGAATCTGGTCGATCCAGGATCGATTCTCAGCTACAGACAGCCGAAAAGTAATTGCGTTCCCCGGCTGAAGTCCTTCCAGCTCCACCGGATTCTTAACCTTGAACGGCATCGTCATCGCCGGCATGAAATCCGGAATCGCTTCGTGCTCGACGATCAGAGCGTTGTCCGCATGCTCCGTTTCTTTCACGATCCCATTCACCGTGAAGACCCTGATCGTCTCTTCGAGTGTTTCAGATCCGCTTTTTGTCCCGGCAGACTGCTGCCCGCAAGCAACCAGAATCACACTCACCAGATAACCCAAGCAAAGCTTTGAGAAACTCATCGGACTGAGCATAGTTAATTTTAACAAAGACACAACTCAGTGGGCGGAAACGCAAGAACTTCTTTGAGGCGCCAATTCTTGCGCCGCGCAGACTCACTGAACAACATTCAGATTCACGACTCTGATGGTCCATTGATCAAATCGCTCGCGAACCGAGAGGATCCCAAACGAATCGAAAGTGTAATCGCAGTTTTTCCCATAGACACTGTCCGGCGCGACGTTGAACGTCCACACTGACCCGTCCGGTATCGAGCGAATTTCGTTGTGATCAAGGCGGTCCCTGAGAACTTTGTTCTCCGCGTCGAGTATGGTGCTTGAATCCCGCTCCTGCCAATGGCGATAGAGCCCGTTTGAAGCTCGAAGCCGGCGCATCATCGGATTCAAAACTCCCGAGTGCTGGTGCGCCCGAAAAACCGCTCTAACCCGTTTGCCTCCTCGACCAGCGTTTCCGAGAATCGCATCGGCGGCGGCACGTCCAAACACCCAAGCGCGACCCGAATCATAGTCGATCGCTGGCTCATCCCCGAGAAGCGAAAAGTCATTCCACATAAACCCGAGCACCAAAGGCGATGTCGGAGATTGCGGAACAAAATCCGCGAACATGTTTTTGAATCGGGCTCGCTTGAGTGGTTCCACGCTGCGAAGAATCTCAGGATGCCGGTGAATAAACTGAGCCTGCCGCAAAAGTCCGAGGAATTGAAACTGAACGGCATTTGTGGCTGACAAGAGATCCGAGGGATCGAAACCCGGTTCCAGCCCTCCGTGGTTGCACTGAACCCAATTGTCGCCCATTCCCAAGTATAGCGCGACCGGCATGAAGTCGTAAATCCGCGAGATCTTGCGGATAGCCGCACGGTTCTGGCCGAACTTCGAAACGAACTCTTGAAGGAACCCGTAACGGCTTGTCAAACCGATGTCTTCATGATTGCCCCGGATCATCCAGACCCGATCGGGGTTCGCAGTTTTCAGTTTAAGCAGCGTATAAATCACCTCCGCTCCGTAGATGCCGCGATCTGTGTAATCCCCCAGAAATACCAGATGTACATCCGAACGGGATATCTTAAAGCCGTTCAAATACCCGTGCCCGTTCAACCAAACGACCATCTGGACGAGTGAATGAATATCACCGTGGAAGTCACCGTGAAAAACGACTTCCGTGCCGGCGGGAACCGAGAGTTTCTGGGCAAATGGCTGGAATGGTATTGCGGGCTGCTCGTAATAGACTCGGCTCGTATTGAAGAATTCTTCCTCCGTCGGTTTCTCACCCAACCAATGACTGGGAAGATTCATCACACCGTTTGTGGACCATCCGAAGAATCCATCGATCTCGAGTTCAAGCTCGGCAAAGCTTTTTAGCGGTAAAACATGCTTCGGCGGCACACGAAACCCCTGCTGGAGATTCGTCGGCAGTTTCTGACAGGCCATAATCCACTCATCAAAACCTGCCGTGGGCTGGGACGCTTCTGAAATGGAAGGCTCTTGAAGACCGATTTGAGGACGCCCGTCGATGCTCGGGCCGTGTTGTGTTTCGTTCGATTCTGTACAACCGAGGGCCGTAAACAGCACAAAACACCAGAGTTGTAGAATTCGTTTCATTCGTGCGCTTCGAAACTGTAATTAGGCGGAAGCGAATCCGCTGTGGAACTCTTATTGAACCCTCGCAAACTAGGCGTCAACAAACTCGAAGTAAAGACTCGCGCGGAACATCAGCCCCTCCGTTTTCGTTCTTGGAGAGCCCAGACCTCCAAAGGTCGTCCGTAGTTCCGCCTTGGGCGGTTCCAACCGGCTGAAGCCGAGACTACATGCCGGTTCATGGGTAGGAAAAACCTCCAAAAAATTGGATGCGAATCGGTGCCATGAACTCTATGGACAACTTTATGTCGCATATACGACAGAAAACTGTCCATCTGGGAATCATGGTTCATGGAGAGGATTCCACGAAATCTTTCGCGCTTTGAACCCCTGAACTGCTGCGCCTCACAGAGGCGCGCTCCGGAGCGTGGGTCTGTGATCCGCAGCAATATCAAGTTCATGGGTAGCAAAAACGTTCATGAGATGAACGCGAACCGGGATCATGAACCAATGATCGTTCCAACAAGTCTGAGATGCACGAAGTTCGACGGTTGACGCCACCGGGGTCTGGCCATACTTTCACAGTCGGGTGACATTATGATTTCATCGATATCCAAACCGGCGAGCTCGCAGCCTGCATTTCGAGTAGGCGATGAGCGCCTCATCAAGGTAACAGCGAATGCTGCTCAAAAAATTCAGTCACTCTTGTCGAAACAGGGACGCGCTTCCGGTGTATTGCGAGTCGCCGTGATTGGCGGCGGATGCTCTGGCCTGCAATACAAGATGGATCTCCAGGATCAGCCCGCTTCGCGCGACATTCTAGTTGAATCCAGTGGCATCAAGGTGGTCGTCGATCCGAAGAGCGCTCTATATGTAACCGGCTCGGAATTAGACTACCTGAACGCCCTCGAAGGAGGAGGATTCAAAGTAGCGAACCCGAACGCCGCGACTAGCTGCTCGTGCGGCGAGAGTTTCAGCGCTTAATTCGCGCTCCATTTTGCCGAGCCACGAGATCCGCTCAAATACGAGCCCTCGTGAACGTATGACGGACCATTTCGCTACTCTCGTGGAACCGCGCCGTCCATGGATTGCCGCGGAGGTGCTGAAGCAGAAGTTCCTAGCGTTCACATCTGAGGTTCACCCTGATCGGAAACACGGATCCTCCGAATCTGAGAAACGAGACGCCCAAGACCGATGCACAGCCTTAAACGCCGCTTATCAGTGTCTGCGCGATACGAAAGCCCGCTTGTCGCACCTGCTTGAGCTGGAGCTCAACAAGAAACCTGGCGTCGTGGAGGAGATTCCCGAGGGAATGATGGAACTATTCTTTCAAGTCGGAAAACTCTGCAAAGCGGTCGATCAGTTCCTTTCGCAGAAAAACGAAGCGGCATCTCCCATCGCCAAGGTCGAGTGGTTTGAGAAAGGATTGGATTGGACTGAGAAGTTGACATCTCTTCAGAATGATATCGGCGGCCGCCATGCGCGTTACTCGGAAGAACTCAAGGCCATGAATTCGAATTGGGAGTCTGCGGATACCTTGCAAGGCGACGCGCGGATCGCAATGCTCCCGATCCGCCGCGTTGAAGAGATCTACCGCGTGTTCGGCTTCACATCCCGCTGGAGCCAGCAGCTTCAGGACAGGGTCTTGAATCTTTCCTTCTAGCAACCAATCACCGAAGCGCTCGCTTGTCCCCGTCCCGCCGGGTAACACCTTCGCGATCGAGCCGTTCGAGCAAAGGAATGACAATCCGTCGGCTGGCGCCCACCACCTGTCGCAGTTCACTGACAGTCGCAGTTCCCCGCCGCGAAAGGTGCTTCTTGATACCGGCAACGGCCTGACTGTAAGCATCCGTCAGAAGAACAACTTCCGTGCTGATTTCAACCGCTTCTCCCGTTTGCAGCATGAACCTCAGCGCCTGTTGCGCTGTTTTATCGGGCGTTAGTTCCTTTTTTGACGGAGGCTCAGCCGGCTTGGCGGACAGCAGACCTCTGAGGCGAATTCCAGCGGCTTGCAGTTCCGGAGGCAATGCGGGCTTATGACTCCGGCGCCGAATCGTCGTCCCGCTCTGAACGCACGCGTCCCGGCACAAATCCGCCGTAAGAAGATCGAACAACTCAGCAACAGGCACCTGCTTCGTGAGCGAACGGCGCAAATCTGTGATTTGCAAACCGAGGTTCTGAGGCCGCAGCCGATGTTCCTCGTCGATCGCCTGCTCAGCAAGCGTCCGATTCCGCTTCCACCACGAAGTCGCAATGACCCATCCGTTCGAGGACATGGCCTCCCCCAGTTTCACGAGCTCCGAAACCGCCGCTTCGATTTCGTGGGTGCTGAAGCGGGATTTTACCAAAAGTTCGGACCTTCTGACTGCGCTATATTGCGACAATTGCGAAGAGATATGCACAACGGGTCGTTCGGGTGATTGAGACCGCACATCAAGGGATCCGCGACGCGCGTCGGTCCGGAATCCGTTGCGTGAGGCATCCGGATCGAGAATGACCCCGCCCGCCAGAGTCCATTGCTCCGACCAGTCCCGAACGATAAAATGGTCTCCCGTAAACCCAAAAACCGGAGATTCGCATCGTAGCTGTGCGATCGCCCGTTCGCCTGGATCGAGCTGCCGGCAGCCGGAAAGAGCAACCCGCGCCGGGACATTCCCGCTTCCGTGGTGAATCCTAACGAGCGCCCCGTCTTTTAGCGGGCGAGCCGCGCCATTCTTGCAGTCGATCAAGCGGTGGGATTTTTCGACTATTACGTCCAACGTCGTCGAGGCGTTCCCAAACTCCGGCAACGTGACTGTGTCTCCTCGGGAAATCGAGCTGGAACCAGAGTGCGCGTGGCTTGCGATATCTGGAAGATTCAGCGCCGTTCGCGTTCCCGGGAGAGTGATCTCCACCTCACTATTGTGCGAATGCAGTGTTCGAAGGCGCGTATTCTGGCCGGACGGTTGAACGATCACGGATTGGCCGCGCCGAAATTCCCCGCCGGTCAATGTTCCAGTGACGACGGTCCCAATTCCCCGCAGTGTGAATACGCGATCGACTGGCAGCCGCGGTTTTCCAAAATCACGGGGAGGCGGCGTCCGAGCCAAAGTTCGAACGAGGGCCTGCTTAATTTCCTCGATGCCCGTGTTTTGAACAATGGATGTCGGAACGATCTCCGAATCCGCAAACGGGGATCCGGCCAGTGCTTCCGACAATTTCGTGATTGCAGTCTCGGACGCTCCGATCCCATCCAAAAGATCCACTTTTGTCAGAGCGACGACTGCTTGCTTTACCCCGAGATAACTCAAGATTTGAAGATGCTCTTCGCTTTGCGGCATCCACCCATCGTCCGCTGCAACGATAAAAAGGGCGATGTTGATGGATCCAACCCCGGCAACCATGTTTTTTACAAAATCTTCGTGCCCTGGAACATCGACGATTCCAAGTCGATAGAGGCATGCGGACGAATCAGACACAACACCGGAGACTGCATCATTAGTAAGCTCGAGGCTGGCAAAACCGAGATCGATGGTGATACCGCGCGCCTTCTCCTCCGGGAGCCGGTCAGGATCGGTTCCGGTTAGCGCCTTGATCAGCGCACTCTTCCCGTGATCCACATGTCCGGCTGTTGCAAGGATGAAATTCTGAACCTTCACAGTTTTTTGAGATCTTCTTTCTCGAATTCGTTTCTCCAGGTCAAAACTGAAATCCGCGTCAGCGCAGCTCCGTTGCGAGACAATTCTGGGAAATGTAATTCCTTATCAAGATCCCTCGTTTTGAGATATCGCATTGCGAATCGCATCGATCACCGCCGCATCCTGCCTCGGAAAAACCGTCCTTAAGTCAAGTTTAAGACGGCCCTCAGAAATGTATCCAATAACAGGCGGCTCGCTGTTTCGAAGACGCGCAGAAAACTCGTTCAATGTCGTTCGGTCCGGTATTAGATCAATGGTGACAGAAGGAATGCGCGTGCGCGGAAGAGTTCCTCCCCCGATTCGGGATTCCCCAATTCCAATCTCGGCACGGACACGCACTTCTCGCAAAGAAGAGACAATATTCGAGGCCCGCGTTCGTAATTCGTCCGGCAAGAGCGCCATCATTTCAAGTATCGGGATCGCTTTCCGGTTCTCGTGCCGATCCGCGATTCCAGCCAGATACAGATCCACAGTGCATTGCAACGCCCCCAGGATCAGTTTGTCGCATCGCAAAGCGCGAAAAAACGGCTCGTTTTTGAGCGCCTTCACAAGACTCTCGTTACCTGCAATGATTCCGGCTTGAGGCCCACCCATGAGTTTGTCGCCACTGAAACAAACCAAGTCCACACCGCACGCGAGAACGCCGGCCGGCGTGGGTTCGTTCGCAACTTCCAGGAGGTATTCTGAAGGACTTACCATCGCGCCGCTTCCCAAATCTTCGACGAGTGGAATCTTTAGTTTCCGAGCCAGAGTCGAAAGCTCCTCGGTGGATGGCGATTCAACGAATCCATCCATATAAAAATTACTCCGATGCACTTTCAAGAGCAGTGCCGTCTCAGATGAAATTGCTTTACGATAATCCTCAAGAGTTGTCTTGTTGGTCGTCCCAACCTCGATCAACCGAGCACCGCTCGCCTCCAGAATTTCTGGGATTCGGAAGCCGCCTCCGATTTGAACCAATTCTCCACGCGAAATGACGACTTGTTTGCGACCTTCCGTCGTAAAATGCCGCAAAATCAGCACAAGAGCTGCGGCGCAGTTGTTGACAACGGTGGCCGATTCGGCCTCACACAACAACGCAAGGCCTTGCTCAAGGTAGGACGCCCTTCCCCCGCGTTCGCCCGAGACCAGGTCATATTCCAAGTTATTGTAGCTCGTGGCGATATCCGCGAGCGCCCGAACCACCTCCTCTCCCAGCGGCGACCGGCCCAGATTTGTGTGAATGACGATGCCGGTGCCATTGATTACAGTTTGAATTCGCGAGAGACGGCAATTCTCGATCTTCAAACGAACTCTCTCCAAAACCGATTCGAATCCTGGAATCTTCGGTTCTCGGCGAAGCATCTCGAGCTCGCGCCGAATGATAGCTACCACCAACGGGCGCGGAACGCGGGTGGGCGAAACTTCCTGAACCAAACGATCCACGGACGGAATCCTGCGGAGCGTTATTGTTTCTTTGGATTTGTTCACGGGTGCTGGCCGATTGGCTCCGGTCGCCGACATTTTTGGGTTTCGACCGCAAACCCCGCCATAGGCAGAACTACCAGACACGTGCCTCCGTTGCAATCGGGAACCCTGTTCGAAGAACTCAATTCACGGGGCTTTATCGGATTATGGAGATTGTTTCACCAAGCCGGAGATGCGCAGCACGCCTCAAGCGGCCAAAGGATTCGCTTGATTAATCTTGGCGTCTCGGCTAGTTCCTTACCGAAGAAGTTCCTAGGCAGTAAATTCCGAGAGAAGCTAGCCTCGCTTTTACCGCGTTCACTCGAGACCGGCAAATATCGGCGCAGCACGGCAGAACTATCAATGCGCGACACTATCGCCATCCAAAAAAGTCCGAGTTCACAAGAACTCCACTCGGATCGGAGCGTTGATGGCATCCAAGAGACGCGATTCAATCTCGCCGATCATATTCATTTTTTTCAGACTTTTATTCGAAAACCGTCCAGCGTCGGAGCATTGAGTCCGAGCTCGCCCGCTTTGGCCAAAGCGATGATTCGAGGTCTCGCTTTGCAGTCCGCGGACACTGTGGTCGAAATGGGACCGGGCACGGGTTCGTTCACCGGGCCGATTCTGAAACGAATCGGGAGACATACTACGTTTATTGCTCTTGAGCTCGATGAAAGTCACGCGCGGAGACTCAGTCATCGATTTCCGAAACTTTCCGTCTATAACGATTCAGCCGAAAATGTGAAAGGCTATCTGGCGGTCCATCGGAAGGAAAAAGCAAACTGCATCATTAGTGGACTGCCGTGGGCAAGCCTCGCCCCGGCGGTTCAGACTCGAATTATGGATTCAATCATTGAGGCTTTAGTCCCCGATGGAGTATTTACGACTTTTGCGTATGTTCACGCGAGGTGGCTTCCGAGAGCGCGCCAGTACCGCAGGCGGTTGGAAAATCTGTTCTGCCGTGTCGAGATAAGTCCGGTTGTCTGGAAGAATCTACCGCCGGCTTTCGTTTATCGGTGCAGCCGACCGAAAGTTATCTGACCAAAGAAGTGTCGGGCGGTTGTTCTTTGCTCTCGCGCTTTAGTCGAAAACGCTTCCGCCCAAATAGTGAACTCGATCTCGGGGAATTAATTAATTCTTGCTGAATAAACCGGCACGAGGAATCTCCGTTATCACTCCACGTAGATAGGTTCTTTGATGCCACTTACTTGAACAAAGTTGTTCAACTTCTGAAGCATCCAAGGAGTGATGCGATTCCCAGCGTTTAGAACCAAGGTGCCATCGACTGTTTCGATCGGTTCCACCAACGTCTGCCCGACATACAAATCCTTCAGATAAACGGGTTTTCCTTTTCGGGGGCCTTGGGAGAATGCGGTGCAAACTTGCTCCAGCAACTTCGGATCGTACATGCCCGACGACTTCTGCATCTCGCTGAGCGATTTGCTCTTGGAATTTCCCTCCGACTCGAGCTGAACCACGTCGATCAAAATTCTCAAGATCCTCGAACCGAGGGGAATATTCACCCCGCCAATGGAATCTCGAGGAAACCCCGTGCCGTCAAAGTTTTTGTTCTGGTAATAAACGATTCGAGCCACTGTTTCCAGTTTCAGAATGGACGAGAGGATATTCCTGCCGTATTCCGGAAGACGATTAAACACGTCCTTTTCGGACGGAGTCAGTGACATTCCCGCCCTGATCTTTTGAATCACAACCGCCTGGATAGTCAAATACCCAATTCTGCTCAACTCGGCTGCGACCTTAAAATCCCACGCTTCGGGTACCTTCAAGGACTCCGTGCACATCTCCATGTATTCCCTCATCTTCACCCCTAATTCGTATGACTGGGGTTCCGCGACAGCCAGAATTTTGGCGAGAACCTTGATCGATCCCTCGACAGTCTTTTCAAGAGTCTCATGCTCAGCGGCATGCACCTTTTCACGCTCCAGATCCATTTTGTGTTTGTGGAGCGTCATCTCGAGCGCAGTTTGAAGTTCTCGCTCTTCGAACGGTTTCAGAATATAGGCGAACGGCTCGGTAATTTTGGCCCGCTTCACAGTGCTTTCATCCGCATGGGCGGTCAGGAAAACCACGGGAATGTTGTGCCTTTGCCGAATCTCGGCCGCTGTCTCAATTCCATCCATCTGCCCTTGCAGGACAATATCCATGAGCACAACATCCGGGGAATACAGCGGGATTTTCAGGAGTGCTTCCTCGCCGGTCGAAACCGTTGCAGGAACTTCGTATCCCAGAGTTGTGAGCCGGTCCTGGATGTCGGCGGCAATAATGCCTTCGTCTTCAACGACAAGAACTTGTGAAGATCCCATATATTTATTGTTTTTGTTTTACCCGATTTTCTCCGAAATTCACAGTGAACACCGTTCCCTCGTATCGAAGAAGGGTTAATTGGCCGCCGATTTGATTCGCAAGAATCTTCACTAAGCGAAGCCCCAAAGAAGTGGCGTTGTCAAGGTCGAATTCTTTCGGCAATCCAACTCCATCGTCGCGAAAGGAAAGCAAATATCGCCGCTCCGGCATTCTGCTAAACTCGATGGTGATGGTTCCCTTTCGTCCGTCTGGAAACGCGTACTTCAAAGAATTGGAGACCAACTCATGGAGGAGCAGTCCAATTGGAATCGCAGTATCGATACTCAGGTGAACTGGATCGATCCGCAAATTGAGTTTGACCGCCCCTGAATTGGCTCCATACGACCGAAACAGCATCGCGCTCAGGCTCAGGACATACTCACTGAAATCGACATGAGCGAGATCTTGCGACTGATAGAGCTTTTCGTGAATCAACGCCATCGACCGAACTCGGTTCTGGCTTTCGCGGATCAGTTCCAAACCGATTTTGCTTTCCGTGTATCCCGACTGCAGATTCAGAAGACTGGAAATTACTTGGAGATTGTTTTTGACGCGATGATGAATCTCCTTCAGCAAGACCTCTTTCTCTTTCAATGACTTCTGAATTTGTGCGTCCGATAGCTTTTTCTCGGTTATATCCTCCTGAACACACACTAAGTATTTCTTGTTGGATGCTTCCAACAACGAAATGCTAGTTGCTGTGGTGAATTGGCTTCGGTCTTTGCGCCAATTATTAAATTCCGCGTGCCAGCCGCCAATAGCCTTAACTCGCCTTATGATTTCCTCAACAATTACACCACTCTCCTCAATTGGATCCCCGATGAGTTCGCCAATGTAATTCCCCTTCAATTCGCCCGGCTGATATCCGAAAATCCGGTCCTCCGCTCGATTTGTGTAAACGATCAATCCCGATTCATCTGCCAAGCACACCCCCTCGGACATATTCTGTAAAACCCGAGCCTGCATGACGAGCGCCTCTTCGGACCGTTTCCGCTCCGTGATATCATGGATCTGCGCGATAAAATAAAGCGGTTTCCCATTACTTTCCCTCAAAAGAGATACGTTCAAGAGAACCCAAAGAACAGAACCGGTTTTATGAAAATACCGCTCCTCTATTTGAAAGCTGCTGACTTCGCCCGAAAGCAGCTCTTTAACGTGCTGCAAATGCAGGTGCAGATCCTCTGGATGCGTCAGGCTGTGAAAATCGAGCGTACGAAACTCCTGCTCCGAATAACCAACCGACTCGCAAAGGGTCCGATTCACCTTCAACCAACGTCCGTCCGTCCGGACCAAGGCCATTCCAATGGAAGCGTGGTCGAATGCGCTCCGGAATCGCTCTTCACTTTCCCTGAGCGCAACGATTGTGCGGGTGTGCTCCGCTAAAAGGGCCTGTTTTGCTCCAAATGCAACGGCTTGATTGATCGATGTGGCCATGAAATAAGCCACGAATTGGAGGGTGTGCTCGTCGGTAACTCGAAACGCCGACACGCGCTTCGCCACAACCTTTAGGACACCGATCGCGTTATACTGGTAGCGAAGAGGTACGATTAGGATCGAACGAAAACAGGACTCGCGGCCAAACTCGGAATCGAATCGGTGATCTTCGTCCACGTCATCACAGCAGAGGACTTCATCCGACCGGATGCATTGTCCCGTCGGGTCAGTCGTAATTCGCCTCCGATGGCTTAACTGATGCGCCAGAATTCCGCTTGCGGCCTCGGTTACCAAATCGTCAGAGAAGACCATCTCAATCGCCGCGCCGTCGGCGCCAGCCAATTCCTGAGCTCGGTGAACCGCCAGATTCATGATGCTCTTTGTATCCGGCCCGATCGACGCAATCTCCTGCTGCGCTTTCACGATTGACTCAAATCGTTCCGTATGACGGCGGGCATTTGCCTCGGCTTTGTGAATGCGAAGGAAAAAGCGCAACCGGCTCAATATCTCGGTAGCGCTAGCCGATTTGGAAAGGGAAAGCTCATCGTCGGACTCACGGCCGACACTCTCAGAAACATTGGCGGCGCGACGAGATTTACCGGTCAGACGAACAAGGCAAGTTTCGATCGGAATCAACTCTTCCTTAATTCGACGCGCCAACGAACAGTCGTCGAGATCTAAAAGCCGTTCAGAGATCAATGCCAAATCGGGAGGACTATCCCGCAAACTCTTGATGATCTCCTTTTCGTTGCCGGCAACGTACGCTTCGTTTCCGGAACGGTTTAGGAGATCGAGAATCTTTCGGATGGCAGGCGAGTCAGAGTCTCCAATCAGAATCCTAACGGTTTTTTTCGGCATCTGTCAGACCGTTTAATTCACCTGTTGGGCTCTCATTCCCGAGTGCAAAAGCGGCGGCCCGGCGCTGTCCCTCTGTAATTTGGTCGGGCGTCATGCTCAGACTAATCGTCTGCCTTATTTTCACCGCGTTCGTTTGTCCTTGGGCAGCCGCAATGTTAATCCATTTATAGGCTTCCACATAGTCTGGATTCAGATCCTCACCCTTCAGGTAAAGCAAACCCAGGCTCAGTTGCGCTTCCTTGTCCCCATTGTCGTTGGCCGCAAGCGTGTACCACTTGATCGCCTCTTTGTAACTCTCTTCCACACCTTTCCCGTTCGAATACGCCCAACCCAAAAACGATTGCGCCGGCGAGAACCCTTGCACGGCCGCCTTTTTATACCACTTAATTGCTTCGCTGTAGTCCCTCGGAGTGCCGAACCCGCTGTAATAAAGGCCTGCCAAATTGTGCTGGGCAATCGGCAAACCTTGGTCCGCCGCCATTTGAAGCCAGGCGGCCGCTTCAACAAAATTTGTTTCATTCCCTCCACGCCCGCCCTTTCCCACCATATACCGGAAACCTAATTCGTACTGGGCAAGCGCGTTCCCCCCGTCGGCACTCGACTGAACAACCGGCAAGCTCGAGTTCTTGAAATCGCTTGTGGATTGCGCCAGGCAGAAAACTCCGCAAGCCAGCCCCAATGCAAAAACCGGATTCAATCGAACCCAGCGAAACAAGATTTGCCGTGCAGATTTCATCATCTTCAAACTCAATAGAAACCTATTTGCAGAAAAGCGGGCTGACAAATACTAAATCAGCTCTCTGGAACGATCGTTTCATGCGCGAAACCCTGTTGCCTCAAGGCTTCGTATAGCACCAATGCCACGCAATTCGATAAGTTCAGCGAACGTGCCCGCTTTTCGTAGATGGGAATTCGAAGCCACGCCTCTCTGTGCGCCTCCAACAATGATCGGGGAAGACCGGCCGTCTCCCTCCCGAATACCAGGAAATCGTTCTCTCCGTACTGCACTTCCGCATACTGGCGCGGACCGCCGGATTCAATAAACCAAAGCCGATCATTCCGATCCAACGCGGAAGCGAAGGTCGCCCAGTCGGCCCAACTGGTCCATTCAACCAAATCCCAATAGTCCATTCCGGCCCGCTTCAACTGCCGGTCGTTAAGTTGAAATCCGAACGGTTCGATCAGGTGCAGTTTTGCGCGCGTCGCGGCGCACAATCGGGCGACATTTCCTGTATTCGGCGGAATTTCCGGTTCAACCAATACGACGTTCATTCGAACGGGAGCACTTCGATTTTGCACTGCTGGTTCGATAATAGACCCGCCACAGTGCCAATCCATGCGCGGGAGCCGTCATTCCGGCTAACCGGCGATCTCTTTTGGCAATCATTTCCGGGATCTCGCTAGCCTCAATTTTTCCCAGTCCAATCTGAACGAGAGTTCCAACGATTGCACGGCACATCTTGTAAAGGAATCCGTCCGCTTCAATAACGAACGTGATTAGCGGGCCTTTCCTTAAAATATCGCACCTCGAAACCGTTCGAACTGTCGATTTGGGTTTATAGTTCCGAGTTCCGGCAAAGCCGGCGAAATCGTGTTTTCCAAGAAATTGCCGTGATGCGTTGCGCATGGTGTCAAAGTTCAGACTCTTATGGACGAGCCAAACCTGGCGTCGCAGCATGGGATTCGCGGCAAAGTGGTTCCAGACTTGATAACGATACTGCTTGCCCAGGGCGTCGAATCTCGCGTGAAAACTCGAAGGAACCCGCTTGGCGCTGACTATGCGAATATCCTCGGGAAGATGCGCATTGAGCGCCAGCGGCAGTTTCGCGAACGGCATCCTAAGTTCGGAGTCGGAAACATCGGCATGCGCCACCATTCCAAGAGCATGCACTCCTGTATCGGTTCTGCTGGAACTAAAAAGTCGAATGCCGGTCGGCAGAAACGTAGCGAGAGCGTCCTCAACACACTGTTGAACGCTGATTCCGTTTTTCTGCGACTGCCAGCCGGAGTAGCGCGTCCCCTCGTAAGCAATGGTCAGCTTAACTCTCACCGCATATTAAACCGATCCCGAGGATCCGGGCAGGGAATCCAAGTAGCTTTGCAAAAGAATCGCAGCCGCGGTTTGGTCCACCTTCTGTTTCCGCTCCTGGCGCCGGACATTGCCCTGCAACAGCACTCGGTTAGCTTGAGTGGATGTCAGCCGCTCATCCCAAGTCTTTATTGGCGTTTCAAACGCTTCGCCGAGGGAAGCGACAAATTCCTTTACGGCCTCTGCGGATGGGCCAAAACTTCCATCCATGTTCCGGGGCATTCCAACCAGAACCAGCTCAACGTCTCTCTCCACGAGAAGTTCTTTGAGCCTCGCCAAACAAGCATCGAACGGCTCTCTCAAAATATATTCGAGCGGTTGAGCGATAATTTTCAGTTCATCACTAATCGCAACACCAATACGTTTGGTGCCGTAGTCCAGCGCAAGAATTCGCATGAGAAAAGAAGCTGCTGATTACAGTCGCCTTAGCACTCGCTCGGAAGCTTCAATCGTCTGATTGATGTCGGACTCCGAATGGGCCGTCGAGATAAATCCCGCCTCAAACTGCGAAGGGGCGAAGTAAACACCTTCGTTCAGCATTCCATGGAAATACTTCCCAAACCGCTCTCGATCGCTGAGCATCGCGTCGGCCAGACAGTGCACCGGACGCTCCGTAAAGAAGCCGCAGAACATGGAGCCACAACGATTAAACTGGACGGGAACGCCGGCTGACTCGGCAGCGCTCTTCATTCCCGCCTCGAGCCGAGCCCCGAGAGCCTCAAGCAACGAGTGCGCGTTTGCCGCCTCGATCTCCTCTAGCGCCGTGATCCCGGCGGCCATCGCAAGAGGGTTGCCGCTCAGGGTGCCTGCCTGATAAACCGGCCCTAAAGGCGCAAGACAGTCCATGATGTCAGTACGCCCTCCAAACGCCCCCACTGGCAGACCTCCTCCGATGATCTTCCCGAAGCAAGTCAAGTCAGGTGTAATGCCAAACAGCTCCTGAGCGCCACCCAGGGCCACTCGAAATCCGGTCATTACTTCATCGAAGATCAGCAGCGCGCCATTCGTGGCCGTGATTTCTCGAAGAAACTCGAGGTAACCGGGAAGTGGAAGATAAACGCCGGCATTACCCGGAATCGGTTCCAGAATGATTCCGGCGATCTGTCCAGGATTCGCTGCAAACGCGGCTTTTACCGCATCCGGATCGTTAAACGGGAGCACAATCGTATGTTGCGTGAACGCGCTCGGCACGCCCGCGCTGTCAGGGTTTCCGAACGTGAGCGCGCCGGATCCTGCTTTCACCAGAAGCGAGTCAGAATGACCGTGGTAACATCCGTCAAACTTAATGATCTTTTCCCTATTGGTGAATCCCCGAGCCAGACGAATCGCGGACATGCAGGCCTCAGTGCCGGAATTGCACATCCGAACTTTCTTCACACTCGCCACGAGACCGCAGATCCTCTTTGCCATTTCGACTTCAAACGGGTTCGGTATCCCAAAACTTGTGCCGAGCGCCGCCGCGTCTTGCACCGCTTTAATAATCTTCGGATGCGCATGCCCCAGGATTGCGGGCCCCCAAGTCCCCACGTAATCTACCAAGTCGTTTCCGTCCACATCAAATACGTGGGCGCCTCGCGCTCTATCTACAAAAAATGGCTGACCACCCACCGCGCGAAAAGCACGGACCGGTGAATTCACTCCCCCGGGAATGTAATTAAGAGCTTCGGCAAACAGTTGGTCGGATCGCGCGCGTCCAGGCATTCCGCCAAAGTAAACAAAGGCTTTGCGAAAGCGCACGGAAATTCCATTCAACCTGCGGACGGATTTATTTTGATCTCCGCGGCGATTCGACTTATGAACTTGGGCATCGTGAAAACTCCTGCTCTTCGCCTTTACCCATTCCTGCTTCTCGCTTTTTCGCCGCTTATTCCTGCTGCCACACTCACCGGCGCCGACAGTCCGCTGCATCTGACTCTCCGATCCCGAATCCAGCCCGCTGGAATAAAGACTGGCGAAGTGGAAAAAGAGGCTGTCTGGGAGTCCGGCAAGACCGCACTTATCATTTGCGACATGTGGGATGACCATTGGTGCAAATCAGCCTCACGCAGGGTAGCGGAACTGGCGGTATCGATGAATGCCGTGGTCAAGGCGGCTCGCCAAAAAGGCGTGTTCATCATCCACGCGCCGAGCAGTGTGGCCGAGTTTTACAAAAACACACCGCAGCGCAAGCGAGCTCAAAACGCTTCGTTCGCGAAGGCCACTGTTCCGCTCTCAAAAGATTTGCGATGGGGAACCACCTGGTGCTGGCCGGATGTCCCTCGCGAGGCACAGTTGCCAATCGACGATTCGGATATGGGATGTGACTGCCCCGAAAAGTGCGAGATTCGAGACGCATGGACCCGGCAAATCGAGACTATCGAAATCCAGGATCCCGACGCGATAACAGACAACGGACAGGAGACATACAATCTTCTTGAGGAGCGCGGCATCCAGAATGTTATCCTGATGGGAGTGCATTTGAACATGTGCGTGCTCGGCCGCCCGTTTGCGATCCGGCAAATGGTAAACGTCGGCAAAAACGTCGCGCTGATCCGCGATATGACGGATACCATGTACGATCCTCGGATGAAACCTCACGTGAGCCACTTCACGGGAACCGATTTGGTGGTCCAGCATGTGGAACGGTACTGGTGTCCGTCGTTCCTCAGTACTGATATTACCCAGCAACCGGCCTTCCGTTTCAAAGACGATCCCCGGTAGCGAGGTGTCCCGGAACCCTTATTTTTGCGCCGCGACACTAATTGTTCCGGTATTTCCACCGTCGCAATCGCAGAGCGTTACCGATGACAATGAGATCGGATAGTCCCATTGTCAGGGCCGAAAGAATCGGGCTCAAGAAGCCAAATACTGCCAGCGGAATTGCTGCCGCGTTGTAAAAAAACGCCCAGAAAAGGTTCTGTTTGATCGTCCGCAGCGTGGCGCGAGCTAACTCGATCGCCTCCGGAATTGCCTGAATATCCGATTTCAATAAAATGATGTCTGCCGCTTCACGAGCCACGTCACTGGCGCGGCTCACCGCGATGCCCAAATCCGATTGCTCCAGGGCCGGCGCGTCATTGATGCCGTCCCCGACAAATGCGACGCGCTGTCCCGCTTCCTGTAGTTGTTTAATAACCTCCGCTTTCTTTTCAGGACGCACGCCGGCGAATACATGTGCGGATTCAAGCCCAATCAGACGTGCGATCGATTGCGCGGTCTGCTCATTATCGCCGGTCAGCATATAGACGGAACGCCCCCGCCGCTTAAGACTGGCAATGACTGCCGCAGCATTCGATTTCACTTCATCGGCAAGCGCGAAGAGCCCTAACAACCGATTTTGGACAGCAAGTCCGACCACCGTCGCACCCTTCGACGTCCAGTCCTCAACGAACGGTGAATCGGGCAACAAAACTTCGGCGGATTCGGCGAGCCACGTGAGTGACCCCAATCGCGCGACTAGCCCCTTGGGATTCGCCTCACTGATCGCAAAGGTCGCCTGAATTCCTGAACCGCGAACCTCCTCCCAATCCAAAACTTGAATCGCATCGTTCGACAAACCGGCGATCGCATGCGCGAGCGGATGCGTTGAAGGACTCGCCATGGAAGCTGCTAGCGAGCGCAACGAACCCAAACCTGGACCCGGATCTTGCAGCTCTGACACGGCTGCCACAGACACTTTCCCTTGTGTCAGTGTTCCGGTCTTGTCAAACACAACAGCAGTGATCTGGCCGGATTTTTCGAGCGCCACTCCGTCCCGGATCAGGATTCCCCGCTCCGAGGCAATATTGGCGCCCGCCATAATAGCTACAGGTGTCGCCAATCCCATCGCACAAGGGCAAGCAATAATCAGCACCGCGGCAGCGTGATAAAAAGCGGCGGCAAGAGGGTTCGACGGATGATGCGCAGGCCACAGAAATCCCTCCAGCCAGCGGCTAATGCCGAAAGCCGCATCGGGTGCAAAGAACCACCCGAGTCCGGTACCCAACGCGATCAGCACGACGAACGGCACAAACACGGCACTCACCTGATCGCCGAGTTTTTGAATCTTTGCGCGGCTGCTCTGCGCCCTCTGGACAACAGCGATAATCTGCGCGATCGCCGTGCTTTCGCCAGTGGCTGACACACGCGCTTTGAGAAGTCCGCCAAGATTGAACGTTCCGGCAAATAATAAAGTCCCTTTCGCTTTATCGACCGGCATCGATTCGCCCGTCAACATCGACTCATCGACCGAAGATCCTCCTTCGATCACCTCGGCATCGATTGGAACACGGCTTCCCGGCTTGATTAGGACTCGATCACCGAGACGAAGCTGAGCGACGGGAACCTCCTTTTGATTTCCGGCGCCATCCAGAACGATGGCGCCGGGAGGAGTCAAGTTCAGCAAGGCACGCAATGAGCTTTCAGCGCGAGCGCTGACCTTGGCCTCGATCCAATGACCGACACTGACCAAGGTGATGATCGCCGCGGATTCCATAAAGAATAGGTGACCCGGCAGACCAGCAAACAGTCCCCAGGCGCTGTAAGCGAATGCCGTCGTCGAACCAAGTGCGACGAGCGTGTCCATGTTCGAGCGACCCGCTTTGAGCTGGCTCCAAGCTCCGCGATAGAATCGAGCGCCGCACAAGGCCTGAACGGGCAATGCAAGCGCGAACGCGCACCAATGATACCAACGTTCCTCCCCTCGCAGAAAAATCCATTCCGCGATCATGAGAATTGCTGTGACGACGGATCCAAGCGCGACGTTGAATTTCCAGCCGGCGAGCGGAGACCATTGGTTGTCTCGATCTCTAGATTTTTCGCCCGATACCGAGGTCGCCCTGAAACCGGCTTCACCCACAACCGCAACGATTTCGGAATCGGTTGCCCCCGCGCCCTCTCTCCATTGAACAACCGCCCGAGACGTTTCCAACTCCACCTGCACCCTGTCCACTCCGCGGACCATTTGGATCGCGTCGCGAACACTCCGAGCGCAGCCTGAGCATGTCATCCCACTTATGTTGTATTCTGTTTTCACAAATGCGTTGACCCGTCTTTTGCCTTTCCTATACTGCACAGGTTCAAAATCAACCAATTTAAGAAATCTTAAGAAATCTATGAGTACTATTGTTCCTCTAATCAGTTCTGGAGTCGCCGGCCCATTGGGTGTTCTTCATTTGCCGCGTCTTTGGCTCAAAACATCACTCGAAGCTCGCTCGAAACTCGCGGCCGGATACCCGGGTGCGGGACAAGGTTACGACCAAATGGTCATCGACGGCTTGGGCCTCAATCGGGACGCGGTCCTAAATCACATCAAAAACGATCGCCCGACCTATCCTCAATTCGAGGCATGGATCACGGCGCAGCCCGGCGCCAAACTCGACAAAGAATCGATCGATAAACTCAATGGAGCGATTTCGGGTTACATTCACTCCGATGACACCCGCAAATGCATCCTTTCGGCTAATGGCCTCGCTGATGATGCGGCCGCGCCAAAAGACGCCGTCAACCTGAACAATCTGGATGACTGGAAAGAGTTCCACGACGCCGAGTTGAAGTAAATTTGGGCGAACGCGTTGATCGTTCGTTTTCCGCGCCGTAATCTGGAGCCCTCCTGCCTCTGGGTTGCGGCGTGTTCGTTCCGGATGCAAGCGTTTTAATCGAAATTCTCACAGGCGCGATGATGTGCGCTCAAGGCATCACCGAAACGCGAGTAGCCCAGTCTCGCACCCTCGACGTCCCGGCGTCCTCCGTATCGATAGTTATTCCGGCCCTCAATGAAGCCTTGGATCTCCCTGAAACACTGCGCCGAGCCCGGGCAATCCCCGAAGTCTCCGAGATCATCGTAGTGGACGCCGGCAGCACCGACGCAACGCGAGAGATCGCAGAACGCGCGGGCTGCCGGGTTCTTTCCGCCATCCAACCGAGCCGCGGAGGACAACTTCGCATCGGTTGCCTGGCAGCGACCGGCGACGCGATAATTCTG
This sequence comes from Verrucomicrobiota bacterium, assembly GCA_027623095.1. Taxonomy (GTDB): domain Bacteria; phylum Verrucomicrobiota; class Verrucomicrobiia; order Limisphaerales; family SIBE01; genus JAIPJX01. Next base: position 27,630 of record JAQBVM010000048.1, read on the forward strand.
TTGCACGCGGACACATGGCTCCCTGAAAATGCAGGAAAAGCGCTGCTGACAACGCTTCTGGATCCCTGTGTCGTGGGAGGGGGATTTTGGAAGACCTTCCGTGAACGCCATTATTTGATGTTGGGATCGCGCGCGCGATGCGCCTTGCGGCTCCACTTATTTGGACGAGTTTTGGGAGACCAAGCGATGTTCGTGAGACGCACCTCGCTCGAAGCCATCGGCGGCGTTCCGGATATGCCGCTTATGGAAGAATTCGAGCTATGCCGAAAACTGAGAGCACTCGGGCGTCTGGCTCTTGCGGACGCAACCGTTGTTACCTCCGTTCGGCGCTTCATTGAACGGGGAATCCTTCGCACTTATCTGCGAATGGGCTGGGTCACATTGAAATACTGCCTGGGCGCCAAACCCGAATCGCTGCGCAAGATTTACGAAAGAAAATAGCGCTGCGAAAACGTTCTGCGATACGTTCCGAAAATGTTTCAGCGAATCGCATCGAGTTCCAGCGCCATCCGATCTTCGCGTCCCGACCGGCTAAAGCCGGAACTCCGTACGACAATCTTTGCGGCGCATTTGACCTGCGAAGGCGGCAGTGATACATACTCCCTGTTAGCAGTCGGGTTCCTTCGAGTTCTATCTTGGAAAACGATGTCATGAATGTTTGCCTAGTATTTGCCAATTCGTATTGTCCGAAGCATTAACTTGATCCGCCTGCACAACCGAAGAATCTATTAACCCAAATCCTCCTCACCTCATGCGAACCAATCCATTCCGCCTGGTCCCAGGCATTATCGCCGCAATCGCTCTCAGCTCCAGTGCTTCGGCAATTCAGCTCGGAGATTCGGCGCCCGCGCTCAATATCAAAAAATGGGTCAAGGGAGCCGCGGTTGATCTCGCGACAGGCAAAGGAAAGGACATCTATGTGGTCGAGTTCTGGGCCACGTGGTGCGGACCTTGCCGCGTCAGCATACCGCATCTCACGGAACTGCAGACTGAGTTCAAAGATAAGAACGTCACGTTCATCGGCATCACCGACGAAGAACAAAGCGTTGTGGAGCCTTTTGTAAAACGCATGGGCGACAAGATGGATTACGCGGTTGCCATCGACGACGACCGTAAAACGTACTCCAATTATATGGCTGCATTTGGTGAAAACGGCATCCCGCACGCCTTTGTCGTAAATAAGGAGGGCGATCTTGCTTGGCATGGCCATCCAATGGACGGACTGGATAAAGTGATTAAGGACCTGCTAGAAGGCCGGTTCGATATGGCTGCGGTTAAAAAAGCCGCGCAGACAGGCGGATTGATTCGAGATTACTTTTCCATGGCGGTCCAGGGTGCCATTAGTGATCGCGGCAAAGAGCTCGGAAAACAGATTCTGACGGACGCTTCCGATAACCCGAGTCTCCTAAATGAATTCGCCTGGGTAATCTTCACGGAAGAACAGATCAAATCCCGCGACCTCGAACTCGCCATGAGCGCCGTTAAAAAAGCCAATGACGCGACTGGAGAAAAAGATTCGAACATCCTTGATACTTACGCCCGCGGTCTCTTTGTCACTGGCAAAGTTGCGGAAGCGATCCAGATCCAGAAAAAAGCGATCGGGCTCTGTTCGGATGAGAATCTGATCCCCCATTTGAAGAGCAGCCTTGAGGAATTCGAGAAAAAGGCGAAAGAATAGTAAGTCGATCCCTCAAGAATGCTCCGCAATTGAATCACGGAATCTTTTTCAGCTCTGCCAGAACGGTCTCCGGCCGCAATCGAATTCGCAAGTTATCTGTCAGTTGACGCCAGGCAACCCGTCCTTCCCGGTCCAAGACGAATGTCGCCGGACGCGCGATATCGTCACCGGACAGCGAAGCGCCTTTGTGCCGCACTCCAAACAAATCGATCGCTTCCAGATTTGGATCCGAAAGCAGCAAAAACTCCAAGCCGTGGGTGACCACCAGTTTCCGGTTTTGCCCGGGCGCATCGACACTGATCCCGACGACTTCGCCTCCCATATCACTTATTTCCCGAATCTTCGACTGCAAACCTTGCAGTTCTGATACGCAAAACGGTCACCAGTGTCCGCGGTAAAACGTCAGGATCAATTTCCGTCCGCGAAAATCCGACAGCCGCACCTGTTTCCCGTCCTGATCCGAAAGCGCGAACTCGGGCGCCTGCGACAAATTGAGGCTAAGCTTGGTCGGCTTTGGCACCTGATAGGACAGATAAAAGACGTAGAAACAAAATAAGGCGGAGACGCCCACTGAGAAGAACAAGCCGATTCCACTCACGAACCTCCCGTTTGCTCCAGCGCGACGTGCGATCGCGTGGCGCACTCCCAATACTGAAACTATGACCCCGGCTGCAACAATAGGAAGATTCAACCATGGAAAATCCCGCAGAACCGGAAACCTGGCGAAAACGAGAAAGTAACTGACCGCCCCTGCGAAAACCACAACAGGTCCGATCCAAGCGGAATGATTCACCGGGCGTTTCGGCGACTCGGGATTCTTAACATTCGGATTGGTCACATTCAACTCGCATTCAAGAGCTCAACGAGCATTTGCCAATTTCGAACGATAGAATCGCGCCGCTTCTTTGAATTCATTAAGCGCCTCCTCCGGCAACACCTCGCTGTGGCGGTTCAATTCGTCTTCAACACGCTTCACCAAATACTCGGCCTCTGCCTTTCGGGGCCGGATCGGGCGATCCAAAACGTCGACGTGGACGGGGCCCGTATGTGCAAATCGTTCACGGCCATTTGAAAGTCGCTCGAAACACCGGATCGCAACCCATGACGAACCTTCCGTTTCCACAGTAGTATTCACCGGGGAATGGAACCCTCCGTCGCTTCTCTCCGAATTCGAAGGCGCAATCGTTTTAGTGATTTCTCCATTCACAATCACTTCAATCCTGCCAATGCGTTCCGCGCTTTCCACAGAACCCGAAATCTCGATCGAATTCTGAACCTTGCGCCGAGCGTTGAATCGGTGTCCCGGAAGCTCGCCATTAAACTCGACCATCAGCATCGGGCCCGTGGTGACAAAGCTCCGTCCGGCTTTCAATCCACGCATCCAGGCGTCGTAGTCGAACGGGTCATCCAGATGCACATAGACGCGCCCAAAACCCAAAGGAACCGGATGAACTCCCGAGGCGGTCCCGGCGCTGGGTCGAATATCGAAACCGCAGTTCAATAGCGCATAGTAGTTCTGAAATCCAAAATCAGTCCATCCTTTCTCCGTGAATCCACCCGCTTCCTTTTCGATGTTCATGTATGCTGCCGCGTATTCGGGATACCAAGTTTTGAATAAGAAATCCGTCCGCCAGAGATGATTGTTTGTGAGCTCGAACAGGTCCACTTTCATGATCGGCAGCAGCATCATCGACCAGGGCCAATTGTGTTTGTCCAAATCCAGCAATCCGCCCTGGGCGCGCGCAGCCTCTGCTATTTTGGCTGTGGGCAGAACTCTCAGATCGAGCGGTTGCCGATGATTGAGAATAAACACCGCCCCCAGAGTATGCTGCCGTCGATTGACTGTAAAAATTTGGCTCTTCGTGTACTCGAGTGGGTGAATTCCAGCAGAAAAGCGGCTTTGAGCCAATGTAAATGGG
>JAQBVM010000404.1 GCA_027623095.1 Verrucomicrobiota bacterium
AAGTTAGTCTACACCCTCCTCAGCCCAAAACACGGCTCACCTTAAATTCCGCTCAGGTCAGGAGTTCTGATCCTATTGTCGCCGAGATGGATTGGCAGAAACAACGGCGGATGTGGCGAAATCTCTGAACTCGTTCCCATCGCCTTACACGCCCGTAGCCAAACGTCAGTTGCAGAAAGGCTTATCTGACTTGCGCGCTCATGAGTTGTCGTCCTGAGCGCGCAAGTACTGTTGGCTGACTGGTCCCGGACACGCCCTTATAAGCGCGCCGGGATGCAGGCATTTGAAGAGCTCACCGAGCGTCTTTCAGCGTTGCCAGTCGTTATCGCTTAGCGGCGTGGCCATGATTTCATCTATCCGTAGGATCGCTTCCAATGCGGCAAGAGAGACTTCAACTGGAAATTCGAGCCGCCTTTCCACAAAAACGCCAAGCTGCTGACGGAGTTGTTCTTCATCGAAACCAGCTCTCACATTGACCATCTCCTTTAGCCTTCCAGCAAGGCGATCGAGTTGCCAAGGTTCGCCTCGAATCGCATTCACGATTTCGGGGTTGGCCCATGTGTTCAGTTCGCGTGGGTCAAGTGCCTGTTGGAGTAGGAGCTGAACCTTCATCGAGCGTTCATCACCGCTTGCGGCATTTATCGAGTCGCAAAGGCTGTGCGTGATGCGCTCCGCGAGCTGCGAGGAGATTTGTCTTCCGGGAGGGTGCCGCTGAGTGGATGCCAGGAATGCTGCAAAACTAACCCCGTCATTTGTGCCGAGGTCCAAGGCTTCCTCGATCAGCGTTTCGTGTGGTTCCTGAACGTTGTTAATCCAAAGCAAATCCCTCGACCAATGACGTTGCCAAAACGTGAACAGACGGTCCAGGCTTACACCGTGTACGGCGCTGCATACTCTCACGATCAACCCAGCCCAAAATGATGGCACTTCCGAACCTAATTCGATCGCTTCCTGCAACAGTTTTTCGGCAGCGTTTGAGTCAACACCACGAATCGGGGAACCGACAAGAGCAGCGACGACGCGCGCGTCGTTTCGTACAGATCGGCTACCGTGCTTTTTTACGATGCCTAACACAAAATTACATAATTGAAATAAAGCAAGGTCTTGCTGTCGTCTGTAGCTGTGGATCTGAATCGGAATTGCAGACTTGGGCGACAGGCTCTTTACAGCCGATTGGCATTCGCCGATCAGAAGTTCCAGTCGCTCCTTCGGAATAATGGGATGTAGCATTGGCCATGCGTCCGCATGGACAAACAGTGTGATCCAACTGGCATCGTCGTCCGATATCTTTGACAGCCAAAGGTTTCTAACCTTCTTCGCGGCGGCGAATACCTCGTTTCGGGCTGCTGCCCATTCTTCGGTTGTCGAAAACTCGGCGGGTTCCGGCCCAAGTTGGAACTCCACCGTAAGAAAGTCCATTATCTGGCTTTGCGAAGCCGCTTGCTGGACTTTCGCTTCTTCAAAGCAGTTTGCGTCTAACGGATTTCCAATTGCGCGGAGCAATGCTGCTAGATATGGCGCAACCCCGGCGCGAGACTGTTCCATGCGTGATAGTAGTTCTGCCGACACGAGCTCTTTGCGGTCAAGCATGAATGGTGACATTACGCAACCAAGCCTGAGCATACCAAATTCGGGATGATCCGGCGAAAAACACTGCCACAGGTCTCGAAACCACTGCTTGCTAGTTACTTCGGATTGCCAGAGAACGTGTCCACCCCGCCCAAGGAACATCAAATCGAGAACCTGATCTTTGGAAAGCTTGTTCAAGAAGTTGGGACATCGATGCTCGTGGAAGTCGGGACGGAAATGTAAAACGCCTCCTATCGCCTCAATTGGACAATCGGTGAAGTCCACTTCAACATCGTTAGAATACGCGATTTCAAGCACGACAGATCTGCAACGCTCATCTGCCAAGCAGTTCGCCAGCAATTGACGAACCGTCGACTTGTTCGCTGGTCCGGCGGATTTGGCGAGCAAGTCCAATTCGACGTGCAGATCAGGCGCGACATCAATTGACAAGTGTTCGAATAGTTGCCTCAGCGTCCCAAACGCCTCGTCCGGCGCGAATGCATTAAGCAATCGCGCTGTATCTTCGCGATCTCGCCACGTCCATCGAGTCGGTGTGTCAAAAATGTTTCGAAACGGCCGCTGAATGTATTCGTTTTTGGGTCGTTCAAATTCCGGAAGCACGCGCAACAACGCTCGACGGTTCCGAGTCATTTTGACAATGCCATCATACTGCCCCTGACCGGTATCAGTCCCGTCTGCCTCCGAAATCCAGTTCTTCTGTTGTGCCTTGCTCTGAAACGCGGTGTAGAACTGCAGAACTTGCGCCCAGATGTGACGGCGGTCTATGAGGCATGCGTAGACGCGCTCCGGATCAGCATCTTCATGCCGTGCCAAATGCGCAGCTGCAAAATACTCGCGAAATTGCTGAATAGCGAAATCCACATCTTCTTGGTCCTCACCCTTGCCAGCCAGCAGACAAAGGCGATCTTTGGCCAAAGTAACTATCTCTTCAACCACCCTTCCAATCGTCACTTCGCCAAGATCAGTTGGTCCATAGTCTTCAATTACCTGCTGAACGCACTGCTTGAATTCCTCGCCGCGAAGTGTACGCACACCCGTGGCCGTCTCCATCTTACGGATCAATTCGAATCCGACGAGTTCGTGAAGTTTCAGAAGCTCGTCACCGTGTTTGCGCACGGTTTGTTTATTACGTTCACGCTCGAAAATGACTTCGACATACTTCTCGTACAACTTATGACGCGCGTGCGGAATCGCGTGCTTTCGTCGGGCAATTGTCAGCATCACCGTGGCCTGCAAAAGCGTCGTCGCCATTTGCTGGACGGCCGGTGCTTGCATTCCATCGTCAATGCGCTGGCGCGCGTCGTTGCGTTCATCGCCATCGGAAATGCGCTCATTCAGCCAACGTTGTGCATAGTCTTCGAAATCGCCACGATCGAGGTCGACAACGTGCCACTCAATTGGCGCGAATCCGTCAAATTCCCCCCGATAACCTTGTGGACGTGATGACAGAATCAACTGAATGTCGCAGGATTCACCTTCACAACGATCTAGGAATGTGACCAATTCGTTGAAGATGGTGCCCCGCAAATCTGGATGAGGCACTTCATCGAGCCCGTCAAAGATCAAGAGAAGCGGATTCTCACTGGCTAGGGCAAAAATATCGTCCATCGTTAGGTCGGCGGAGGAGGCTTGGCCGATTCGTTCCGCGAGATAGCGGGCAAGAAAGGTGTCCGCCGTAGCCTTTTTCGGATCGGACATCCATTGAGCGTATCTGCGAAGTTCGACACGCAGCGGGAAACGCACTCGGCTGTGAGCGTCCAGTTCTTCAGCGGACACACCGCCGGTTAACTTCAGTCGCCGCACCAATTGCAAACTAAGCGGCCTCTCGACCAAACGAGCGGCGTGATAAAGAGTTAAGAATTGGGTGATAGTGCTCTTCCCAACTCCCGGTCCACCCTTCAGCAACATGGATCTGTGATCCGCGCGGAGGAACGCAAAAGACGAAGGGACTCGTTCGAGGTTGGCCGGAATGTGGCGAACTGTTTCGTCGCCCTGCTTCGCAGAGTGTTTCAACTCTTGAACGAGCGGGGCGGCAAAGTCGTGAAGTGACTCGGTAATCAGTTTCAGATCAAGATCGACAAATATCTTTTCGAGTTGTAGGCCCGATTCATCCCCGGCTTCCTCAGCCTTTGCATCGCGTTCAGATCTCAAGATTGATTTGAGATATGCATGAAACGCGCTCTTCCTACGGTCGGCGGTAAAGTTAACGTTCGTCAAGAACGCTCGCAAAACGTCGCCCGGTAGGATGGCGTCAAGGTACGTCGTGCGCGTATCTGGATCTGCATCCAGCATCCGTGACAGGTCAATCGCGTCCCACACTTCGATTTCTGGAACGTTCTCCTGCCACTTCTTGATGACCTTGTTGACCTTGTCCCGCGTTCCGACGTGCCGCACGCCGCTAAACGGTACGTTTGTGATCAGAACGTACTTGTGACATGGAACTTTGTATTTGTTGACGATCTTGTCGAGCTCGTTGTCAAGTTCCGATTCAACCTCTGCTCGCGCGCCGGCCCAGCCTCGTGTTCCGATGTCATGATACTTAGCTTGGAATACCCATTCCTTAGGCACATCAGAGTCTGCGCTCGGCGGCCGTTTGTACGTCGGATGATCCACCGGCTGTGTCCACGTCGCTTCCCGCGCGCCATCCTTTCCATCGCCAAATTGCACAAGGCTCCCCGTCACGCGGAAGAGCTTCTCCAACAGCGCTTGCGCCAACGTCTCAAAGCGGTCAGCCCCCAGGCGCTCAAATGTGTATTTTGACATCGGTCACATCCTGTCCATTGGAGTCATTTGCGTTTTAACGAATGTGTAATCCAGCCGATATCTTACCAATTGAGCAGCGTTTGGGTGAAGTGAACCGAGCCTCAGCAATGGCCACGCGAAACGTCGATTCTCACTTCTCCTGAGCACCGTACCAAGCGACACAGGGCTAACCGTCCTGGCGCAAAAGCCGCGTGCCACTTGCGCGCTCATGACAAAACGTCATTTGTGGTTTTAGCGCGGTCAAAAACTTCACCGGTGATCTCGACCGGCGCGTGCAAAGGCTGCATTACGAGCGTGCATATAAGGAGAGCATCAGCGCTCGACGCCGGTAAACCGCTTTCCGTTAACCCGCCGCCTGGCAAAACAGAGAGCGCGAGAGTTCGGCGAGAGTCTCGCGGACGGTTAAAACGGGAAGTGGGGTTTCCCGATCGAACCCTGTAACTTCGCTGGCAAACAGAGAGCGCAGCTGTTTCGGCGAGTCAGAACGGAACCCTTTGGCGGGCTAAGAGATAACGCAAAAGGCCGAGAACTCTCGCTCTCGGCCGCATCTGTGAACCCCTAGGTCGGTCAGTTTCGACCAAAAAGTTAAACCTCCGTCCGGCAAACTCGAATCTGTTTCCCGGCGGTTAACCGCTGCCACCCATTCATGGTTCGTCGTCGGTTGTATACTCAGCAGAACCCACGTAAAGCACTTCGTCCACTGTCGCTCGTGTCAGGCCCGGTTGTGTTCAAATGATCGAACTCGCGGCGTCGGCTTAGAAAGTGATTGTCAATAACTTCCCGCTTTTGAGTGTTCGGGA
>JAQBVM010000405.1 GCA_027623095.1 Verrucomicrobiota bacterium
CTCCTGCAAGTCGGGCGGGTATCCGTACTTGTTCAGGATGCGCTTCACCATGACTTTGATCTTGGCGCGGGCGCTCTCGCGCAAGGTCCAGTCGATGGTCACGCTTTGGCGGACCTTCGAGATCAGCTCGGCGGCGATTACTTTGAGTTTGTCGTCACCCATGGCCTGCACGGCGGAATCATTCGTGGCAAGGGCGTCGTAGAAAGCGATCTCGTCGTCGGTCAGGCCGAGGTCTTTGCCACGTTTGGTGGCGGCGTCCATTTCCTTGGCCAGTTTGATGAGTTCCTCGATGACTTCCTGCGTGGCGATGGCACGGTTGTGGTAGGCGTTGAGCGTCTTCTTGAGCTTCTCGGAGAAGAGCTGGCTCTGAACGAGGTTGCGCCTGGAGCGGACCTTAAGCTCGTCCTTGAGCAGCTTCTCCAGCAGTTCGGCCGCGACGTTCTTGTGCTTGAGCCCGCGCACTTCGGCCAAAAATTTGTCGTCGAGGATGCCGATATTCGGCGTCTTCAGCCCGGCAGCCATAAAAACGTCGATCACCTCGCCTTCGGTGGTGATGGCTTTGCTCACGAGCTGGCGGATGGCGGCGTCGATCTGCTCGGGCGTCTTGCGGTTGGTGCTGCTCTGCTTGTTCAGCGCGGCTTGCAGGACTTGGAAAAAGCTCACGTCATCGCGAATCTCCGTTGCTTCATCACTGGCGGCGCAGAGGGCAAAGGCACGGGAAAGTTCCATCGTCACCTGCACCCAGCGCTTCTTCCCGTCCTCCTGTTCGAGAATGTGCTCCTGGCCGGCGGGGATGAGGGCGAGACGTTCGGCGGGTTTGCCGGTGGTCCACTTGTCCCACTCCATCGGGTGCAGCATGTCGCAGGCGATGCCGTGTTTCTCCAGCATCACGGCGATGGCCTGCCTGGTGTCGTAGGTCGGGTCGCCCTTGCCACCGCTCTCGGTGTAGTTGGCGAGGGCGTGTTTGAGTTGGTCGGCGAGGCCGAGGTAGTCCACTACCAGGCCACCGGGCTTGTCGCGGAAGACGCGGTTTACGCGGGCGATGGCCTGCATGAGGCCGTGGCCCTGCATCGGCTTGTCCGCATACATCGTGTGCAGGCAGGGCGCGTCGAAACCGGTCAGCCACATGTCGCGCACGATCACGATGCGGAAGGAGTCTTTACTGTCCTTGAATCGGTTTGCCAGCTTTCTTCGCTTGTCCTTGTTGCGGATGTGCGGCTGCCAGTCCGGTCCGTCGTCAGCGCTGCCGGTCATCACTACCTTAACCACGCAGGCTTTACCCTTCTCGGCTTCCACGTCGTCGTCCCTGGCGCTGGCCCAGTCGGGGCGGAGCGCGATGAGAGCGTTGTAGAGGTCCACGGCGATGCGGCGGCTCATGCAGACGATCATTGCCTTTCCGTCCATCGCCTCCAGGCGCTTCTCGAAATGCACCACCAGGTCGGCGGCCACCAGCGCGATGCGTTTCGGATCGCCCACCAGCGCCTCCAGCGCGGCCCACTTGGATTTGAGCTTCTCCTTCTTCGTCAGCTCCTCGCCTTCGGTGATTTCCTCGAACTCCGCGTCGAGCTTCGGCAGGGCGGCGGCGTTCAGGCTCAGCTTGGAAATGCGGCTTTCGTAATAGATCGGCACCGTGGCCTTGTCGGCGACCGCGCGCTGGATGTCGTAGATGCTGATGTAATCTCCGAAGACCGCCCGCGTGTTCGCGTCTGTCTTTTCGATGGGCGTGCCGGTGAAGCCGATGAAGGATGCCTTCGGGAGCGCGTCGCGCATGTGCCGGGCGAGGCCGTCGATGAGGTCGTATTGGCTCCGGTGCGCTTCGTCGGCGATCACGATAATGTTCCGGCGCATGCTCAGACAGGGCATCCTTTCGCCTTGCTCGGGGAGAAACTTCTGGATGGTGGTGAAGACCACGCCGCCGCTCGCCACCGCCAGCAGTTCGCGCAGCTTCTCGCGGTTCGCCGCCTGCACGGGTGTCTGGCCGAGGATGTCCGCGCAGCGCTGGAACTGGCCGAAAAGCTGGTCGTCCAGATCATTGCGGTCGGTCAGCACCACCAGCGTCGGATTCTGCATCACGCTTTCACGGATCACCCGTCCGGCGAAGAACAGCATCGTAAAGCTCTTGCCGCTGCCCTGCGTGTGCCAGACCACGCCAGCGCGGCGGTCGCCCGGCTTGCCGCCGTGCATCCGACCAGTCCAGTAGGTGCCCGCCTCCTCGCGAACCATTCCGGTCTCCTCTTCTTCATCCGTCGGAGCTAGTGAGGCACGAAGTGTTTCTTCCACTGCCGCATTCACCGCGTGGAATTGATGGTAGCCCGCGATGATCTTGTGCAGCGCTCCCGAGTCCGGGTCTTCCTCGAAGACGATGAAATGCTGGAGCAGATCGAGGAACCGCTGTCGCTCGAACACCCCGCGCACCAGCACCTCCAGCTCCAGCGCCGTCTTCGGCGCCTCGCCGTCGCCTTCAATCGTGCGCCATACCTTGAACCACTCCTGGTTCGCGGTCAGCGAGCCCACTCGGGCTTGCAGGCCGTCGCTGACCACCAGCGCCGCGTTGTAGTGCAGCAGCGTGGGAATCTCCGACTTGTAGGTTTGAAGCTGCGCGTAGGCGTTCCAGATCGTCGCGTCCTCATCCGCCGCATTTTTCAGCTCGATCAGGCCCAGCGGCAGACCGTTGATGAATACCACGATGTCCGGCCGCCGGTTGTGCTGCCCCTCGATCACCGTGAACTGGTTCACCGCCAGCCAATCGTTCGCCCGCACATCGCCGAAATCCACCAGCCGCACATGATCGCCCGCGATACTGCCATCGGGCCGGGGATACTCCACCGGCACGCCGTCGCGCAGCATCCGGTGAAAGGCGCGGTTCGTCTGCGTGAGCGCCGGCGTCCCCACCCGCAGCACTTTTCGCAACGCCTCTTCCCGCGCTTCCTCGGGAATGGCCGGGTTCAGCCGCCGGATGGCCTCGCGCAAGCGGCCCACCAGCACCACCTCAGAAAACGAATCCCGCTCCGCCGCCGGTTCACCGGGCGCGAGATGCGGGCCGTGCCCGACCGCATAGCCCAGTTCCCCGAACCATTCGAGGGCGGCGTCTTCGACGATGGATTCGTTCAGGCTCATGGTTTGTCTCCCTCCGGTGGCAGTCCTTTCAGCATCCGGTCAAAGTCTGACTCAAACAGCCGGTCCTGCACGATGCGGTATTTCTCAAACTCGCTTTCGGCGTGGGCCTGGGCGATTTCAGCGGTGACCTTGCCAGCGTCCTGCAAAATCTCTCGGTCCGTCGCGGCGATGAAGCGGTTGAGGCGCGTTTCCCAGTCCTGCATGGTCATGGGGATTTGCCGCAGCGCCATGTCTTCGGCCACATCGAGATAGGCGGAGACGAGGCGCTGGAGCTGGGCCATTTCGTTTTCCGTCAGGTAGTTCTTCGCCACAACGACATCGAACTTCTGGATTTTCCCCTTGGGCGCGTCTTTCCAGGTGGTGAGCCCCATGCGGTTCTTGGTGGTATCGGCACGGGAAACGATGACCTCCACCGCCGTCTGGCCGTGGATGGCCCAGTGTAGCTTGTTTTGCACGGTGGCAAAGAAGCGTTTGGTGGCCGCAGCGGTGACATCGTAGTCAATGGAGGTCGCGTAGATGTCCGTGATTTTCTGGTAGAACTTGCGCTCGCTCAGCCGGATCTCTCGGATGCGCTGGAGCTGTTCCTCGAAGTATTTTTTGCCCAGGATCGAGCCGTCATTTTTCAGACGCTCGTCATCCATCGCGTAGCCCTTGATGGTGAACGACTCGATGATGCCCGTGGCCCACTTGCGGAACTGCACCGCGCGCTCCGAGTTCACCTTGTAGCCGACCGCGATGATGGCGGAGAGGTTGTAGTGCTGGGTGTCGTAGGTTTTGCCGTCGGCGGCAGTTATTCGAAAATTTCGAATAACTGAACCGGCCTCCAATTCGGCGTCGTCGAAGACCTTTTTGAGGTGGTAGTTGATGGTGTGGGTCTCCACGTCGTAAAGCACCCCCATCATCTTCTGGCTGAGCCAGACGTTTTCATCGGCGTAAACGGCTTCGACGCCACCCTGTCCGCTGGCCGCCACAAAAGTCAGGTATTCCGCCGCCGACGAGCGGACGAGGGAGACTTCGGCCTTCTTCTTGGCGCGAACGCCGGGTGCGGGTTTCTTTTTGCTCATGGCGTTGGTTCCTCCCCATTCGAAGCCCCAACGGGGCATAATGCGATAGCCCAGGGCAACGCCCTGGGTTCGATGCCCCCAAAACATCCCAAGCCCTGAAAGGGCGAACCAATGGTCAATCCCAGACATAGCGTTCATCAAATTGGATGCCGTATTTTTGCAGCAAGCGCCGGTATTCCTCCTGAAACGTCACCACCCGGTGATGCTCCGCCTGATTTCCAATGTAATCCTCCAGCGTCGGTCGATGGGATGGGCTGATTGAGAAAATGCCGTATCCACCCTGCCAGTGAAAATCCGCATATCGAGCGCCCTTGGTCTTCAGCCATTTCGACGATCCCGTTTTAATCTCCTGCACCAACTCCGAAGGCGCACAGGTGCGCGGGTGTGCGATCAACAAATGGATGTGGTCCGCAACGGACCCAGCTTTGAGCAACGTGCCTTTCTGATTTTCCACAATGCCACCGATGTAGGCGTGGAGTTCGTCACGAATCTCATCGGCCAGCAACGATTCCCGATTCTTCGTCGAGAAGACCAGATGCACGAGGATTTGGGCCAGTGATTGCGGCATACGGTTACGCCCTTTCAGGGCTTGGAAATGATTCGGAACGCGATGAGTCGAACGCATCCATCAAAGCCCCAACGGGGCGTGATGCGATAGCCCAGGGCAACGCCCTGGGTTCAATCGTCAAAATGAATTCCCGCCCTGAAGGGGCGGAACCCAACGACATGAAAACAATTTCACCGGCGTTCGCGGCGATGTTTCGCCCTTTCAGGGCTTGGAATAAATGGGGGACGGCATACCCAGGGCGGCGCTTCGCTCTGCCCTGGGCTTTCACATCATGCCCCGTTGGGGCAGCGGAATGATGGTTCATCGCGCGGCCTCCAGTTTGGATTCGATTCTCAACTCCCCGCTCAGCAGCTTCGGCAGCAGCGTGTCGCGCAGGGTGGCGAGGGTGCGGGATTCTTT
>JAQBVM010000406.1 GCA_027623095.1 Verrucomicrobiota bacterium
GCCGTGCGGAACGCTGCGCCAGACGGAGTTTTCCGCCGCCTTTGCCACCGGGCGAGAACCCGTCTTCCAGCCGAATTCGTTGCAACAGGCGGTTGCGGATGCGGCGAAGGTTCCCGGCATCGTCGTCGTTGAGGGGCCGATGGGTTGCGGCAAGACCGAAGCCGCCTTGTTTGCCGCGCAGCAACTCATCGCCTCGGGACAGCAGCAAGGAATCTATTTCGCGCTGCCCACGCAAGTGACGAGCAACCGGATTCACAAGCGGATTGAGCGTTTTCTCCGCAACACCCTGGCCGACGATGCCCCCTTGCGCCTAGCTCACGGCAACGCGTGGCTGGAGGACGACTTTGTTCTCCGGCTCCGTCCGTCGTTCCATCGACGCGAGCAGAAAGACGGTGATGATCCTGACGAAACCATCCAGCAAGCCCGGTCGTGGTTTGTTTCGTCCAAGCAGGCTCTCCTTGCGCCTTACGGCGTGGGCACGATTGACCAGGCATTGCAAGGCGTCGTGGCCGTCAAACACTTCTTCGTCCGCCGCTTCGCCCTCGCCGGCAAGGTGGTGATCCTTGACGAGGTCCATTCCTATGACATCTACACGGGCACGCTCATCTCGGCGTTGATCCGTGAACTGGTGAACCTCCGATGCTCGGTAATCATTCTCAGCGCCACGCTTACTGCCGCCCGCCGCCGCGAACTGTTGGCCGCTGCCGGCGTCATCGAGCCTGACGCTCCGGCGGCTTATCCGCTTGTCACGACCGGCACCAGCGGCGGCTACTGCCGGCATATCAGCCCGGAATCGTCCTCGCATCGGCGAATCAACCTCCGGCCAGCCATCATCCCCGAGGTGGAAACTGTCACTAAACTCATCACCCGCGCCGAGGCGGGCCAGCACGTTCTCTGGATTCGCAATACGGTGGTCGAAGCGCAAGACGCCTTTTGCGCGGTGTGCGGATCAATTTGTGAAGGCTCCGTTCGTGTGGGACTCCTCCACAGCCGATTTCCATTTCAACGCCGCGCCGAGTTGGAGGACGAATGGCTGGAACGCCTCGGCAAAAACCGTCCCGCTGACGAACCCGGCAGCATCCTCATCGCCACGCAAGTCGTCGAGCAGAGCGTGGACATTGACCTCGATTTCGTCGTCTCCGACCTCGCACCGACCGACATGCTACTTCAGCGCCTGGGACGTCTCTGGCGGCATGAACGTTCGCACCGTCACGCGAGCGCACCGGAGTTTTGGATTCGCCTGCCTGAGTTGTCGGCAACCGTCGATGCTATGGAGTTGAAGAAAGCGCTCGGCCGCAGCGCCCGGGTTTACGCGCCCTACGTTCTGCTCCGCACGATGGAGGTCTGGCAGGCGAAATCGGAATTCAACCTACCTGCTGACATCCGTCCGTTGCTCGAAGCCACTTATACCGAGTCGGCTGCCGCCGAACCGGAAGCCTGGAGGGAACTCCACGCCGAACTGGAAACCGAGAAGCGGCAACTCGCCGCCAATGCCGAGGCCGCGACCCGCGTGCTGGCCAACCCGATGCTCGCCGACAAAGAAGAGGTTCTCACCCGGCGCAAAGGCGCACCGACCAAGTCGGTTGTTCTCCTTCGCTCCATCAGCACCGGAGCCAACGGCCTGACGACCCTCGTCGCGCTGGACGGCTCACAAACCGTCATCAGCGAACACGAATGGCGTAGAGCGTCCGCCCGGTTCCTGCATCACTGGATAGTGCGCGCGCCACGCTGGATGGTGTCCGCCGCTGCGCCGCGCCCGCGCTGGCTTGCGTTACACGGCCCGGCCGGTGCGGTCGTGGCCACGGTGGGAGACGACGGACGCTGCGCGTTCGGCGATCAACTTTCCGCCATGACTTATGACCCGCGTCTTGGCATCTTCTCCGACCACGCCCCACAATCCACCCCGCAAACCTGGAAAGATGATGACGACGATGAATTTGACTCTTGAACCTTGGATTCCGGCCCTGCGCGCCAATGGCCGCCGCGAACTGTTCTGCCTGCAAGACCTGTTTGCTCAGGCGCACGAACTGCGCGACCTCGCCGTGAAACCCCACGAGCGCATCGCTCTCATGCGCCTGCTGCTCTGCATCACCCAGGCCGCCCTCGACGGCCCGGCGGATGAAGCTGAGTGGGAAAATTGCCGACCGCTCATCCAGGCGCGCGTCCGGGAGTATTTGGAAAAGTGGCGCGCGGAGTTTGAGTTGTTTGGGGATGGAACGAGGTTTCTCCAGTTCTCCAATCTCAAACCCGGCAAGGAATCGGACGACGGCAATGTCGCCACGAAGCTCGACCTCGCGCTGGCCACGGGGAACAACTCGACCTTGTTCGACAATCTGGCCGGGGAGGAGCGAATTCTTTTATCGGCCCGTTCTGCGATCAACCTCCTTGCTTTCCAATGCTTCGCGCCCGGTGGACGCATCGGTGTCGCGAAGTGGAACGGCAAGGAAACGGCAGGCAAGGGTTCGAGTAATCACGCTCCTTGCACGCCTTCGAGCATGGTCCACTCCTTTCTTTTGAGTGGCACGCTGCTGGAAACCCTTCACCAAAACCTCCTCACCCGCGAAGCGGTGACGGATTCTTACGGTTCGAACCGCTGGGGTAAACCGATGTGGGAACTGCCGGTGGCCAAGGCCGAAGACAAGCCGTCAGTTGAGAATGCCGCTCTGACGTATCTCGGAAGATTGGTGCCGTTGAGCCGCGCGATTCGCCTGGTAGAGGGTGGCTTGTCCATCATTCTCGCCAACGGCCTCGACTACCCGATCTTCCCGGCGTTCCGCGAAGCCACCGCCACCGTCATCAAGCGCAGGGACGAGTTAGCGGTTCTTCCCGCATCCACCAATCGCAGCCTTTGGCGGCAACTCGCCGCCGTGACAGTCAGGCGTCGGACCAATTCAGACCTAGCCAGCGGCCCGCTGGCCTTGAATCATGTCTCGACTTCGGCGGACACCACGCTGTGGGTCGGCGCTTTGGTTACCGACAAAGCCAAGATCGAAGATGTCGTCGAGTCCGCCTATTCACTTCCGCCGGGCATGTTCTCCGAGTTTGGCCGCGCCGCCTACGAAAAGGGCGTGGCTTACGCCGAAGAGCGGGAAGGTGTGTTGATTCAATCTGTCAAAGCGTATGCCTCCACGCTGAAGGTTGCTGCCCCTGCCTACGACCGCGCTCGCCAGCACTTCTGGACGCGCGTCGAGCAGCACCTTTCCAGGCTCTTCGACCTTGCGCGCAACACGGACCTGGCTGCCGATCTCCCGAACTGTGCTTGGGGAAAAGCCGTTCAGGCCGCCGCTTTCGCCGCTTACGAGCAATCCTGTCCGCGCCAGACCCCGCGCCAGATCGAAGCTTACGCCCTTGGCCTCCGCAAACTCACCTTTCGTCCCAAAACAAACCCACAACCAACCCCCGTCGCCCATGAGTGAAACCAAACGCACCCCCAAGGAACGCGCCGCCGAATTCGTCGGCGCCCTGCGCCGCGCCCGCAACGATCGAGGCAAACTTGCCGCGCTCCCGCGCGGCTTGACTGAAAACCCACGCATGCATGTGGATGCCTGGACCGTCGTTGCCAACCTCGGCGGCGACATCGGCCAACCGGTCTTCGTCGCCGTGGCCGCGCTCTTCGCCAGCCATCCGGAAGAATCCAACGCGCGCAACCTCGGCGAAACGTGCCGCCGGATCGCCCAAGGTGATGGCAAAGAAATCATCGAAAGTTTCGAGCGACGTTTTCGGCGTCTGCTCGCCTGCAATGACGTGGCCGACGTGATTGACCAACTCCGCTCCTGGGTCCGTCTCGCCGCCAGCAAGGGCGTGGGCGTGAACTACGAAAACCTGTTCGCCGACCTCTGGAATTGGCCTTGGTATGCAGATGACATCCGCGTGAAGTGGGCCAAATCCTTCTGGCAATCCGGCGAAGCTTCCCCGGTTTAAAATCCAACCGTCAACACCACCACCGCATGAGCACTCTTACCACCACCGCACCAGTCGAAGCAGCCACCGCCACATTGCACCTCACACAAATTCTCGTTTCCTACGAGGACGCCGTGCGGTTGCTCCGCATCCGCGACACCTACGACTGGCACCAGCGCGTTTGGCAGGCGTTCGGCGGACGCGACGGCGGGCCGCGCGACTTCCTCGTCCGTGTGGACCGCAAGGAGGAAGCCTATCGCGTCCTGATCCTGTCACGCTCCACCCCAGCCAAGCCCGATTGGTGCCCGACCGATTGTTTTGGCACGAAGAAAATTCCGGACGAGTTCTTTGAGCATCGTTGTTACCGCTTCACGCTGTTGGCCAATCCCACGAAGAAAGTCCGCTCGAACAAAGCAGGCGAGCGCACCAAGAACGGACGCCGGGTGCCAGTCTCGCAACGCGAGGAACTCATCGGCTGGTTGGAGCGCAAGGCCCAAATCGGCGGCTTCGCCATCAACGTCGACTCGCTCCGCACCATCCCGCGTGGACGCGAGTTCTTCCACAAGGACGGCATCTCGCAAGGCACGCACAGCGCCGTCGAGTTTCAGGGTGAATTGACCGTCAACGATCCCGTGCAGTTCCGCACCGTCGTCGCCGCCGGCATCGGCTCCGCCAAGGCCTTCGGCTTCGGGCTGTTGGTTCTGGCACCAATCTCAAGAGCTGATTAGTCGCTCGTATTCGTCATGAGGACCAATCCAAAACCAGTGGAAGGTGTCGCCTTCGAGCAGGGCAAGGGCGCGGTATTCCAGGCCCACTCGCACGGACCAGTAGTGGCGGACTTTCTTGAACTGAAGCGAAGGGTGTCGGGGGTTAGCCCGCCAGAGCCGGAAGTTCTTCTGGGCAAGTTGTTGCACGGCGGGGTCCAGCTTTTGAAACCGCTCCCGAAAACTATGCGTGACCGAGGAATTCATCCAGAGGAATGGTCTTTCCTTCGCGAATCTCGCGGCGCGCCTCCTCGGCCAGCGCGTCCAGCTTGCCGGACGCCACGTCAGCCTCAATCTGCCGGTCCCATTCCTCGGACATCTGCTCGGCGAGCCATTTGTGAAGATCCCATTTCTCCTTCGTGGGAAGCTTTTCAATCGCCGTTTCAATTTCTTTCACCGTGCTCATGACAGGAAAGTAACCCGCTCCTCTTTCTCACTCAACTCTCAACTCTCAACTCTCAACCATCAACTCAACAGAA
>JAQBVM010000407.1 GCA_027623095.1 Verrucomicrobiota bacterium
CCTTTCGTTCATGGGCAAGGATTGGGATCACGGCGTTCCGGGCGTTCACTTCTGGCTGGAGGCGCTGCGCGTTGCGAAACCTGGGGCGCATCTACTGGCGTTCGGCGGTACAAGGACGTTCCACCGGCTCGCGTGTGCCATTGAGGACGCGGGCTGGGAGATCCGCGATTGCGTGATGTGGGTGTATGGCAGCGGCTTTCCAAAATCGTTGGACGTGGGGAAGCAACTCGACAAGGCTGCGGGCGCGGTGCGGGAAGTGGTAGGGAAGTCCAACCGCTGCATCGGGCCAAGTCAATCGGGTGACAACGGTATCGGGACGTTCAAGGAAACTAACTGGCAGGTGAGCAACAACATCACCGCCCCCGCGACCGACGCCGCGAAGCAATGGGACGGCTGGGGAACGGCGCTTAAACCCGCCTGGGAGCCGATCTTGGTTTGCCGCAAGCCGCTGGAAGGAACTGTCGCAGCGAATGTCCTGAAGTGGGGGGTAGGCGGGCTGAACATCGACGGGTGCAGGGTGGGGACGGATGAGAATCTAAACGGCGGACGGCACTCGCCCAATGCTAATGGCGACGATGGAAACGCTTACATGGCAGGGATCAACAAGCCGTCAAAGGAACCCTACAAACAGCCAACCGGAAGATGGCCCGCGAACCTGATCCACGACGGCGAGCAGGAAGTGCTGGATTTGTTTCCGGAGACGACGAGCGGTACGATACTCCCGCACTATATCGCAAGAGAAAGTCCGAACAACTGCATGAGCGGCAAGAATTACGAGCGTACAGGCAAGACCAGTATCGGCGACTCCGGCTCCGCCGCCCGATTCTTCTACTGCGCGAAAGCGTCGAAACGAGATCGGGATGAGGGCTGCGAGGGGTTGGAGGAGAAGCGAGGCGGCAGTCTTAATATGCGAACGGACGGGCATTCACAGGCAAACGGCATGGACACTGGACCCCGCCGTAACAATCATCCAACGGTCAAACCCACCGCCCTCATGCGATACCTATGCCGCCTCGTCACGCCACCGGGCGGTGTGGTGCTCGACCCGTTCATGGGTTCAGGCAGCACAGGCAAGGCGGCGGTTCTTGAGAGCTTCCGGTTCCTGGGCATCGAGAAAGACCCGGAACACTATGCAATCGCTGTCGCTCGTCTGAAAAATAAATCTTGAAACTTTTTTACGTGATGCGATATTGAAAAAGTTGAATGACAAAAATCTGCATTGACTGTAAAAAGAGGAAGCCGTTGGAGGAAGGGTTTTACTTCAACGCCAAGGGTCGGCCTGGGTCATACTGCAAGCGTTGTGCGTCGAATCGTTCACTGAGATGGCAGAAGGAGAATCCGGAGAAATACGCGGCTGCGAGAAAGAAATGGGAGGAGAACAATCCGAACTACTGGAAGGTTACGGGATTGTAAGATGTGGCCCTAAAATCAAAAAGACTACGCAGTGGCATGAAAATCTTGATTCAGGAAGACTCTGGGTTTTACCGTCTCATGGTCGAGTCGAAGGCTGGAGTGAATCCAGCGGGATGGCGTTTGAATAGAGGCGGCGATTTCCCGATTTCGGAGTTCGAATTTTTCGATGTAACCGAAGCAATAGCGGCTGGGGTTAAGTTGCAGGATTATTTGAACAAATGCTGACTCATAAATATGGCCTTCAGTCGATTGCGCCCATGTCCCCGCTGGATGTGGAATGGGAAGCGTTTCGAATTGGAATTGAGCCTCCCATCGGACTTGGGAAAAGGAAGCATTTCTGGCGTGCCGCAATGCTTTCGTGGCCATCATTGACGATAAGTCAAAAAGGGACAATAGAGAAGGTCGTAACCAACCAGGTCAACCCCTGGATGAAAGAGTGCATTCAGGCGTTTTGTTCAACAGAATTCGCTGTTCGACGAGGTGACACTATTTTTAGATCAATAGTTCTCACTGGATGTGGGGGTGCAGGAAAGACGCAGGCCGCGGGATTGTATGCGATAGGATGGTGGGGATGTTCTCCTAAAAACTCAATCGCCATTCTCACCAGCACGACCAAGGAAATGATTAGGCATCGTATTTGGCCGGTTATTCAGCATTACCGAAACACGTTGCAGAACACGTTAACAGGTCAAAAGCTTGAGCTTGGTCACATGCTGGATTCTCAAACCACACTTCAGGCAACAAAGGGGGATTACAAACATGCCGTGTTCGCGCTAGCTGTGGCGCATGGAGAGACGCAGAAGGCTCTCCACAACCTCAAGGGAATGCACGCAGAGAGGATACTTCTGGTTGTTGATGAGGCGAACGGGACTCCGGAAGCCATCTTTGAGGCGATTCCGAATCTCAGGAAGGGTTGCCAGGATTTCACGGTTATCATCATAGGGAATCCCACAACCAGACTTGACCCTCATGGCAGGGCTGCGGAGCCTGAGGACGGGTGGAAATCGGTCGGTTTGAATTCTAAGTCTTGGAGGACCAAAGCAGTTTCGGAATGGCAGATTGAGGGAGGGGTGTGCCTTCGGTTTAGTGGCTCCGAATCTCCAAATGTTAAGGCAGGGAAGAATTTGTATCCTTACCTTTACAACGTGGAGAACTGGCAGGCAGCGCAAAATCACTACGGGACATTCGGTTACTGGTCGCAGGATGTTGGAATGTGGCCCCCGGACGGTATGTCCAACACGGTCTTCAACGAGATGCTCGTGGAGCGGTGCGAGGCGGTGGATCATTTCACGTTTCTTGGTCCGACGATCACAATTGCCTTTCTGGATTCAGGCTTTGGTGGGGATGCTTGCGTTCTTCAGTTCGGAGAGCTTGGGGATATTGGTGGGAAGATGGGCCTTCAATTGTCGGAATCCTTGGAGATTCCAATTTCCCCGGAAGCAGAGGCGCACGATGTGGATTATCAGATTGCCCGGCGCACGATTGAGGAATGCCGGAATCACGGTGTTGAGCCGACTCGATTCGGGTTGGACGCGACAGGCATTGGCCGAGGCGTTGGGGCGATCATCGCGGCGGAGTGGTCGCCTTCGATTCACTACACGGTTTGGGGGATGGCTCCATCCGAACGTCCGAGTGCGCAGAATGACAATCGGCCAGCGAAAGAGGTTTACACGACCTTCGTCGGAGAGCTTTGGTTTGGGGCGAGGGAAGGGATGGAGTCTGGTCAAGTCAAGGGGTTCTCTCGGCAGTCGATCATGGAGTTCTGCTCTCGCGAATACGAGATGATTGGGAAACGATTCAAGATTGAGCGCAAGGAGGACATGAAGAAACGGATGCGCTATTCTCCCGACCATGCCGATGCCGATGTTGGTTGCGTGGAGGTTGCCCGTCGGAACGGTCTTGAGATTCAGGGGAAGGTTGGACAGGCTCAACAGGTTGAAAATCTCCGTTCTCAAAAGCGGTCGATGGAAGTGTTGGGGATTGTCGAGGAAAAGCCGATTTCGGAAGGTGGGTGGTCTTCGCAGGATATTCGCGGAGATCGGGAAAGTTTTGAAGTGATTCAATGGCAATGAACTAATGAGTTTACATTATGAGCTACCAACTGCTATCCGAAACAGATCCAGTGGCACGCAAAGAATATCCTTGCGTCTGGTGTCCAGAGAAAATCCTAAAGGGTGAAAAGCACGTCCACGAATCCAGTAAATACGACGGTTGCTTCCAAGACCACCGATGGCATTCCGAATGCAAGCTGGCAGCCGACTCGTCTTTCCTAGAATTCAGGGAGGAAGAGTTCATGCCGCACGCCTGCAAGCGAGGAACAAATGAAGAGGCATAATGAATGAAACCCAAAGCTCTTGATCTGTTTTGCGGCGCAGGAGGTGCGAGCATGGGCTTACACCGAGCCGGGTTCGACGTGACCGGAGTTGATATTGCGCCGCAGCCTAGATACCCGTTTAGGTTTGTCCAGGCAGATGCGTTGCAGACGCCTTTCCAATTGTGCGATTTTGATTTTATATGGGCGTCCCCGCCGTGCCAGGCTTTCACGGTTGCATCCCAAGTTCATCGAAAGAACGGTAAGGTGTATCCCAATTTAATTCCCCAAACGAGATCAATACTTCAAGCTTCCGGGAAACTTTACGTGATTGAGAATGTTTTGGGATCGCCAGTTCGATGCGACGTGATGTTGTGCGGTTCCATGTTCGGGTTGGGAGTTGTTCGGCACCGCATCTTCGAAACGAATTTTCCAGGACTGATAATGGTCCGGCCATGCCAGCATCCCGAAATCCCCGTGACGGTATGTGGCGATGGGACTCCGTCGTGGGTTAGGAAGAGGCTTATCGCAAAAGGAAGGAAATCTTTTACGTCCGAAGAGAATCGAAATGCAATGGGTATTGACTGGACGAATCGAAAGGAACTTTCGCAGGCCATACCCCCGGCTTATTCGGAATTCCTGGCTCGCAACATTTTCTTTGATTGCGAAAACCAACCTAAAAGTCTAAGGTGAAAGAAATGTCGGATAAACCTGTCAAGATCGTCTTCCCGAAAGACCCTGTTCAGATTGGCAAGACTCCAGATGGTAAGCCGATTTGGGTTGATCCCAAAGACATGATGCCGACTGAGGATGACAAGCTTCAGACGAAGGAGAACCTTCTCAACTCTCGCGAACACGCGGCGATTCACAAGATGACCCAGGCTGTATTTGTGAACGCGGGACGGTTTGTTCAAGACACGTTTTACCATATTGCACCACGAGAAGTCATCGAGGCTCACGAGGACAGCAAGATGGGAAAGGTCGCAGAATGGGTTGCTTCCGTTCACTATGAAGTGATTCAGGACGGCCTAACGACGGTTGTTAAGGTTGGCGGCAAAGTCGTTCGCAGCATGGTCGCTAACATCGGAAATAACTGCGCCGACTTGGTCGATCGCAATGTCCGCAAGATTTTTGCGAGCAAGAACTAATATGATAACTGAATTCGGAAAAGTTGCCTACGATGCCTACTGTGATGCTCGTGGCTGGAAATCGGTGCTTGGAGAACCTCTTCCAAAATTTGAAGATCAATCTAAGGATTTGCAAGATGCATGGCAGGCTTCTGGCAAGGCGGCAGTTCAGGAATGGTGCGACGATTTTGACATTCCAGAATAAATGCCTATCACCCTTCCAAATATCACGAACTGCCCGCCTGGAGGCTGGGAATACAAACTCC
>JAQBVM010000049.1 GCA_027623095.1 Verrucomicrobiota bacterium
GCCCATTTACATTGGCTCAAAGCCGCTTTTCTGCTGGAATTCACCCACTCGAGTACACGAAGAGCCTGAATTTTCAACGCCGGTTTAATGCCCATCTCGACCATGGCCGTGCGGAGCGTGGCGCGTTGCTCGGGCGACCAGGCGTCGAACAGCCAGTCGTAGCCAATGGCAAACGCATGGGTCATTTCGGCGGTGTCGAGAAAGTGCCGCGGATTCCAGTCGGGGAACTGCGCGGCGGCCTCGAGTTCCATCCACGCCCGATCGAGCCAGCGCTTGTCGCGGTCGAGCCGGTGCAGCAGTGCAAGCAACTGGGTCCGATGCAGCACGCGGCGACTCACGCTGAGCAGGCGCAGTCCATCCGGGATTTCGTATTTCGACGGCGGCTGGGTGAGGATCTTCTCCGCTTCGCGACGCAACTCGCCATGCCAAACTTGGAGCTGGGGATCGGTGGCGACGCGCTGCCTGAGCCGGTCGAAACCTCCATCCGTCGCCAGCAGACGCGGGTGTCCGGGCTGGAGCTTGGCGACAATTTCCGCCGGAGCGGGAATTGGCACACGGGGAATGGATGAAGGCGCGGCGCTCGTGGCCAGCGTTACCGATAAAATCACGGCCGATCTCAAAAGGAAGTGGATTCGATTCATCGTGCGGAAAAACCACACCGCTGGCCGGCGCTCGGTCGGGAGCATCGGGATGGTCGTGGCTCACCTGAAGACTCTCAGATGACCGCCCGCCGGGCTTTGATCTGGGTCAAAGCCGTCCTATTCTCACAGATCAATCACCACCCCTTCATGGTCGAGAATCGGCGGCACCGAGGGGCTCAAGAACTGGACGCGATGAGCCCCGGGTGCTTCGGCGGCGCCGAGCGGAGGCAGCAATGAACTTCCAAGCGTCAGCCGTTCGTAAGCACCGCTGCACGCCCCCAGCCAGCGGAACGCCCAGCCGCACCTGTTCCGCCACCTCGAGGACGCCGTACATCGCGCCGGTCTCGTCGGACGCTGAAACGCAAAGCGCCGGTCCGCCGCGATGATCGATCCGGACGAGACGATAACCTTCCGGTCCGACGAAGCTCAATTGCGTGAGCGGACGGAGGGAACTGGAAAATGCGGCGGCCTCCGCAGGGCTGGAAAGGACGAGCAGGTCGAGCCGCCCGGACGGCTCGTTCAAGTCGTGGCGGATGATCGTAACACCCGTGCCCTCGAGCGCCGCCTCGAGCCGCTCGACGGCAAAACGGATCCGGGGCGAGTCCGCTTTGAAGGCCAGCGCGACCTCGGCGGAGCGAGGTGCAAGGTGCGAGCGTCAGAGTCAGCCAGGTGATCGCACAAAAGAGACGCGAAGTTGCATTCATGGCTTACTGAGATTTGGCAGTACTGGTGATGGAGTGGAATTCGCGACGGGTGGTTTGTTTGTTCATATCTTCCTCAACGGTAGTCGGGTCCAGGATTTCCATGCGAGACGGACGGGTTTTACGTTTAACGCCCGAATGGAAAGCATCGCGCCGACGGAGGTTTTCGCCCGAGTCTGTGCATCACGCGGGACCGGGATTTCTTCAAGCATCA
Source organism: Verrucomicrobiota bacterium (assembly GCA_027623095.1). Classification (GTDB taxonomy): domain Bacteria; phylum Verrucomicrobiota; class Verrucomicrobiia; order Limisphaerales; family SIBE01; genus JAIPJX01. The sequence continues at coordinate 1,557 of JAQBVM010000049.1, forward strand.
CGAGCTGGAAATGGTGTGAGCATCTTCACCCCCTTGTTTACGCCGTCACCGGGCGGTGCTTCTTGATGAATTCAGGATCGATATCGACGCCAAGCCCGGGGCCCGTGGGAACCTTGATCTTTCCGCCCACCACTTTCAGCGGCGAGGTTTTGCATTCGAACGGCACATGCGTGTTCAGCCCCTTGAACTCGTGATGGGCGCCGGCATGGGGCAGCACGGACACCAGGTGACTGTTGTAGAGAAAACCCAGCCCGCCTCCCGACATGTGCGGCACAATTGATTTTCGGAACGCCGCCGCCATCCGCCCGGCCTTCACGGATCGAATGAGCCCGCCAAAGTAGTAGCTGTCCGGCTGCACAATTTCGAGGCCGTCATTGGCGAGCAGCCAGCGGAAGTTGACGAAGCTCTGGTCCTGCTCGCCGTTGGCGATTGGGATGTCCAAGGCATCGGCCACCCGTTTGATGGCCTCAAAATCGTCGTACATGACGGGCTCTTCGAAGTAGGCATATTTATTCTCCTCGAGCAGTTTCCCTATCCGGATCGCCCCACTCACATCGTAATAGCCGTTTGCATCCGCGTAGAGCGCCATGTCGCTACCGAAGATTTCCCGGAGCAACGGGATCAGCCGCTCGCTCTTCCCCACCGGACCCTTGGCGTGCATGTCGGTGGTCATGAACATCAGGTAGCCGATCTTGATCTTGAGCGCCCTGGCGTCGTATTCCGCCACTGCCTTCTTGATCCGATCGACGCTTTCCTCCAGCGGGCGCTCCCGCCATTCGGTCGCCACATAAACGGCGACTTCAGGATGATGGATCTCGCCGATCAACTGCCCGAGCGATCGGCCGGCCATTCGCCCGAGCAGGTCGAGGATGGCGAACTCGAGGGTGGCCAGCGGCAGGCCGAGGGAGATTCCGTTGTAGCGAAAGTTCAGCCCATAGACGTAGATCCTTTCCAGGATTAGATCCAAATCACGGGCATCCTTGCCCAGGAAGAAAGGCTGCAGGTTGTGGAGGAAGATCGGGTAGAGCCGGCGCATGTCGCTGTGCGCCACCGAAATTCCCTCGGCGCCATCCGCCGAGCGGACGCGACACAAGTAGCTGTTCTCCCATTTCAGCAGTTCGACGTTTTGGAGGATGACGGGGCTGGCAAACAGTTCCCTCTTCAGCACCGGCTGGCGAAGGACTTCGTCAAGTGCGGAATCCTTCGCCTGGCCGTCCGGCTGCCGTCCGCGGTCCGATCTTTCCGCTCCGCGCGCGGATGAAGTCAACCATGGTGAGACCAGGCCTGCAACCCCTGCCGCCGAGAGGAACTTTCGTCGAGTGGTTGTCATGGTGTTCTTTCGGAGAGATTGGGCGGATGCAGGAAGAAGATCATGGTTGTGCGGCCAGGCGTTTGGCGCCTGGCTCGATGATGACGCGGAAGCCGACGTTGAACACCTTCTGCCAGGGGTCGTAAGCCCAGCGGCTGGCGCTGCGGCTGAGTTTGGGACGGTCGCGCCACGAGCCGCCGCGGATGGTCTTCTTGCCACCAATGGCGTCGGCCTCGCGACCGTCGTCGGCGCGGTACGGGTACGGGAGGTAGTCCGAGCGCGTCCACTCGGCGGCATTGCCGTGCATGTCATGCAGTCCCCAGGCGTTCGGGAGGTAACGGCCCACTTCACAAGTGACCAGGGCCCCGTCATTGAAGCGGGCATCCTTTGGAATGAGGTCGGGCGATTTCGGGCGCCAGCCCTCGTCGGCCAGCCTGCGGAGATTCGCATCACCCAAATTGCCGAAGGTCGAGAAGTCGGTGTCGAGGCCACCGTAGTTGAGCGGAGAGGCGGTGCCGGCGCGGCAGGCCCATTCCCATTGCGCCTCGGTGGGCAAAATGACTTGCTCGCCGAGCTTTTCTGAGAGCCAGCGGCAGAAGGCAGTGGCCTCGTCCCAGGAGACGCGCACCACGGGCTGCCCAGGGCGGTTGAGCGGCCAGCCGATGTATTCCTCGTCGAACCACCATGAGCTGCGGTGCTCGAAGCGGCTGTCATGGCCGGGATTGAACTTCGCGAATTGCTCGTTCGACACTTCGCATTTTGCCATCCAGAAGGACTGCTCGATGCGCACCATGCCCGGCGGGCGCTCGTCGGGAGCGCCGTTGGGGTCGCCCAGGATGAACGAACCGGCGGGGATGAGAACAAAATCCATCTTTACGCCGCCGCCAATGTCCACGGTGCGTGTGACCGGCCCGAGAGCAGCCTGCATGGTCTTGGCCTGCGCGGCACTGAATGGCCAGCCCGCGAGGGCGGGCGCGACCGGATCGGACGGCGGCTCCGGCTCGGGCATGATGGGCTTCGGCCGGGCGTAATCGGCTTCGGCAGAAGCGACAGCCTCGCCGTCTTCGATCACGCCTCCGTAAAGCTGGCGCAACTCGAGGCGGCGGTCGCGTTGGTTGTCTGGTATCTTTGTCGTCTCGCTCCACGTGCCGTGACAGGGCGCGTTGAGATCAATCCACGTCACGAGTCGGTCCCAGGCTTCTGCGTCGAGCTTCACGTTGTAATGGCCCTTGGTGAGCATCTGGATCAGTTCACTCGTGTCCACGGCGAATTCGCGGGGCGGGAGCAGGTGCAGATCGCTCTCCAGGCCGCCGACCCGCACGAACTGGCGGAGCGCGGCGTAACTGGGATCAAACACGGCGCCGTACTTTGGTGATCATGGCAGCCCACGCAGGACACATTTTCGCCCGGCTGCGCGCTCATCCAACTGCGCATGAGCGCCACGGCTTTGCCCTCGGCATCGATTGGCTGCAAGGAAATCGGAGTCTTGGCTGGCACGCGGAACAAAGCCGAGCCGTCGGACTCGACCGGCACCGTCCCGAGCACGCGTTTGGCCTCCCAAGGACCGTCGGCACCCACCCGATGGTCAATGCCCGCCAGCCGCTGATAGCCGAAGTGATACGTGAACAGGCGCAGCGCCTTGACCGTGCCGGGCGGCACGCCCCGGAGGCCGGGTCCGGTGTAAATGTCTTCCATGTAAACCAGCGCGTCTTGCCGTTCGGCTTGCACTTTGTCCACAATCACCGGCGGCAGGGCGCGCGGCCGCAGCGGGACGGGTTCGAGCAGGGCGACGCCTTCCTCCTCCTTCACGAGCGTCATGTTGTCGAACACGTCCACGAGGTAAACGCCCCAGAGCGCGTCTGGCTCGGGCTTGCAAGTGACGAGAAAATACTTCTCCGAAAGCGGCCAGGGATGGAGAAACTTGGGCCAGCTGTGCTCGGTCAATTTATCCTCGATCTTGGGCAGGACGGGCGGTCCACTTTTGGGAATGCGTTGAACGACTCCTTCCGTTTCGCGACGGCCCTTGGCGGGATCGAAGATGAACAACTCACCCACGCGCCCTTCGTGATGGCCAGTGACAATGGTCACGATCTTGGTCGGATGATCCGGGATGGCTCGGGCAGAGAACATTGCGTTGGGCCAATACGAGTTCGCGCCGATGTACTCCATCTGGCCGGTGCCATCGGGATTCATCGACATGAGCAGGCGGTTCCAGACGTGGGGCGTGTCGGTGTAATCCCAGCGAAGGTAAAGCACGCGGCCGTCGTTCAAGACGCTGGGCGTGTAATCGTGGTCTTGCTCGAAGGTGAGCTGGCGGATGTGCTCCCCGTTCGGCCCCATCTTGTACATCATGCCGACGATGACGCTGGTATTGCACGGCACGCCCTGCAGCGGCGCGGTGGACAGGTAGATGATCTCGCCGCCCGGCGTGTAGATGCCGTCGTAGTTGTGGACGTCCGGGTGAATGCCGGGCGTGAGCTGCCGGGGTGGGAGTTCGGACGCATAATGCGTCAAGGAAGCCAGCTTCAGCTCATGAAGCTGCCAGTTGCGGTTCGCGTCCGGCATGGAGAAGAGGAGCTTGTCGGCGTTCCAGTGCAGTTCGAGGTCGTTGACCAAACTGGCGCCGGGTGGTTGGTAGAGCGTGGCGAGCTTGCCCTCCGGCCCCACTGGCGACAGGACCGCGATTTCATTGGTCCATTTGTTCACGTTGGGCATCGTCCCGTAGTTCCAGGAACTTTGACGCGGAATGCCAAGATATTCGCCGTGGCCGTAGCTTTCCCAACTGGTGCGCCGGGCGCCGCCAAGCGGAACGCGTTTGAGCACGAGCAACTGGTCAAAGTCCAGAAGCGGGTTCGCCAGAAGCGCCTGGCGCTGGAAAGCCTCGTACTCCGTCACCGTGCTCGCCAGCGCGGTCCAGGCTTCCAGCCTGTCCGGCTCCAAACGGTTCAGCGCCGAAGTCACGGCCTGCCGCAGCGTGTCGAACCGCGTCAAATTCACCCGGGGATAATGGTCTGGAAAACTGGCCACGAGATCCTCCAGCGCAAGGCGTGGTGCTTCGAAATCGAAACTCTGGGCGCGGGCGAGCGCCTCCCCGAGCGAACGGCTCCGCAAGTAGCATGTCTCCCGGATGTGTTCAAGGCCCGGGCGGTCTTTGACGGAGGCGGCGAGTCGGGCGGCTTCGCGGGCCAACGGCGGCACGCCCCCGCAGGCGTTCGCGTAGCGGTGCGCCAGAGTTGACCAGTCACCCGGACGCCAATCGAATTCAAAGAGGCGATCCTCGCGCTCCCAATTCATTTGCCGGCGTTCCGGGCCGGTGTCGAAATCACGCAACAAGGGCGCCCACAGCCGCTTGATCGCACCGCTGCGCGCCCCCAGCACGCTGAAACGCACCGAGCCGTTCGTGCCGGCCCAGTCGTCCACGCCAATGGACGCTTCAAACCGCGCCAACGAACCGTCCAGCGGCACGTGAATGACGCTGTCCGCCTGAACATTCAGGCCACGATCGAACGCGCGGCCGTTCAGCCGCATTTTCTGGTAGAGACCGCTCTTGAGCGTGAGGTCCTTCTCCGACCGGCCGAGCAGGACGGTGAAGTTGCTGGACCTGGTAAGGGATACGGCGGAACCGTCGTCGCGCATGAGCCTCGCATCTGCCCAGTCGGCCACAGCCCACTTCACGTCGGGAACGCCGGTCACGAAGAGGTAGAATTCGCTGGCGCTCCCCAACGGAACCCTGATCGGCCGGGCCGGATCGCCGCCGCGCATCGTTTCGCTTTCGAACGGAGCAAAGCCATCCTTAAACTCGCTGCGGGAGATAGCTTCGACGGAGGCAAGGAGAGACTCGTGCCAGCTCGATTTGCGAATATACGAGCCTGGGGCGTCCGTAGCCGCCGGGCAAGTAGAGGCAGCCCAAGTGACCGCCAACCCCGCGAGCGCAAGTTGGGCGGCAGACATGAAGGCTCCGGCGAGGACGGAACTGGCCGGGGACCGGGTTTCAGGAAGACTCATAGGTTTGGCCCGGTATTCACGGGTTTAACTGCGTTCATCGTTGCAGATTCACGACGATGTAAGGCGTTTCCTGGTTGAAATCGGGATGGATCCGGCCGTTCCCTTGTTTGTCCATCACCTCGATGAAATACATCAAGTCCCAGGCCGGAACGATGTCTTCCGCCGGAATCGCGGCGAGGTACTGGTCCTTCTTCTCGGTAGCGAGCATGGGGAGCGTTTCATAATCCTGGTGCTGGTTCACGCTGCGGTAGCGCAGACGAACCCACTTCACCCCGGAAGGATCGCGCACTTCAGCGGTGATCGTCAGCGGCTTGCCCAGCGGTGCGGTCGTCACCGCCCGGTGAACCACCGTCGGGGCCTCCTGATCTCCATCGCTGGCAGCGGTCGTGTAGAGAGGTGCGGGCTTGATTTCCCCGGCGGGACGGAACTCAACCCTTTGCCGCTCCGGCGTAAACGGCTTTTCCTGCACGTCGCGCACCTCGGTGAAAGGGCCTTCTCCTGGCTTTGCCCAACCCACGCGTTCGGCCACGTCCTGCAATGCATACATCAGTCCACGCTCGTCGGCACCCGCTGCCAGAATCACAGTCTTGTCCTCGTGGTTGAGTTTCCGGATGAGTAACGATTCAGGTCCGGCATGGGGCGCGAGCCGCTCATCGGCGATGAGTTTGGCCGCCTCGCCCTGGCCGCTCGTCAGACCGGCCACGACCACAGCACGGTGAGCCGTTGCTTTTACGGACTTCCCCTCATCCACTCGCACCCCCATTTGCTCGAGCGCAATCCGCAGTTTGCCAAGGCCGTGCCGGACCGGAGCACTCACATTGTCGTCCAGCACAAATGCCACATGCTGCGTTGGGGGCGCGTGAGGTTGAGCCGAAACCTCCCAGGAACTCCACACGCAAGCGCCGATGAGCAGTGACGCTCTCCAGACTGCCAGGGCCAGTAGAACCCTGGCGCGGGTGCAGCGAGGGCCTATATGCCCGGAAACGATTTCCGGAGGCGTCGGATTGACATGGCTGTGGCCGGCGGGAGCAGTCATCACCTTCGACAGGTTAAGGTGAAGACAGCCGGGGGAAAGAATCTGACACACATTCAGCGTTCACTCCTTCTTGATTTCAATGTCCTTGAACCAGATCTCGCAATCCTGGCTGCCGTGGACCTGGAGAGCGAACCTGCCTTCCCGCCGGCCGGGGTCGTCTTTCAATTCTGCGCTCTTGAGGCCGTTGACGTGAACCACGATGTGGCCGCCGCGCGCGCTCACCGTCATCTCGTTCCACTGGCCCGGTTTGAACCAGCGCGTCACGTCCTCGGGTTTGGGCTGGCTGACCCAAGCGCGCCCGTTGGTTTCGTAGAGACCGCCCGCGTCTTTGTCCGCATCGATCTCGGCCTGAAAACCGGTGACGCCGCTGAATCCCGCCTCTTCGATGCGAAAGTACAATCCGCTGTTGCCCTTCACCGCCTTGTAGTTCAAACGCACGGTGAAGTCGCCGTAGCTCTTGTCGGTGACAAGATGGCCAAACTCCTTTTCCTCCTTCGGATGTGTGCCACGAATCGCGCCGTCGATGATTTTCCATTCGCCCTTTCCGATCGTGTGCCAGCCATCGAAAGTCTTTCCATCCCAAAGAGGCTTCCAGCCTTCGGCGGCGCGCGTTGCGGTGCAGGCGACGAAGAGAGCAAGAGCGATAGGGAGAGTGCGTGTTGACTTCATAGATTGACTCAGTTTTGCGCATCTCTTATGGGGCGCCTTGATGCACATCAAGAGGACCGGTCTGAATCGCCGAGCTGTGGATTTCCGGCGAAATTGGCGCTCGCCCATCGCCTAAGGAGAGAAACGATCCTTTCGGTCTAGGCCATCGCCGAGCGACTGCACTTGGGCAGCCCCAAGAGTTCCCGAGCACGGTTGCGAGATTCCAAAGAGGCGGAAATCCTGCGGAGAGAAAGGCAATCCAACGCAAAGATGGAAATGAACGCATTTCAGGATGTGGCGTTGCTCTAGTTTGACCCCTCTTCCGTCGGCTGGTGCCAAAGACTTTTCCAATAGTCGCGTTCAACGGTGTAAACATCCGTCACGTCTTCGGGCAGCACGCACTCCGGCATTACGCCGTAACGTTTCATCTCGCGTACCCAATCGGCGCGCGGTTTAAATTGGGGCATATCAAAGCGCGTGCTTTCTCTTTCAAGGAACTCCTTGCCGGCAACGATCATCGCAAGGATCGCCTGGTAACCAGGGTCCCTTGTGGAGGCGAAGACGGAGACGGCTGCAGCGCGGCCTTCAGGCCGCTTCACGTCAGAAATGGGTGAGGTGCCGGCAATGTCAGCTGCCGCCCGCGAACCCGACGCTGAAGAGGCCTGAAGGCCGCGCTCCGGGGTCGACTGGCACAAGCCCCACCCGCCCGCTTCTTTTGCCAGGGGCGCCAGGAGCATCAAAGACTTCTCCGGCCGCGACAGGTTGAAGACGATGTGGCGGCTGGTCAGCAAGCGCGGATCGTCCAGGCTCGGCTGCCAGAAGGAAACACCGCGTTCATCGGCCAGGTTTACCGGGAGCAAACGGGAGGGTTCGGCGTGGCAGCCGGCACACCGGTCTTGAATCACCTTCGCGGCGGCTTGAGTGGCGGGCCAGTCGGCGCCCGTGTTGACCTGAATGTTCTCGGCATAGTTGCCAATCATGCCGCTGCCGAGCGCGGCGTAGGTGCCGGGATAAGCGGCGGCGCTTTCGATCCACAAGCGCAGCATCGTTTTCTGATGGTCTGTGGCTTCGACGCCGTAGTGCGACCCGTCAAGCATCGTCAGAAGCTTGCTGGCGGAACTGCCGAGGGCGCGCGGATCGTAATTGCTGCGGGGTTGGTTGCGGCCGTCCGCGAACAGGCGCGCGATGGTTAGCATGTAGTAGCTGTGGCTGTAGAGGGGACCGCGATCGCCGGTCAAGAGCAGGCGTCCGGCGCGGGGACCGCCGTGCGCCGTCTTCTCGGAGCCATGGCAGTCGGTGCAAAGCGCGTCGAGAACCGGTTGCACGTCGCGCGGGAAATCGAAGATATCGGGCACGCCGTGAATGGGTCTGATCGCCGCGGCGGGCTTGCGAACGGCAAGAGGGACGGAATAATTCGCGAGAGGCGTTTGCGACCGGTGCTCGTGACACCCTACACAGCTTAGGATTTCTCCGGGCTGCACGCTGGTGAAGCTTTGCATGCGTTTCACGGCCATGTCGTTCTCGTCCAGTGCGACGAAGAAGACGCTGCGCAGGGCGGGCACCTCGAAATAAGCCGAACCGTCCTCCTCCACCGGAACGGTGCCCAGGATGCGTTCGAGCGTGAAGGTTCCGCCGTAACTGATCGGTTCCATTCCGCCCGTGTAATGCACCGGCATGGGAAGCGTCTCGAGTACGAGAAGCTTCTTGATTTCACCCGGCGCCACGCCGGTCATGTTGCGGCCGTGATTCACGTCGGCCAGCAGCATGCGGCCATTGGCGTCCTCCGGTTTCACGCGCGACTGGATGACGGGCTCCCGTGGGCGCGGGGCAAGAGGGCGCGGCTCGTGGCATTCCAGATTGGCGGCGAGATCTTCAGGGGGAAGCTTTAGGAGTTCCTCCATCCGCCCGTTCCCGTCCATGACCACGAGCGCGCCGCGGCTGGCCGCCACGAAGCAATCCTCGCTGAATGCCCACGGGTCGCGGAAATGCGATCCCTTACTGATGCTTTTCGCGAACTCCTGTGCGTCAGGACCGCTTCTGGGATCGACCACAGTGACCACTCCATCGTGTTCGCGCTGGCCGTGGCCTGGGCTGAAGCTGGCGACTATCTTGCCGGTGCCGGGAATGGGCTTGGCGTCGATCATCGTGATGCCTGGATGCAGATTGCCAAACCAGGCCATCTGCGCGGTCCCGTCTGGATTCGCGGCCCAAAGATGGTGAAAGTGAACCTGGCTGCGATCCACGTATTCCCAGCGCGTGTAGAGAATGCGCCCGTCCGGCAGCGGCCAGGGCGTGTTGTCGTGCTCGTTGTTGCTGGAGAGCGCCCGGATATTCGAACCATCGGCGTCGCACCGGTGAAGCACCGCCACTTGAGTGAGCCAGCAATTGACCCAGCGTTTGCATCGGCTGCTGACAAAAACAATGCCGCCGTCCGGAAGGTAGGCAGCCTCGATGTCGTCGAACGGGCCGGAGGTCAATTGCCGAAGGCCCCAGGGCAACGGTCGATTGGAGTCGCCAGCCAGCGTGCCGCCGGGCGCTCCTTCTGCACTCTCGGCCGGATCGAGGTCCATTTCGTACAAGTGGTAATGCTCCGTCCCGCCGGGCCGGTAGCTGAAGAGGATTCTCCTGCCATCGTAACTCACCTGCGGATCGCGGATGCCGCCGGTCTGGTCAACGAGCAGCGCGGTCAGCTCGCGCGTGCGAAGATTCAGGCGGTAAAGCTTCGCACCCTCCGCGTAGGCTTTGCGGTTGGGGTCGTGCGAATAATAACCGAAGTTTGCATACCAATGCCCGTCGGTCGGGTTGACCGCGCGAGCGGCAAAGACGAGGGACTCGACGCCGCGCATCGGACCGTCGAGAAATTTCTTGAGCAGGCCGCCCGTGCCGGGAAGCGGCTCGACCGCAGACATCACGCCGGGCCCGTGGAAGCCGAGGAAGGCCAAGGCGAGTGGGACAGAGACGAGCACCCTGAAAAGCGGCGCCCGAACGATTGGAAAGCAGAAGCTCGAGTACACATTCATAGCCGGAGTTGATTAAGACAAAAGGGATGTTAATCCCTTGCCCCCGCCTGAATCTTGACTTGGGTCAAACTCTCCGCGGCGTTCCAGGTGTCATAATGAGGAATGGTCCCAACTCAACCAGCGGACCCGCCGACGAGCCGGTCCTGCCATGCCGAGCCGGGCGCGGGCGGACCGCTGGTCAACGGTCCCGTCTATTCAACCGGCCCATGCCGGCTCATCGTGCCCGCGCCGTGTGGCATTCCCACCCCGTGCGGACTGCCGTGCGACTTGAATCCCGGACCGGAACGCCACGCGATCCTCGAACTTGGAAACCTGGCCCGCCTGGCATTGATCGCGCTGCCCGGCCGGCGCGGGAGTTTTGCACAGCAGGCCGAGGAGCTGTTTGCGCAAGTAGTGTGCATCCTTGGGCGCCAACCAACGCTGCTTGCGGCAACCACCCTGATGGTTTTTCTTCGCGACGCCTCGGACGAGGCGGCTTGCAGGCAAATTGTGCAGGCATGGTTTGGAGCGGCGCCGCCGGTCACGACCTTCGTCGCGCAGCCCCCGTGCAACGGCGCGGCTTTGGGAGTGGAATTGTGGGCCGTCGGAGGTACGGGCGTGACCGTGAGCCGCTTTGGTCCGGATTTGCTCACCGTGGAGTCCGAGGGCATCCGGTGGATTCACTGCGGTGGCATTCGCTCCCCTGAGGGAGGGGCCGATGGACCGCACGCTGAGGCATTGTCCGCGTTTACGGAAATGGAACGGCGGCTCGCGCGGGCCGGAGTGATCTTCGGCCAGGTGGTGCGAACCTGGCTTTACGTGAATCAGATCACCCAAGGCGAAGATGGCCGGCAGCGCTATCAGGAATTGAACCGCGCGCGATCGGATTTCTACGCGAAGTTTCACTTCGGGCAAAAAGCCCGCACTCTCTCCACGGCCGGGATGATCTATCCCGCCAGCACCGGCATCGGAACAAACGGCCCGCACATGGAAATGGCGTGCCTCGCCCTTGACTCCGATCGGCCCGATGTCTTCCTGGTGCCACTGGAGAATCCGCAACAGACACCGGCCTACGAATACCGGGCAGGATACTCGCCCAGGCCGCCGAAATTCTCGCGCGCCATGGCCGCCGTCCAAGGCCACTTCGTTTCCACGCTTGTGTCCGGCACGGCGAGCATCGTCAACTCCCGAACCTGTCACCCGGGCGACATCCTGCGCCAGACCGAGCAGACCCTCGAAAACATTGAGCGCCTCATCGCGCCGGAGAATTTCGCCCGCCACGGACTGCCGGCGGCCGGCGCGACTCTCAGCGACATCGCGAAGCTGCGCGTGTACGTGAAGCACCCGGAAGATTACGAGGCGTGCCGCGAAGTCTGCGAACGCCGGTTGCCGCGTGTGCCCGCCATCTACCTGCGCGCGGATATCTGCCGCCCTGATTTGCTGGTCGAGATTGAGGCGGTGGCCTTCTCGCCCGTTCACTCGAATTCCCAGAAGCCCGGTTTCAATGGTCTTCCACCAGGCCAACCATCCATACCCACAGAAAAACTCCGCCATGAATAAATCCCTAGTCACTTCGCGTCGCGAATTCATCAAAACCTCCAGCGGCGCCGTCGCCGGGGCGGCCCTCGCGGCCGGGCTGGCCACGCCTCGCGCGGGCTATTGCGCCGAGGAGAACACCATCAAAATCGCACTCGTCGGGTGCGGCGGACGCGGCACGGGCGCCGCTGCCAACGCACTATCGACTCCGGGACCGGTGAAGCTTTGGGCGATGGCCGATGTCTTCGAGCACCGGCTGGAAAGGAGCCGGCAATCGCTGGCCGCGATGCACACGTCCCAGATGTTCGCGCCGCCCGAGCGGTGTTTCACCGGGTTCGACGCGTTCAAACACGCCATCGACTCCCTCGGCCAGGGAGATGTCGTCCTGCTGGCCACTCCGCCGGCCTTTCGCCCCCTTCACTTCGAGTATGCCGTGCAGAAAGGCGTCCACGTGTTTATGGAAAAATCCTTCGCCGTGGACGTCCCCGGAATCCGCCGCGTGTTGAAAGCCGGTGAACTGGCCGCGGAGAAAAATCTCAAGGTCGCGACGGGCCTCATGAGCCGGCATTACCGGCCGCTTGAAGAAGCCATGCAACGGATTCACGAGGGAGACATCGGCGAAGTCATCACTTGCTGGGCCTACCGGATGCACGGACCCGTCGGATTCAGTCCGCGCAAACCGGGCGCAAGCGAACTGGCCCACCAGATTGCCAACTACAGCAACTTCACCTGGCTCAACGGAAGCTTCTTGGTGGACTGGCTCATCCACAACATCGATGTCTGCTGCTGGGCGAAGAACCAGTGGCCCGAATCGGTCCAAGGCATGGGCGGACGGCAAGTCCGGCTGGAACCCGACCAATTGTTCGATCATTGCGCCGCGGAGTTTACTTTTCCGGACGGCACACGGATGCACGCGCAAGGCCGTCACATGACCGGCTGCCATGATTTCTTTGGCGACGTGATCCATGGAGCCAAAGGCAGCGCGGTCCTCGGCGAAGGCATCGCGAAGCCCCGTCTGTTTAAAGGCCACAAACCATCGTCCGCGAATGTCGCCTGGGATTATAACGGCCCGCCGTGCGATCAATACCAAGCCGAACACGATTTGCTCTTCGACGCCATCCGCCACGACCGGCCTTACAACGAGGTCGAACGATCCGCGAAAACCTGCCTCACAGCGATCATGGGCCGAATGGCTGTGGAATCCGGCAAGAGGATCACCTGGGAGGAAGCGCTCAGCGCCAACATGCAACTCGCACCGGGATTGGAGGAGATCCGGTCCCTGGACGATCCAGCCCCGGTCGAACCCGACCCAGCCGGCCTGTATCCCATCGCCATACCAGGCTTCACCCAGGTGCTGTGACAATCTCCCCCATTCATATATGAACGCATTCTCCTCCCCCAACCCGGCCGTCTCTCGACGCGCCTTCCTAAAATCATCCACTATCGCCGCCGCCCTCGGCACGCTCGAACTCCGCCCCGGTGTGCGCGCCGCGGGCAGAGACATCATCAAGGTGGGCATGATCGGCTGCGGCGGGCGCAATGCGGGCGCCGCCGCGCAGGCGCTCACCGCCGACCCGGACGCGCGCCTGGTCGCCATGTGCGACATCTTCCTGGATCGGGTTCAGTCCAAACGCGAGGCGATCCGAGCGCAGCGCGGCGCGCAGGTTGCGGTGGACGACGGTCATTGTTTCACCGGCCTGGACAGCTACCAGCGCGTCATCGAATGCTCGGACGTCGTGTTGATCGCCAACGCCGCGAAGTTCCATCCTCTGCATGCGATGGCGGCGATTCAGGCGGGGAAACATGTTTTCGTTGAGAAACCGCACGGCATCGATCCCGGTGGCGTCCGTCTCATGCAAGAAGCGTGCGATCTCGCGCACCGGAAGAACCTGTCCATGGTGTCCGGCTTGCACAGCCGTTTTCACGCCGGCTACGCGGAGACCGTGAAGCGCATCCAGGACGGCGCCATCGGGGAGATCATTTCCATCCAGGAACATTTCCTGCGCGCGCCCTACGGCGTCACCGCCCGCAAGCCCGGCCTGAGCGAATTGGAATGGCAGCTCAGCGCGCAGTATCGCTTCCGGTGGCTTTCCGGGGACGATGTGGTCCAGTCTCTCGTGCACAACCTGGACCGCACAAGCTGGGTTCTGGGCAACCGGGTGCCGCTGAAGTGCCACGGCCTGGGAGGGCGCAGCTCCATGACCAGCCCCGTTCATGGGGATGTGTTCGATCATCACTCGGTCGTGTACGAGTTCGAAAACGGCCCGCGTGTCTATGCGCTCTGCCGGACGACGACGGGCTGCTACGACGAAGATTCCAGTCTCATCTTTGGCAGCAAAGGCCAGGCATCCCTGAAGACGTGCCGGATCTCTGGAGAAAATTCCTGGCGCTGGCAGGGGCAATGTGATCCGTACCAGATCGAGCACGACCGCCTGTTCGCCGCCATCCGCGCGGGCGAGCCCCTCAACAACGGCGATTACATGGCGCGCAGCACGATGATCACCGTGATGGGCCAGCTCTCGTGTTACACCGGCCAGGAGGTGACGTGGGAGCAGGTCAACCAGTCGGACTTCTGTTACGCCCCACGGCCCGAGGTCTGCCACGATGGCATGGAAGCACCGACGCAACTCGGCTCGGACGATTCCTATCCGGTCCCCATCCCCGGCCAGACACGCTTTGACCTGCGAGAGAAAGCGCCGGCGTCAGCGAAGGCTTAGTGCAGGTGCGCGAGCCATCGCGCGGGGGCGTCGCGGAAATCACCGGCGAGAGTGGCTTCGGTGACAGCGCGCGCTGCAAGGCTCATGGCCGGTCCATTCCCGGCTGATTCGCGCGGATGCCGTATCGAATCGGAGGCGCGCCACGCTGGTGGGCGCCGATGTCGGGGGCTTTGCCGGTGTAACCGTCGCTGAAGTTCGGGATCGGTTCTCCAGCGCCCGCGCCGGGACTGTCGGGCGTCAGTTGAAAACGCCCGGTCAAGGTTGCGGGATCGAAGCCAGCGCCGGCGGCGTAGGTGGGTTCGCCGCGGACGCCATGAGCTTGTTGTCCCTGCGCGATGCGGCCGTTGAAGAGGTCATAGTCAAAATCGTTGCCGGCGTTTTGCCGGTTGTCGCTGGCGCTCCAGTTTCCCGGCGAGCGCACCTGGAGGATGTTGTTGCGGGACATGGTCTGTTTGACGATACGGTCGCCGCCAAGCCCGCCCGTCGGAAGCCATTCATCCGGGCGGAAGATCGTGTTGTGGAAAATATACTGATGGCCGGTCATCCAGTCTTCGCTGTTGGCATATCCCATCTTCAAAAAATTGCCGCCGCCCGCGTTGGGCTGGGATTGGCTGTGCGCAACGACGTTGCGCCAGATGTAAAGCGGCCCGATGGAGGCGGGCGCGTTGCCGATCATCATCATGCACTGGGTGATGTAGTTTTCCCAAACGCGCACGTTGCGGCTGCCCCCTTCCACTTCCAGACCATCGTCCCAGCAGTGGCTGATGAGGTTGCCGTAGATGTCCGAGTCGGGGCCAGGCGAGCCTTGGAAACTCCCGTTGCTGCCGCCACCGATGCCGTCGTTGTACATGTGCTCGAGGTCGGAAAAGCACTCGTTGTAGCGAATGACGTGGTTGCCCGCCGTGTTGACCAACGTGAGGCACTGCGGCCCCATCGTGTGCGTGGGATAAACCGGCTCGTACCAGGTGCTGCCATCGTAAGAAGGATGATGCAGCTTGTTGCGCTGGACAATGAGGCGTTTCAGGCTGGCGCTGCGCGAATAAATGGCCGCGTCGTAGTCGAAGCCGAAGCCCGTGGCGGGATTGAGCCGGCCCCAGTCGGAGATGTCGCAGCCCTCGATGACGATGTCGTGTCCGCCGTCAATCCGAATGGCGCCGATCGTTCTGCGGGAGGTGAGATTCGTCGAGCCGGCCCCCTTGAGCGTGAAGTTGCGAAGGATGACGTTGGAAGCGTTGATGGTGATGCAGGCGTCGTGCTGGTGGCGCACGTCGATCGTCGCTCCGCGGCCGTCAAAGACGCGCCAAGCGTTGGGCGTGCCGGAATCGGTGATCGCAAGAGGCGTGTCCCGGCCGCTCACGCGTGCCGTCTCGCCGATGGGGAAATCCTCACTCCACGTCGTGGCAATGAGATTGGCGGTGGTGTCGGTGCCTTCGAGCGTGAGTTGGATCTCGCAGGGGGTCGCCGGTGTGAGATGGACAATGCTGCCCCGGTAGTCCGCCAGGTCTTCGTCGGTTTTCGAGATGGGATTGTAGCGCATTGGAAGGGCCTGCTTCCATTCCAAGGCGGCCTGGCGGCGATACTGAACCAGCACTTGCCGGCCCGCGGCTCCGCCGAGCGGTGACCAGTAAAGACCGAGGCAATGAAACGTGGAAATCGCGAATGGAGCGTCGCTGGCACTCCGGGAGTCTGCTGCCGGGGCGGCCAGTGAATGACCGCAAAGAACGCAAGCGAGCGCAAGGCCAATGGCCAGGTGCTTTACGGACGTTTGGCCATGAGTGCCTGGTGCGGGGAAAGCGCCGGGAATCACCGGCAAAAGAAGTCGAAGAATTGCTTTCATAGTATTGGATGAGATGACATCGGCACGCCGCACCGTTACTCGAGAGTCAGTTCGTAATACGGCGTCCGGTCTCTGGCGCCGTCGAGGCCAATTCGTCCGTTTGTGACCGGCAACGTCTTCTCCGTGCGCCGGCCATCGTGGTCGAGCAGCCGGACACTGGCCACGCGCCGACCAGCAAGGGCGATCGTGGCTTTGACCGGTTCCATCAAGACCGGTCCTTCGCCTTTGTCGAGCAGGTCATCGCCGCTCACGCTGAATTTCATCCCGGTGTTGCGCGCGCGGGCCAGCGCGGTGATGAGCAGACGGCGTGAGGTGGTGATCTTGCCGTCTTTCTCCGGGGCCGAGACGTAGATGGCGGCGAAGTGTGACTCCGGAAAAATGTCAATTCTCCAAGCCGGCAGATCTGCCCTTCGGCAAAGCCGACCACGGCCTTGGTGCCGTCCGTGTTCATGGTAAAGTAACCGGCGGTCTTGGAAGCTCCGCCTTCCTTCCAGCGGAGTTGTTGTGTGGACGAGACGATGACACCGTCCTCCTGGAACGGACGAAGGTCGAACCGAGGTGTCTCCTGAAAACTCTCAGTGAACTTCACCGTGCAACGCGCGGCGGCCAGCGCGCGGGCCGGGACGGTGCTGCCGTCGAGCTCCTTGTCATCGTAGCCCTGTGCGACTTTGTCCTCGAAGCCCAACTGACCTGCGAAGAGCGACGGGACATGCACGTTGCGGACGGCGGCCACCTCGGATTCCTTCACATCACAGCGCAACACCTGTCGCGCCACGGCGGGAAAAAGGCCGAGGATTTGCGGAGCCATCACGTCCCACGCATTGCCGCCAAGCTGTTTGCTGAAGGCGGCGTTGTCGCCGTTCTGAAACAGGAATGACACATCCCATCCTTGCAGCCCCAGGCCGTAGGCGCTGATGATGGCCGGGCCTTCCACGCCCCATTCGTTGGGGAAGACGTGAATCCACTCGGACAGCATGAAGGGCCGGTCCTCCACCTGTTGCAGGCCTGAACTGAGCAAGCCGGAGCCGGCGCGCGCAAGCATGGAGGCGGCATTGAATTGGCCCGTTCCGCCGCGCCCGCCGCCGAAGTAATTGTGCCGGTCCACCAGGCCCACGCGTGCGTCGCTGTGCAGATTGGCGAAATGGCTGAAGGCGCGTCCGGCCTGCCAGTTCGAGCCGACGCTTTCGCCGTCGTAACCGGCCTTGCGCACCGCGGCGACGCAGCGGTCGTAGGCCTCGCATTGCAGTTCGTAAAGGAATTGCAGCGTGTCGAGCAGCCGCCGTTTGCGGTAAGACTGCGAGCCGGCCAGTTGATCGGGATCCCAATACCACGGGTTGCCCAGCGGCAGTATGTTCTCCCGGTCGAGATGTTCGCCGACAGGGAAACCATCGTTCACAAAGCCGTCGAGCGACTTCTCGCCCCAAGCCGTGAGCAAGCCGGCGTGGCTGCCGTATTTCTTCTTCAGCCAACTGGAGAATCGTTCCCCCGCCTGCCGGCGCAGGGTGGCGCTCTGCTTCAACGGCGCCATCGAGGTGTAGAAGAGCGCGCTCTGCTCGTTGATGATCTCGACGGCGCAGATGGCCGGGTCTTCCGCGTAGGTCAGACCGGTGTGGGGATTGCGATGCTGGAGCAAATTGACAATCTGCCGGATGTGCAGGTTTTGCAACTCGGGGGAATAGAAGAACGCGCTGGCCGCCGCCGAGACGCGGTTTTGCCTGTCATCGAAACTTCCGAACTCGTCGAGGAACGGCACGTCGCGCCGGTCGGCAGGGCCGAGCTTGATGGTGCCAAAATGCGCGGAGAGCTTCACGTAAATGCCGGCCTCCTTGAACTTCGCGACCTGGTAATCCATGCGGTCGAGGCCGGCGGTATCGTATTCGGCGGCGCTTTCTTTCGACAGAATGCCGCTCCAGCCGGTGCCATCGGCAAACTTGTGCAGGCGCACCGCGTTGATGCCATAGCGCGGATAGAACGCGGCGCGTTGGTCGGCGAGTGCCTTGTCCGGCGCGCAGGTTCCGTAGCAGAGATTGAGGCCCATGAGCTTGATGGGCTTTCCGTTGTAGATGAGTTCCTCGCCTTGACTCTTGATGCGCCCGTGCTTTCCCGCGGGTTTTTCCAGCCAGTCGGCCATGCTGAGGGCGCTGTCGGCGGCATCGCCCGTGGCCTGCCAGGTGAACCAGCGGCTCAGACCTGACTTCTCAGCGCCATTCTGACTGACAACAAGATCCGCCTGGCCTGCGGAAGATGAAGTGACGGTCGATGTAGTTTCCGCGGCCCGACCAGCCAGGGAAAATGGGATGACCTGCATTCCAATCAACAGCAGGATCTGCCCTAAGGCGGAGTTTCCGGCGACGATTAAGCGGTGCGGTGCGGCAGTTTTCATGATTGGATCGGTTGAATTCAGATCAGACAAATCGTTTGAGCCAGGCCCACGCTTCGGTCTGCATTTCAGCGTTAAACTCGTGCGGGGTTTCGTAAAAGCGCGTGCGGCAATGGCCAGGCACACCGGCTTTGGAATAGCAGGCGTTGAGTTTGGCGAAGCTCGCCTTCACGCCCTCAAGG
Source organism: Verrucomicrobiota bacterium (assembly GCA_027623095.1). Taxonomy (GTDB): domain Bacteria; phylum Verrucomicrobiota; class Verrucomicrobiia; order Limisphaerales; family SIBE01; genus JAIPJX01. The sequence continues at coordinate 20,206 of JAQBVM010000049.1, forward strand.
TCGAAGAGCCCATCCTTGGTCCCATTGATGACCAGCATTGGCGTCGGCATCGCCAGTGACGCGACATCCGGATAATCAAGGTGTTGGTAAAGTCCCGGCACGACCTTCGTGTGGCCGATGGTGTTGCGGACATGCTTCCTGAGTTGTGCCGGAAACGACGCCATCCAGCCCACCACGACCGCGGCGCGGATGCGTTCGTCGAGCGCTGCAAGATGACACGAACGCAGGCCGCCTACCGACAAGCCCACGCAGCCGATGCGTTTCGGGTCCACGTCAGGACGGCTCAGCAGGTAATCCACCGTGCGCACGTCGTCCCAGAATATCACGCCCGGCCAGGTGAAGCCCGCAGCGTAGATGGTGCGCCCGACGAGTTGCTCACTCTGGCCGGCGCGCGAGTTGAACGCCTGGATGCGGTCGCGCGTGAGGTTTGCCGGACGTTCGCGCCAATCGGCGGCGTCGTCAGCGAGCAACATCCGGCGTTCGCCCCAGTAGAACATGTCGATCACCGCGACGAGGTAGCCTTGGCGCACAAGTTCCGTTGCGATGCTGCGTCCGCCGTAATACCGTTGCTTGAATTCCGTAAGCACCGGATGTTCGCCCGGCATCTCGATAATCTTCTCCTTGCCCCAGAGGTAAAAGCCGCCGTGGTCGTGCAGCGCCACGATGGCTGGCGCGCGTTCCCGTGCGTTCTTCGGCACGAGCACGCAAGCCGGCACGCGCGTGTCGGGCGTGGTGTTGAACCGGACCCGTTCGCGGAAGTAATCGCCGCAATCCACACGCTCGACCGTCTCGGCGGCGGGCTTGCAGGTGGCCGGCGCATAGTGCAGCAGATCGAGCAGCTTGCCGCGCGCGGTCTTCTTCCATCTCCGCAGCGAACGAAACCGGGGATTCAGAAACGAGAGCGGAAACTCGCCCTTCCTCGCCTGGCTTTGGATGAACGGGAAGAGCGAACCCACGTCCGAACTGGTCAGAGCCCGCACGGACGCAGCGCCGGGTGGTTCGGCCGCCGCCAGGCCGAAGCGCCCGGCCAGCATCGAACTCAAACCTGCTGCCGCGGTCCGGCTGAGAAAAGCGCGGCGATTGGTCCGGGGCCTGTCCGGGTTGGCTTGTGGCGTGGCGGATGCGGAGGTGTTCTGCCGGGAGGCAGCATCAGACCCATTCGGGACACAGATTGGTTGCGTGTTTGGTTTCATGACTTTGTGGACGTCGCCGTGCTTGTTTTGAAGCGAGCTCGCTTCACGGAACCACCGGCCGATTTTCAAAGTTGGAAGGATGGTCACGGTTTGGATTCTGGCTCGGATGGTTTCATGGTGTCAGTCTCGATGCAACACCGGTCATTCTCTGACTCCAAGTAACTCAACCACGCCATCCTCCATCGTGTCATCGGATTCTCGACCTATTCACAGGACGAACTGGGGGAATCACGACACGAATCCAGATCCAGCCGCTTTTGATTAAAGCGAGAGCACATAGGCAATCAGGTCGTCAATTTCCAATGGGGTCAGTTGATTCAAGTTCCCGTGCAGGTCTTCGGTATCATGCTGAGTGAGTGCGTCTCGCACGGTGGCCGCGCGGCCATCATGAAAGTACGGTGCGGTGCGGTAGGCTTCGACCAATGATGGGGTGTCGTAGCGGGCGTTCGGTTCGTTGGGGCTGGTGACGCCAACGTGGTGGGTTCGTTTGTCGGTGAAATAAGGACCGGGATGACAGCGGGCGCAATCGGCCTTGCCCCCGAACAGCGCCTTGCCCCGCCGGGCTGCTTCGGCAAATCTCGGCAAGTTTGGATTCACTTCCGCGGTCAGAGATTCCACATAAGCAAGCAAATCGTCCACCTCCGCCGCATCGGGCGTGACCTGGTGGCTGACGACGACGCCCGACTCGATGCAAAATCGCGCATCGGGCCGGGTGGCGAGGCGGTTGTAGGGCGGTGTATGCAGCAAGTTGACCAGGCTGATGACATCTTTTCCGTTATCGATTCCGTCGCGCAAAAAGTCCCAGGGCAATCCATCGACACGACCGCCATCCAGATGGCACGTGGCGCAACTGTGCCAGTGTTGAAAGCAGCGGGTGGCGTCGTGGAAGTAGATTTCACCACGCCGGACAGCGTCGGGCGCAGGCTGTTTTCCGACTGGAAATACATTGAGCAAATTCCCTCAATTGGCGTCGAGCACCCCCACCGCGCCGGCATAGTAGTTCGCCACGTAGAGCCTTTGCCCGTCGGGTGAAAGGGCCAAACCTGTTGGGCCCTTGCCTCCTGAATAATACCGGCGGATGGCGCCGGCCAGGCGGAGCGCGGTGAGATCCTTGGTCAGTTGCTCGATCTGATTCTTGTCGTTCTTGATGCGAACCCAGATGTTATCCCGCGCGCCCTCCTTCCGCGCGGCGATTTCGTCCGGGACGCTGCCTGCGAGCAATTCGTGAATGAGGCCGATGTTGAGTGTCGAAATCTCGTGAGTGCCGCGGTGGCTGATCCAGAGTGTCCTGCCGTCCGCCGAACCAATCACCGCCCAGGGATCGGCCGCGCCTTGGGTCAAGCTATCCAGCAACACAGTCGCCAACCGGACGCCGGCGGCCAGGTCGATGATGCTGAGGGCGGAAGTGTGGACCCAGCCCTCTTCCAGTTGGGTGACGGGAAGGTCGAAACGCCCAAGAATGTGCACCACGTAGGCCCACTTGCCGTTCGGATCGATCCAGACACCGCCGGCCATCGTTGAGCCGGGCGGCAACTTGACCCGGGCGATCTGGCGCAGGGCGCCCGTGTCGAGGATGCTGACCTCGGCCGCCAGATCGGGGTCCGTGCCAACGCCACCCGGCATAGAATTGGATACGACGACGTGCGACTCTTCCCCGCTGATGGCGGCAAACGCCGGAGCTCGGACCACGGCGATCTCGCGGATTCGCTGTCCGGTCGTCAGATCGATCACCGAGACCGTATCGCCGCCTTGGTTGCAGCAATAGAGCCGCTTGGAATGTTTCGCCAAGGCCAGCGCGACCGGCCAGGAGCCAACGGTGATCCGGCCGACATCGGTCCCTTGGTGGACGTCGATCAGGGCAATCGAGTTGGCCTTCCGCTGGGTGACGTAGAGGATCTTGCTGTCGGCCGACACGGCCAGTCCGTGGGGCTCGCCCCCAATTGAGTTCTCACCCCGCTGAGCGCCGGTCGCCGCGTCGAGGATGGTGACGCAGCCGGCCGTCTTGTCGGAAACATAAAGCGTCGCCCCGTCTGGCGAGACAGCCACCGATAAGGGCGAGCGATAAATCGCCGCCGGCGCCGCAACACAACGGCAAGCGCCTAGGGTGATCAACCCCGAGACCTGCAAAAACATCATCATGAGGGTCCGTTGACAGGCGGAAATCTCCTCTCTTCAAGCGACGCTCCCGCGTTTCCGGAAAACAGAATCCGTCCGCCTTACTTGACTCGAATGTAGCCGATTTTATCGCCCCATAGGGTGGGCGGCGATGATTCGATGAAACGAACCAGATTTTCCATGCTGTCTTCAATGGTTGCGCCATTGCCCTTGATTGTGCCTGCTTCGATCGCCGCCCTGACGAAGTTCTGATCCGCGGGCCAGATATCCATGGTATCTCCGTTCACTTCGTACTTGAGAATGTCATATCGTTCGACAGCGACCGCGAGCTCCTCGGGCTTGGAGCCGCGCAATTGCGTCATCAGCACGGCCAGATTTGCGACGTTGAAATAGCCTTGCTCACCAATCACGCTAACAAAACCGATCTTGTGATGCACATAAAAGGAAGGCTTCTCACCCGGGTGCACCAAGACCAGTTCCATCCAGTCGGATTTTCCAACGATATTTCCCGTTCCCGCGTGCAGATAATACTGCTTATCGCCGAGTGTGGCCCGCCACGTGCCCACGGCACGGTTTTCTATTGTTGCCTTCCGCGGGTCCGAGAGCGGCTGGCGGGACTCGACTCCATAATCGGCCTTGGCCAGCATGGTAGAACCCAGGAGTTGCAGGCTTGCCAGCGCGATGAAGGAGGGGGTGATTTTCTGGTGCAACATAATCTTATCCTCTCAACTGAGGTTGATCAAAAGCCGCCTCTACAACTCTCCGCGGTTCAGAAATCTTTGCCTCTCATGATATTTCAGCTTCGCAGGATCCGTCTGGTGATTTCCGCGGTCTATCCTTCCGTTGCCTTTTGATGCACGCATTTTGCGGCGAAGATTTGCGCGATGGAAAGGCATCGAAGGAAAAAGTTTTCGGCGGCGTGCGCAGCGAGTTGGACGATTCCTGCGAAATAAGGCTGACTGGCTCGCTGCTTTCATAGTGCTTACAGGTCTTGTATAGCGTTCGCTATATTGCAACTTGACATTTTTATTAAATGTGTAAATTTCTCCTGCATGACAGGTGACGAGATCAAGAATATCCGGACCGGACTCGGGCTCTCGCAGGTGGAATTTGCGAGGGCGCTGGGCGTCTCTTTCACGACGGTGAACCGTTGGGAGAATAACAAAGCCACACCCCAAGGCGACCGAGTGAATCGAATCCAAGAGCTGGCGGCCCAGAAAGATGTGCAACCTTCTTTGGGTTACGAATTGAAGGATGCCATTCCAGTCACCTTGAACTTCGAGGGAGATCCGGAAGCGATCAAGCTGGTGGTGGACGCGCACCGGTTGCGGAACGGCCACCAATTCAACAAGGCGTTTGGGCTCGAGCTTTCCCGCGTCGTTCCCCTGCCGCATCAGCGCGTGGCGGTTTACGAAAACATGCTGCCGCAAAATCCATTGCGGTTCTTACTGGCTGACGACGCGGGCGCAGGCAAGACCGTGATGACGGGCCTCTACATCCGCGAAATGCTGAACCGTGGCCGGCTGCGGCGCGTTATCATCTGCTGCCCGGCCGGGCTTACGTGGAACTGGAAGCGCGAGTTGCACACTTTCTTCGATCTGGAGTTTCGGATTTTGCGCAGCCAGGACTTTCAAACCGGCGATCCCCTGTCCAACAACGAAGGGCTGTTCATCATCAGCGTGGACACGGGGGCGACAGAAGCCATCCGAGAACGGTTGGCGGCGGCGCAATTCGATCTGGCGGTGTTCGATGAAGCGCACAAGTTGTCGTGGGCGGATGGTCGCCGCTTGGACACCAAGACCAAGCGTTACCGGTTGGCGGAGAGACTCGGCAAGTCCACTCATCTGCTATTGCTCACGGCGACGCCGCACATGGGAAAACAGTTTCCGTATTTTGCGCTCTGGCGGCTGCTGGACGCCAACGTGTTCTCGACGATGGATGCGCTGGGCCTGATGGGACAGGAAAAGCGCTGCAAATTTTTCGTCCGCCGGCTCAAGGAAGAAATGGTGGATTACCAATCGCACCCGATCTACAAGCCGCGCCTCTGCCAGACGGTGAAGTTTGACCTCTCGAAACCGGAGCGTGCCTTTTACGATCAGTCCTCCGATTACCTGCGCTGGAGTTTTGAGAACAACCGCTCGCTGAACAAAAATGCGGCGGCGATGGTGGTGGCCGTGCTGCAACGGCGGCTGGCCAGTTCGACGTATGCGATGGTGAAATCCCTCGAACGCCGCCGCAAACGCATCGTGAGCGCGGACACCGTGGAGAACCAGCCCAGCCCGGAGCGTCTGCAAGGTTTGCTGGAGGCGCTGGACACGGCGACGGCGGATGAGTCTGAACCCACCGAGACGGGCGCGGAGAGCCAGGAGCGCGTGGAAGAACAAGCGCTGGCGCTGGCCCAACCGCAGACGGAGAGGCAGCGCGAAGTGGAGCTGCGCTATCTGGATGAAATCATCAAGCAGGGCGAAGACATCCTGAGCGCGCAATGCGAAACCAAGTTCTTGAAGCTGCGCGAATTGGTGGACGCGGCGGAATTCCAGCATGATCGCCTGCTGATTTTCACGGAACACCGGGACACGCTCGAACATTTGCAGCACCGGTTTGAAGCGCTCGGCTACACCGGGCAGATCGCGGCAATTCATGGCGGCTTGGACGTGGAAGAACGCGAGCACCAGCGGATTTTCTTCATGCCTCCGGCGGAACGGCGTCGCCAAAACCTGCCCATCCCGGATGCGCCGAGCGCCCGGATCATGCTGGCGACGGACGCGGCGGGCGAGGGCATCAATTTGCAGTTCGCGTGGCTGATGGTGAATTTCGATGTTCCGTGGAATCCGGCGCGGCTGGAACAGCGCATGGGGCGGTTGCACCGGTTCGGCCAGCGCCACGACGAAGTGCGCATCTTCAACTTCATCGCCGACAAAACCCGTGAAGGCGACGTGCTGGCGACGCTGCTGGCGAAACTGGACGAAGCGCGGCGCGAACTTTGCACCGACAAAGTGTTCGACGTGATTGGGCAGCAGCTTCAGGAAGTGTCCATCCGCGATTTGTTGCGCGAGGCCTTATTTGAAACCGCGCCCTACTCCGCGCAGAAGCGACTCGATTCTCTGTTCGCGACGCAGCGGTTGCGGGCGGCGGTGGAGGAACAGCGGAAACAGGCGTCCTCGTTCGGCGATGTCGCCAAGCGACTCGGCCAACTGAACAGCGAGATTGAAGTCGAGCGGTTCAACCAACTGCTGCCGGCCTACGTGCAAAACTTTGCCGAGAAGGCGCTTCCCCGGCTGGGCTTTGAAATTGACGGCGACCTGAACCAGCGCGCCCGGTTGACCCGGACCTCCGGTTCGAACTGGATTGAACCGCTGGCGAGCCATTGGCGCGGCGGACTGCCGCCTTACGTTTCCGTTCGGCGCGATGGTTCGGCTGGCAGTGATGTGGCGCCGATTGCGTTCCTGCGTCCGGGCGAGCCGTTGTTCAACGCCTTCTGCGATGAAACCATCCGGCGCTTCAGCACGGACGCGCAACGCGGCGGATTCTTCCTCGATCCGACGGCGGAGCAGCCCTACTACGCGGCATTGTATGTCTGCCAGTTGGGCGAACGGTCGTTGCGCGGCGGCGATGCGAAGCCGCGACTGCTGGAACGCCGCCTGATGGGTTTGCGCTGGGACAGCACTGGCGAGTTCACCTCCTGCGCCCCGAATCATCTGATTGCGCTGGTGGGCGCGCCGCCGGCTCTCGCATGGAAGGCGGGCGCATTGCTGCAATCGCCGCTGGACCAAGCCCAGCGCGCCGACACGCACGCCCGGATGCGGGCGGAATCCACCTTTTTGCAGCAGGCGCGGGCGGCGGTGCGCGCCGAATCCCTGGCGCGGCTGGACGATCTGCAACGCGGGTTTGATTTCTCCGCCGGAGAACTGGCGGAGCGGCGGGTGGATTATGCCCGCAAGGTGCGGGATGGCGATGCCCAGGCTGCGCCGCAACTGGAACTGGTGAAGAGCGAGCAGAGCCGCATTGAGCAGGAAAAGGCGGAGGCGTTGCTTTACGAGCAGCGGCGCGGCGACCTGCTGGATATCATCACGCTGGAACGTATCGCGATTGCGCTGGTGATTCCCGACCAAAGCCCGGAGGCGCTGGAGACCTACGACAAGAACATCGAAGTCATCGCCGTGCGCGTGGCGATCAATTACGAGGTGGACAAGCACAAGGCGAAGGTGTTCGACGTGTCCTCGCCGCATCTGGCGCGGGGCTACGATCTGGAAAGCCACCGGGCGAACGGCGAGAAGATTGTCATCGAGGTCAAAGGCCGCGCCGGGCGCGGGCAGGTGCATCTGACCGAGAACGAATGGCCGACGGCGGCAAACGTGCGGGAAAAATACTGGCTTTACGTCGTGACCGACTGTGCGACCGAGCCGCGCCTGTTCCGGGTGCAAGACCCGGTGCGGCTGGCGTTCAAAACGCGCCAGAGTTTCACGTTGAACATCGGTGACATCATGAAGGAGGCAGAACCGGAATGAAAACCCGTAATTTCCCAGCATTTTGCGCTATTGACGGGGTTGTGTCCTGCCGATATATTCCTTGCACATCTCTCCTGTTCGTTTCGACGGCAGGACGCGGGGCAGCACCTTCGGGGGCTGCCCTTGCATTTTCTACAGGACGCACGAGCCGGGAGGTCGCCGCGTGAAAACCATCCTCTACATTGACGGGTTCAACCTGTTTTACAGTGCGGTCAAAGGCACGCCGCTGCGCTGGCTGAATCCCGTGGTGCTGGTTGAACGCGCATTCCCGCAGAACCAGATCATCGGCACAAAGTATTTCACCGCGAAAGTCAGCGCATTGCGCAATAATCCGGGCCAACCCATCCGGCAACTGATGTTTTGGCGTGCTCTGCAAACCCTGCCGAACTTTGAAATCGTCGAGGGCGACTTCCGCACCCGCCAAGTCACGGCGGCGGTGGTGACGCCTCCGCCTCCGTTCATAAAAGTATTCAAGACCGAGGAAAAAGGTTCGGACGTGAACCTCGCAGCGCATCTGTTGCTCGACAGCTTCCGAGGGAATTACGAATGCGCCATCGTCGTCTCTGGTGATTCCGACCTCGTCACGCCGATTCGCATGGTGCGTGATGAATTGAAGAAGCCGGTCGGCGTCTTGAATCCGCAGCGGCTTTCCGGGCCGAACTGCCGCCCGCCCCGCAAAAATGCCGGACTGCAACAGGCCGCCAGTTTTTACCAAAACGGCGTGACCTGGGCGCAATTGCTGGCCGCGCAATTCCCGTCGCCGATGGCCGATGCGCACGGAAGTTTTCATAAACCGCCAACGTGGTGAACCCATTTCAAACGAAACATGACTGACAAACCAAGATTGATTGAAGTGGCGTTCCCGCTGAAGCAGGCGTCGCTGACGAGCGTGCATGAAAAGAATGTGCGTCACGGGCACATCTCGACGCTGCACATCTGGCCGGCGCGACGGCCGCTGGCGGCATGCCGGGCGGCGCTGCTCTGCACGCTGCTGCCCGATCCGGGCGACGCGCAGAAGCGGCAGGAACTGCTGGACCTAATTGGCGGGACGGTGGTGAAAAGATCGGTCACGTCGGAAGACGAAGACGGCAACACGGTGTCCGAGGAAAAGGAAACCGTGGAAGGCGGCGTGCTGGCGTGGGGCAACGAAAACGACCCGGCGATGGACACGCTGCGGGCGGCCATCAAGAAATTTTACGGCGGCAACGCGCCGAAGGTGCTCGACCCGTTTGCGGGCGGCGGGGCGATTCCGCTGGAGGCGATGCGGCTGGGCTGCGACGTGACCTCGGCGGACTTGAATCCGGTGGCCTGGTTTATCCAGAAATGCACGCTGGAATATCCGCAGCGGTTCGCGGGAAAGAAGTGGCCGCTGCCGGATTTCGTGCGCGAGTGGCCGGATTTCATTGAGGACTTCCTGTCCGGCAAGGTGAAGAAACGCAAGGGAGACAAGAAACCGCATTTCACCGATGCCCGCCAACTCTTTCTGACAAGACAGGCCGTGCCCACGAATCACACGAATGAAGAGGAAAGAAAGGATTCGCGTGGATTCGTGAAATTCGCGGGCAATAAAACGGTGGGCGATTTGCCGGACGCGGACCTGGCGTGGCAGGTGCGGGCCTGGGGCCGCTGGGTGCTGGAACGGGCGAAGCAGGAACTCGCCCCTCGCTACCCGACGGTGGATGGCGAGCCCACGGTGGCTTACCTTTGGGCGCGCACGGCTCGCGACCCGCAGACGACCGGCCGCGTGCCGCTGCTCAAAACCTTTTGGCTCTGCAAAAAGAAAGGCAAGCGTGCGGCGCTGCTGCCGGTCCCGAAAGCGGACGGCACCGGTGTGACCTTTAAGCTCCTAAGAGAAACGGACCTCGCGCAGCCAACGCGCATCGTTGAGGACCATGAGTTTCTTCGGCGCTGGGAAGTCACCGCGGACAACTTTGAGGATTTCATCAAACACGGCACCATGAACCGAGCCGGGGTATGGAGCCCATGCAGCGGACGTCCAGGTGTAGTCGCTTTGACGCGAAGTGATTTGCAACGTCAAGGAAGGCAAGAGTTGCTCAGTGAGCAGATGACTGCGGTTGTTACGGTGGCGACCGCGACTGCGAAAAGTGGGAAGAAATATCGGACGCCGACCGAACGGGAAGTTGCCGCCGCTGTTGTAGAGACCGAAGACTTAGAAAACCTTTACAGCGACATTCCCTACGGGCTCCCGAATGAACCAATTGTGGAAGATGCGAAACGAAATACGTGGTGCACCGGCTATGGTGTGCGCCACTGGCGCGACCTCTTTCTCCCACGTCAGCAGCTTTGTGTCGGAACGATCTTGAAAAACCTCCGCGCGGCGCACGAGCAGCTCAAAGGCACCGATACTGAATTGGCGGATGCGATGCTTGGTTGCTTCGGTTTGGCTCTTAGCAGATTCAATTCGTTTAATTGTAAGAATGTCAGGTGGAAGCTTGACGCGATGGCAGTAGTTGACGCATTCGCGCGCTTCGCAATTCCGGTCCTGTGGGATTTCGCCGAGGTCAATCCGATCAGCGATTCGGCCGGAGCGTTCTCGCTCTGCTACGAACGAATTGCCACGGCGTTGGAGACTCTTTTGAATGGAAAGTTCGAGAAGCCTGGCACCGTGCATCATGCTTCCGCTCTCACGGGGATTCCTGATTCGATGTTGGACATCGTAATGACTGACCCGCCCTATTACGACGAGATTGGTTACTCCGTCGTCATGGATTTCTTCTATATCTGGCTCCGACGACTCGTGTCGCATGCGAGTGCTGAGTTAGAAAGGCCATTCCGTGATGAGCTTGCGCCAAAATGGGACGAGAAAGCCGAAGACGGTGAGTTGGTTGACGACGCCCGCCGTTTCGGTGGAAACAAACTTCGATCGAAGCAGAATTATGAGGATGGGATGGCAAAGGTATTTCAGAAATGCTGTAGCATTCTGGAAAACCATGGTCGCGTGGTGATCGTGTTTGCGAACAAAGACGTAGATGCATGGGAGACTT
>JAQBVM010000408.1 GCA_027623095.1 Verrucomicrobiota bacterium
GCCCCACCTGGAAACGAGTAGTTGAGGCTTAAAGAACGGATTGTTTTGCGAACCGACTTTGGGGAAGATGCATGTGTTCGGAGTAATTATCCTTGCGGCTGGTGCGTCGTCCCGGATGGGACGCCCGAAGATGCTGTTGCCCTGGAACGGCACAACGATTCTCGGACACCTGATCACGACATGGCAAACGCTTAAGGTGGAACAGATCGGGGTCGTCGTGGCGTCCGAGAGCGCGGATATCAGGTCGGAATTGGATCGGCTTAGATTCCCGGTTGGACAACGGATCCTTAACTCGACGCCGGAGCTGGGCATGTTTAGTTCCATTCAAGCAGCCGCATCGTGGACGGGATGGAACGAATCGATTCGGACTTGGGTGATTGTACTTGGTGATCAACCACACTTGCGAGTTAGCACGCTTCGCGGGCTTATCGAGCATTCCGCTCTACATCGGAATGAAGTTTGTCAACCGAGCCGAATGGGCAGGCCACGGCATCCGGTCATTTTGCCGGAGCCGGTTTTTCGGAGGCTGAAAGAATCGACGGCAGGAAATCTGAAACAGTTTCTGAACGAACTCTTTGTTTCGGCGTGCCTTTGTCCCTTCGATGATCCGGGGCTTGATTTTGACATCGATCGCCCGGAGGATTATGAGCGCGCGGTGGAGCAGTTCTCGGTTCCTTCGTCGCTTCCGGAGATCGGAATGACGTGAATTCGCGGGTAGAATAAATGTCAAACGAGTTGAGTCGAATCGGGGCCATGAACATTTTTCCTGGCGACACTCTGTGGAGCCCTGGCTTCTTTCGAGCGCCCGGGAATGTCACGGCTCCACAGAGTGTCGCCTCACCTTTGTTCACGGAGAGAATTGGTTTTCAGTTTTTTGAATGAACACTACAGGAACGCGTATGTATCCGGAACGCGGCCTTCCAGGCCGCAGCACGGTTGCTTTGGCGAATACGCTCGACTTAGTATTCTGGTTTCCTCTGATTTCGCGTGCTGTGGACTGGAAGGCCGCGCGCCGAAAACGAACTGTCGCTGCAATGTGAATCAACGAAGCACTGAGATGATTCGTAAGCCCGGTTTAATCAGAAAGCGCTTGCAGCGTTTATCCATCCGCGCAATTGCGGGGGCATTATTCCTCATTTGTGCTGGCTGGTGTTCGGTATTCGCTGCGGACGCGACATCTCCGGAAGTCGGCAATTCCTCGTCCAGCGACGTGAGTGGTGATATTGAGCTTCGCGGACGAGTTGTGTGCATTCCGGAGGAGATGCACCGGCTTCACAAGGCGCATCTGCCCACTGGACATACGCACATTTACGGATTTAAGACCGTGGATGGAGCCATATACACACTGCTTCGCACGAAGAATTCGGAAGCCTTTTTTGCGGATGAGCGCATGCGGCAGAAGGAACTCATCGTGAAGGGACGTGTTTTTCCAGAGACGGCAATTCTGGACGCGACACCCCTTCGAACTGTTCGGGACGGCGTAATTTACGACCTATATTACTATTGCGATATTTGCGCCATCAAGACCGTTGTTCCTGGGGAATGCATGTGTTGCCAGCAATCAGCGGTATTAATGGAAACCCTGCCGGGATCGCTGGATAATTTCCAACCACGGTAGCAGCCGAGCTGCCCTGGGATTACTACAGCGACACTTTTCAATTCGGCGCGCGACCTTCCAGGGCTGCGCGGCAACGCAGCCCAACCGGCTGGAAAGCGCATTTGGGTCACGGTTTTCCAGTTCCTTCGCTGCCTTTATTCTGTTCAGACATCCGATTTCCAACCGTTCTGGGTGCGATTCACGCGGCACCGGGATGTTTCCACGGCTTGCGATATTCGTGGCGGAGTCGTTTCGTGCCTTCGCGGTCACCCGTGACGACGCGTCTTTGAGGGTCATAGACGACGGGCCGGCCCAGGTCCATGGCAAGGTTGGCTAAGATGCAGCTCGCGGTGGAAATGTGGCCGGCTTCGATATCCGCAACGGGGCGGCTGCGTTTCTCGATCGCCGCAAGGAAGTCGAGCATGTGCCGGCGCGTGGCGGGAGCGGCATTCAGTTCGATGTCTTTCTCGGTGACGTCCTCGGGATACTTCTCGCGCTCGTACAGGCATTCGAAATGGATGGGCTTTGCGCTCGCGTCGAACGGTATGAAATCGGCGCGCATGGTGCTGGCTTTGAGCGTGCCTTTTTCGCCGTAAATGAACAGTGCCCATGGATAATCCGGATCGGGCGGCGTGCCCCAGGTGCGATGCTGCCAAACGGCATTGAGACCGTCGTATTCGAAGGTCGCGGTTTGCGTGTCGGCGATGTTCGACTTTCCGTCTTTCTGCACGTAGATGCCACCAGCGGAGGTAATGCGCTTGGGCCAGCCAAGGTCGAGCATCCAGCGGGCGGTGTCGAGCATGTGGACGCACATGTCGCCCATGATGCCGTTGCCGTACTCCATGAATGTGCGCCACCAACGCCTATGAGGCAGACCATCGTAGGGGCGGAGCGGCGCTGGACCGGTCCACATTTCGTAATCGAGATGGTTCGGCACCGGCTCCACGGGCGGATTGCCGTTGGCGCGCATGTGAAAATAACAACACAGGTCCACATGAGCGATTTTCCCAAGGAGGCCGGCCTCGATAACCTGCTTCTTGGCGTCGATTAGGTGCGGCGTGCTCTTGCGCTGGGTGCCGATCTGGACGACGCGTTTGTGTTTGCGCGCTGCGTCGAGCATGGCCTCGCCCTCGCGAACGTCGTGGCTGATCGGTTTCTGACAGTAAACGTCCGCGCCGGACTCGATCGCGGCGATCGCGTGGAGCGCATGCCAATGATCAGGCGAACCGACCAGTACGATGTCGAGGTCTTTTTCCTTGAGCATCTCTCGATAATCGCGGTAAGTGCGCGGTTTCTTTTTCGACTTCTGCCGCTGGCTGGCGATCTCGACGGCCTCGGCAAGCATCTTCGTGTCGGGATCGCAAACGGAGACGATTTCGACAGGCGCAACCTGAACGAGCCGCCACAAATCGCTCTTGCCGTACCAGCCCGCGCCGATCAGTCCGACGCGTTTGGTTTTTCCATTGATTATATCGAGAGCATCGGCGCCGAACGCGGGCAGGGCGGCCAGGACGGTTGCCGCGGCGGAGGTTTTGAGAAACTGACGGCGGCTGATATGGAAACGCATGCTAGAGGGGGAGGTGAGAGCATTGGATTTCATGTTGCCAGTATGAACGAGATTGTATTCCCGAGCAACGAACTTTCGCAGCCGGAGAGAATTTTCACCATTGTTGCTCACAGATCGATGCATCGAACCCGGTTGACTGCTCGGATTGCCTCCGCGCGGCCGATTCTATCGAATCGGATCGGAAAAGGGAGGATTGTCGAACGTCGATCCATCGCCAGTGACGCGCGGGTCATTCGTGCGTTTCAGTTCGGTGATTAGCTGGCGGTTTAGTTGTTCACGGATCTTCGCATACTGCGCGTTGTCGGCAACATTCTTCACCTGATCCGGGTCGCTGGCTAAAATGTAGAGTTCTTCGCGCGGTCTTTTTTCAAAGGCGATCTTGTAATGCCAGGCCCATTCAGGGTCGTTCCGGTGCGCCACGAGCCACGCCTTCGTCGGGCTGGAGTCCATATCCATGAATGTTACCATCGTATTATCGGTTAGGTCGTTTAAGCTGGGGGACCGGTCTCCCTCAATGTTGTATGGATTCCCCATTGGCCAGCGATCCGGCTTGAAGTTGACAATGTAGAGATAATCTTTTGTTCGAAGCGCGCGTTGAGGGTAGGGCAAATACTCATCACGCGCAGCCGCTACGTGGCGCTCTCGTCCGGTGATCACCCATGTGCGTCGAGGATCCACCAATCCCCCTTCCTCAGATTTTAGGACGTTTAGAAAACTGCGGCCGGTCATCACATCGGGTGGAACCAATCCGCCTGCTTCCAGAAATGTGGGAGCCAGATCCATGAGGTTCACAAAATCATCGACTACGCGCCCGCCGTGAGCCCCTCCCCACCTGGCAGCGAGCGCGACGCCCACTCCAAAGTCGTAAAGATTGCACTTCCCGTTTGGAAAACCGGGAGCTCCATGATCGCCGCTCACCACGACCAAGGTGTTGCCCAACTCACCCATGTCTTCGAGCTTCTTAAGCATCAGTCCGAGAGCGGAATCGAAAGCTTGAATCTCACCCAGATAATCCGCGAGATCTTCACGAACCTCGTGCACGTTCGGCAGGAATTTCGGCATTTTGCCCTTCAGATTGTCAGGATCGATTTCCCAGAGCGCTTTTCCGGATCCTTTTGTCCATTTCCGATGAACGAGTGTCGGTCCAAACCAGTAGCAGAAAGGTTGATCATTTTTCCTGTCGTCGAGGAACGACTGAAAGTTCCTCATGACTTCATCGTAGAGAACCTCTTTTGCCGCTTGAACCGCCATTCCGTTCGCCACCTGCGCGGTCACATTTTGAGAGAAGTTGTTAAAGCGCCTGCCCGCTTTTTCGTAGGCGTACCGTGGACCGCCGTATGGCGCATCAACCGGTGTTCCGGGACTCCAGACTTTGTAGGTTTGACCTATATGATAACCCGCATCGCGCAGCAAAAGTGGATAGGAAGGAATGCTCGAATCCCATTGTGCGCCCTGCAATATTGCCGCGCGCCCGGTTCGCCAAAAGTATTGTCCGGATAGAAGCGAACTACGGCAGGGTGTGCAGGATGGAGCGGTGACGAATGCGTTTCTGAAGAGAACACCTTCACGGGCCACCCGATCAAAATTTGGCGTGCGAATGGCGTCGTTGACCGTGCCCGCCCCGTCGATCGATGAATAGATTCCGGCATAGCGCCCCCAATCATCGGCGAACGCGAAGAGAATATTAGGGCGTTTGGAAGCAGCCGCGGAGACCGATAAGAGGCAGCAACTCAGAAAGGCGAGCCACAAACCGAGAAAAGATCCTTTCTTCTTCCTGTATAGCGAATTGAGTTTGGTGTTCATTGGGTCCGAGTTTGTACGCTGCCAGCGTCTTTTTCAATCGTTGTCTCGGAGCGCCCGAACAGGAGGGCGCATCTCTAGATGAGGACACGCCTGAACGGCTGCTTCTTTCTCATCAGATTGAGGAGAGGAGCA
>JAQBVM010000409.1 GCA_027623095.1 Verrucomicrobiota bacterium
AATAACGACGGGCATTTCGAGCTTTCTTTTATTATTTCGCACTTATATCACGCTTGAATCAGGACTAGCCCGCTAGAACCATTTGGAGAACGGCCCGGGTGGAGAGATTCTGTACGAACAAAATTGGTTGGGGTGACCAACGGGATTCGAACCCGCAACATCCAGAACCACAATCTGGGACTCTACCATTGAGCTATGGCCACCAACCAGAGGCGCAAAACTAGTGGGAGTAACCCGCCTCGTCAAGCCCGTCCGACTCAACGTGTTTACTCTAGCTATTCCTGACCGAGTGTGCCATCTTTTGCCGCAATTCATCTAAGAAAGAGTTCTTCCCGATATGAAACAATCTCGTTGGTCACTTTCCGTTTCGACCAGGCAGTCCCAGTCAACGCGCGGTCAGAAGTCGAGGATCGCTTTTACTTTGATCGAACTTCTGGTCGTTATCGCTATCATAGCCATTCTAGCGGGCATGCTCTTGCCGGCTCTTTCCAAGGCGAAACTGAAAGCGCAGGGAATCAGTTGCATGAGCAATGTCAAGCAACTGGGATTGGCTCTGTTCATGTATTCACAAGACAACGACGACATCGTTTTGGGTCCGATCCCGAACCCAAAAGCGCCCGCGTGGTGCGAAGGCAGTGTCGCCGGAGCGCCACAGGCTGTGGAAGACCGGTACATTACGAACAGCGCCACTTGGCAATACTTGACATCAAAGGACATTTTTCATTGTCCAGCCGATATCGCGGGACTTCGGTATCAGGGCAAGATCGTTCGCCGCAACCGCAGTTACGCGATGAATGCGTTCATGGGCGACACTTCCACGCAGTGGGTCAGTAATCACAAAGCCGTTTATCGGAATATGCCCAAGCTAAGCGCAATTACCGAACCGGGTCCTTCAAGTGTCTATAATCTCGTGGATGAACACGAAAACAGCATCAACGACTCGCATTTCTTTCCGTTCGATAACCTTCGTCAGTTCAATAATAATCCCTGGCTCGACGCACCGTCGGGCAGGCACGGAAATGCGGCCGGATTCAGTTTCGCCGACGGCCATGCGGAGGTGAAGAAATGGCTCAGTCCCGGTTTATCCGAGTTCAAGCGAACCGGAGTAGAAGTGAATCCGAATAACATTGCCTGGCTGCCGAGATCGGTCGCCGCGGATCACAAATGGTTCACAGAACACATCGCTCCCTATCAAAAATAGGCACGGTTCGGTTGACTCAGGTGGATTGCAATTAGTTATTCTCCTGCAAACCTTCGATGTGACCAATGTTCTTTACCGGTTTGAAAATGTTTAGAACCTCCGCTAGCAACTCCTGATCGGACGGTTCGTTAATCCAGCGAGCCCAATTGCGAATGTTTTCAGGATTCGCGGAACCAGCCACAGTCGTGGTGATATCTGGGTTCCCAATGGAGAACTGTAGGGCCAGTTTTGCGATATCGACTCCTCTCCTATCGCAATACTCCGCAGCGGCTCTCGCTGCAGCTTTTACTGTGGTTGGTTCTTTGAGCCACGCAGGGAGCGGAGCGTTCGTGAGCAACCGCGCTGAAAACGGCCCAGCGCTCATTATGCCGATTTCTTTTTCTTTCAGGTAAGGAATCATCTCGTCACCAAATCGCGTGTTTTGAAGTGTGTATTGGTTGTAGCTCAAGACGACGTCCAGGTCTGTTTGGTCAAGGATGAATCTGAAGACCTTCATCGGGTACCCGGAGACGCCAATGAACCGTATCTTTCCTTGATCCCGCGCCTTTCTGAGGGCAGGCAGTGTTTCATCGACAATCTGCTGCATCGCGACGAACTCGATATCGTGGCAGAGGCAAATATCGAGATGATCCACCCGCATTCGATGCAGGCTGACATCGATGCTTTCGGCAACGCGTTTCGCCGAGAAATCAAAGTGTTGAAGGTCGTAGCGGCCAAGTTTGGTGCCAAGGATATAGCTTTCGCGCGGGACATCGCGAAGAGCCACTCCGAGCAGCATTTCGGACATTCCGCGCCCGTAGAACGGCGACGTATCGATAAACGTCAATCCCAAGTCCAGCGCGACGCGCACCGAGCGAATTGCTTCGTCCAATGTCACATTGCGAAATTCCTGTCCGAGCGAGGATGCTCCAAAACTCAGAATGGGCAGCTCAATTCCGGTCTTGCCGAGTTTGCGATGTTGCATGATGGCCGAATTCAAACATAAAGGAGCCCGGTCGAAAAGCATTCCGGCATCCTTTTGTCCTGAGGAACTGCTTGATTTGAACTCTAGATCCTCGTTTGGGCTTTTAAGCGGAAGCCGCTTGCGGAAACAGTTTCTTGAATTCGGCGATGGTCCGGCAGGCGGCCTCTTCGGAGGATGGATAGGGAAACGCCTCGGCGGAGGCGAATCCTGAGTAATTGCATTCCTGAAGCGCCTGAATGATCGGCGCAAAATCGATGTGTCCCATTCCAGCGGCTCTGCGGTTGCTGTCCACGAAATGAAGGTGTCCCAGGTGCGGGCCATAGGTCCGAATTGCCTCGGGGATCGATTGCTCCTCAATGTTCATGTGGAAAAGATCCGCCAGGATCTTCACGTGCTCAGTTTTCATCGAGCAAAGGAATTCGACCGCGTCCGAAGCGCGATTGATAAGATTTGTTTCGTAGCGATTGAGCGGTTCGTAGAGAAGCGGTTTTCCGTACTGTTTCGCGTGCTCGCCAAGGTCATAAAGTCCTTCCCGGAGCCAATCGAGCGCCTGGACCCGTGTCATGTCGCCCTCGAACCGTCCTTGCATTGAACCCACGATGGCGGACGCGCCGAAGTCCCCGGCCAAATCGATGATTCGCGTGATGAACTGGCGTGCTTGCTGGCGAACTCTTGCGTCCGAGTGGCAGAGGTGCCACTTGTTGAGAACCCAGCCTCCTCCGCTTCCGACTGCTGCGAGCTTGAGATTATGATCTGACAAAAGCTGCCGGAGAGTCTTTACCGGCACCGAATCGGCTGATGGAGGGAATATCTCAATGGCGTCGAAACCCAGCAAAGCCGCCTGTTCGCACGCAAGAGCCAAGTCATCCCAATACACAAAAGGCCCGCCCTTTGCTTGCGAAACTAGAGAGACCGTAACACAAGATTCAATCATGAGTGTTTAAGCCGATTCGATGATGATATTGCCGTAAGGCGTCGGATCGCCGGTTCGAATGAGTCCGATCGCGCTGGGAACTCGAAGCTTGAACTCAATGTGCGGCTCGTAGGTCACTTTAAGTCCCTCGAATACACGGTTGAAAGAGTTCTTTACGTCGGATTGGTTGCTCGTTTTGAATTCCTCCGCCATGAAGAGCTCGCCAATCTTAAAGTTCGGGAGCAGGAACTCTAACACCTGAACCACAGTTGGAATGCCTTTTGTCAGGGTGATATCGACCGTCTCGAGCTGTGGCCAGTATGGAAAAGCCCAGTCTGCGATCACCAAAGTGTTCGTGTGACGAATGCGCGCCACAAGCGATAAGATCGCTGGATTCAGAATGCCCTGCTGCAGCATGTTTCGATAGTCTATCCGTTCGTTGTCGAGAGGTTTGGGAAAGCCCAAACTCAGTCCATGAAGAACAGATTCGCCAGCGAAAAATGTAAAGTCTCTTTTTCTCGGATCATTCGGCGGTGACACCCGCCAAAAACAGTCCGGCGCGCGCAATATTGGCAACAACGTCCACGGAACTGATTTCAACATTCGGTTTTGGATTCTCCCAAGTGTTGACGAACAGCCGGACAGGAGTTCCGGAACTCATTGTGGTCCAAGAGACTTCAGCGTTTGTAGCTTGGGGTGGTTCTCCCGGAAAACCCCACCAGCTTCGCAGATTCTTACCGTAGATAATTGGCAGCTCAATGCTTTCGCCATTGCTAAATCGCACAAGATAGCTCCCGATCCGAGTACCTTCATCAGGCCGCCCTCCGGGTCCGGCGGCGTGCAAAAAATGAATCCGCCGACATTTTCGCTGCACTTTGATTCCGGTCACGCGGTCAGGAAGACGACTTGTGATGGGATTGGCAGCCAATCCTGCCAATTGCACTAGCCCTGTCACCTTAAACTGAACGCCATCATTCACTTCTAGAGGTGAAGGGAATTCAAATGTTTCGTCTTCCGTCCGTATCATGCTTGAAAACGGGGTGTTGACGAAATCCGTGAGATCGATCGACACAGGTTTTGCCACAACCAAACTGTCATTTTCAGCAAAGTTTCCGTTGAGCGTTGAGAACTGCGTTTCAATTTCGAGCTGAACAGTCATCTTAATTGGAGAAGCTCCGAGTTCCGCAGAGGGAGAGACTGAGACAGACTGATTCACTCTTCCAGAAAGAGACCCTTTAGCTGCTGAGGATGTCAGATCCACCCGCATTTGTCCGCTTGATGTCACGTCGAGGGAGTTCAAAGTCGCGGACATGCCTGGGAGCATTCCAGGGAGGTTGTCGATCGCCTGGTTTGTCGCTGTCTCGCGAACGCTGACGGTGAATGTTGCGGAAGACTCGCTCCTGGAGGTGAGTGTGTAAGTCACCGTTTTGCGGGTTTTGATCCCACGCGATGCGGCCTCAGGAAAGGCGACTTCCCAGCGGGCTTCCGCACCGACGGGTTCTTCGGGGAATATTACGGAGCTGTCTTGAAGACCGCCTTGGACCTGGTTTAACTGCTGCATTAACGAAGGATCAAGATTCCTTGGCAATTTCGATGAGAGACCATGGATGGTTCCCAAATCTGTTTGTGTGTAATCCCAGCGAAACTCGTCGTTCGGATCAGTCTCCTTGGTTGTGCTGCTCCCAAGAACCATCTGGTTCCCTATTCTAAACTGCACCAGTCTTGACGAGATGGATGCGGAATTGTCGGGATTCACACGGGATATCTCTGTGACAGTCGTCAAACTCATTCCGGGAATCGGCATGCTTGGCATCGGCCCTGTTCCCATACTGGCTTTCATTTTCATCGACATATCGAATTTAGCGGTGATTGGCTTTCCCGCCTGAAACTGAAAACGCAGCGGAGCGCGTGGTTCCGCGCCTCGCGAGACAATGCGAACAGTTGGTCCGCCGTGTTGCTTCGGTAACTGTGTGTGACGCTCGGGGAGGCGGTCGGCTAGTCTTTGCCGCGAACAATC
>JAQBVM010000050.1 GCA_027623095.1 Verrucomicrobiota bacterium
TAGTTCTCCTGGAATCACCAGCCTCCGCGTTCCTCTCCTCAATCCGAAGAAGAAGGAGCGGTTCAGGTGTGTCCTGATTCGGAGATGCGCCCAGAAGGCCCGCGTCGATGCCCTTTTCCTTGTTTCATCGCTCCCGAAGGCGTATTCTTCGACTCGCAATGAAAAAGGAGCTTCCTACTCGTCAGACTTATTCCACTCGGCTCGCGGTGCAATCGCTCCCTCGCGCCTTCACGCTCATTGAACTGCTGGTCGTGATCGCGATCATCGCCATCCTGGCGGGGATGCTTCTCCCCGCGCTGTCAAAGGCAAAGGAGAAAGCGAGGCGCACCTCCTGCATCAACAATATCAAACAACTGACCTATGCCGTCCTCATGTATTCCGATGATCACGATGGATGGTTTCAACCGACCGACAACATCAATCCTCACTGGTATTCGATCACTTTTAGAGACACGTATCACAAACAATACGGGGTGCCGCGCACCTCGTTCTATTGTCCTTCGAACCCGAAATGGGGGCGCGATGATTTTTGGACGTGGCCCGGGAATCGGGAATCCGTCTTTGGCTATGTTTATTGGGTAGGAAACAAAGAGTATAACGAGAATAAAAGCTTCTACCCGAATCGGAATCTTTTTGACGGGACGTCGATTTTCGCGCTTAAGAACTCAGACAACCCGCATTACAAAGTGCTTTGGACGGACATTAATCGCAAACTCAACGGCACAGACTGGAAACGCCCGGGCGATCCCGACCCACTCATGCGCGGCGTAAATCATTTCAATCGACAGGGTGACGCACCGGAGGGATCGAACGAAGGTTATCTCGATGGTCACGTGGAATGGGTCAACGCCAACAAATTTATACACGCGCCCAAAGTCATGATCGGCTCCCATCATTTCTTTTACGGCGGGCGCGACGACGAGGTTCGGCGGCCTCGATAACCTTCATCCTAAAAACGGCCGTTGCCCGCAGAAGACGCAGAATAACGCAGATACTGAGAATGGGTTACGCCGATCACAGGCATCACCAGCTGGATGAGGTCCTTAGCCTGCCGTAGTTCCTCTTTTTCTGCGTGTTCCGCGTATTCTGCGGGCTCAACTGCTTTTTCCAGGTTCACGCGTGGCACTCTAAAACGCGTCATCAACAGGTCCAAAAACCATATCCGACGACCCAGCGAGCACCTGACTGCTCGTCACGAACACATCCACAAAAGCACCATTGCTTGCATCAAAACGAAGAACACGGTCGTTCAATAATGGCACGACGCCAATTTTCCTAACTGGATTCCGGACCACAATGGCCCCGTAAATTTCTTCTTTGACGATGAGGAATCGTGTGCGGCATCCTCCGCGCGATCGATCCCATCGCAATGTTTCGTGTGATCTTCCATCTGGACATGGATGCCTTCTACGCCGCCATTGAGCAGCGGGATGACCCCGCCCTTCTTGGCCGGCCGGTCATTGTCGGGAGTCCTCCGACGCGGCGGGGCGTCGTCTGTGCGGCGAGCTACGAGGCACGCCGCTTTGGAGTGCGGTCCGCAATGCCAAGCGCCACGGCGGGACGGCTCTGCCCGGATGGAATTTTTGTTCCGCCGCGGATGACTCATTATCGGGCCGAATCGCGCCAGATCATGAACATACTCTCCGAGACGGGTGCGTTGATCGAGCCCATGTCGATCGATGAGGCGTATCTCGACGTTTCGCCCGTCATCGAGCTGGAAGCCAAACATCGCGATGTCCAGCTTGAAGAACCCGACGGAGCACTCTTCTTCGCCATACCTCTGGCGAAGGCGATCAAAGAGCGCATCGCGAGAGAACGGCGGCTAACCGCCAGTATCGGAATCGCCGCCAATAAGTTTCTGGCGAAACTGGCCAGTGATTTCCAAAAGCCGGACGGACTGACTCTGATTCCGGAGCGCGACAAGGTTGCCTTCCTCCGTCCGCTTCCCGTTCGAGCGATTCATGGTGTTGGACAAGTAACCGAGCAGCAATTGATTCGCGCCGGCATCCGCACTATCGGCGACGTCCAGGATCGCCCAGGAAATCTCCGTGAATTGGTAGGATCATTCGGTCGGCGGCTAAAAGCCTGCGCCGTGGGTGAAGACGACCGCCCAGTCGATCCAAGCGACGAAGTCAAGAGCATCAGCTGCGAAGAAACATTCGAACGCGACACCGACGACCGGGCCGTCCTGCGCAAATGCTTGCGGGAACAGGCCGAAGATATCTCGATGCGTTTGAAGCGACGGCACCTTTCCGCGCATACGGTGCAAGTGAAGATTCGGTATTCGGATTTCACGACGTTGACGCGCCAAATCACCGTGGAAGAGGGAATCACGGAACCGAAGTCCATCTACCGGCTCGGTTGCCACCTGTTGGCTCGCGAAAAGCTCGTCTCGAGTCCGCTGCGGTTGATCGGTCTTGGCGTAAGCGGCCTGAAAGAGGCCAGGTTCTATCAGATGCAATTGCTGTGAAGGTCGCGCATTTGTAGGTTTAAGGACAGGTATATCCGATTAGCTTTGACCTGGCTGACACAGACAAAGGCGAAACCAAAAACCCCCCAATTCTCGGTAAGCAGTGACCATTGTTCCATCAGCGCTTCTCCATCGCCAGTGGAATTACGTGTGAGGCGGGGGAAGATCGGGAACAACGCGGGCTTGCTCATTTACAGTCACCTCGCTACGATGGTTGCCATGAGCACAACTGCTGCTGCCGTCCCTTCCCCCTGGAGTGCCGTTGCCTTCATGGTGGACTTTCATACGCGTGACAAGAAGCTCGGTCTGCTTACTCAGACGCTCACGTGGGTCGCCGCCATCGCGCTCTTCCGCAAAACCGAAACGCTAACGCACTACGTCGATGAGCCGACCGACGCCGACGGGCGCGACCACAAGGCCATTCTGGCCGCGCTCATCGCCGAAGGCGAGCGGTTACTTGCGCGCATCCATACTGCGGGTGGGCTACCTGAGAACCTCGACGGCATAAAAACTGCCGATGTGGATGCTGTGATCGAAGAGCTCCGTATGACGAATCTTCAGTGGTATGGCGACATGACACCAGAGCGCCGCGAGCAAATCTTGACGGAGTTGTTCGATGTCCCGGCACGCTGATTTAGAAAGCATCCTGAAAGCGTGGTATGATCTGGAGGGCTGCGCCGCTTCCGAGAAAGACAAGTATCGCGACGCCCTGCATCACCTTCTCGACGAGGCCCGCGCCGGCTCAAACGTATCACGCCAAGATATGGTTCTCGCGCTCGCCGATCGGTACCGGGATTTCCGCACGGCCAAAGAAAAGGAAATCAAAGCAAGGCTTTCGCGTCTTCGCTAATCTTGCCGCGATTGTGGAGGAAAGAAATAAGACCAAATTCTGGCAATCTCTTTTTTGTTTCTTTCAGCAACACTCCGTTCCATGCCTTTGGGCTAATTCTCCGCCGATCAGTGCAGAGCTTCGGACATCGCGAGCCTGCGGATTTGAAATCTGGCGGCCCCGAAGTTCAACAGGACGCCATGCTCCATCCTCGCTGAGCATTATGTAGCAATTGCGGCCCTCATTCGGAGATTCGCCCATGAAGATTCAAGGGCACGAAACTGTTTTCAATTCCCAAAACCGGATGATACGGATTGTGGATGATTCGATTCGTCCAGGCTGCCATTTTCGTGTTCATCATCACCACTGGTTTCTCGGCGCATGCGGCAAATGGAGTTCGCCGCGTAACCGTATTGAATTACCCCGGTTGCATTGAGCTTTCGAATGATGCCACCCGGGTCGTTTTGGGGCACCACGCCGGAGGGAGAGTTCTTAATTACGAATGGAGCGGGGAAAATGCGCTATACCTCGACCCTGCCGAAGCGAATTGGGAACCGGGCGCCGAACCCGGTTCCATTCCCATCAGCGCAGGCCGATTCGATATCGGGCCCGAATACCTCATCCCCAATCGCCCAATACTATGGTCCGGACCCTGGACAGCCGAAGTAATCGGCGCTCGAGCCGCAAGACTCACTAGTCCCGCCGACGAGGCAACGGGCGTTCGATTAATCCGCGAGTTTCGCCTGGACGAAGAATCCTCCCACCTCGAATGCAAACAAATCATCCAAAACCATTCGAAAGAAACGAAACGATGGTCGCACTGGAGCCGGACATTTGCAAAACACGGCGGTGTGGCGATCGTTCCGCTCACACCTTCACTGTCGCGATTTCCCAGAGGCTACATAATGTATGAGGAACGCGGTCTGATTAACTTTCTGCCTGAAGATCCGAATATCGAGAAGACGGGCGATTTCTTAATCATAAAGGGTCCGGGAGCGTATCCAAAACTGGGATTCGATTCCAATGCCGGATGGTTCGCGTATCACATGCCGAACGATCGCTTGTTCGTAAAACGATTCGCAACCTATCCGGATCGTGCCTATGGAGAACTCGCGTCCATCACAATTTCCATTTGGTATCCGAAAAGCAACGTCATACCCGCATGCGAATTGGAACCGATCGGCCCCCGCAACGAAATCCGGCCGGGAGAATCGGTTTCATTCACTGAGGATTGGTGGCTCTTTCCCTATCTGTTTCCGAAACCTCCGGATCAGTTGAACCTCAAGGCGCTGGAATCCGTTGTGAAAAGCCAGATCGGTGCTGTCCCATCCCGAGAATAATCTCCACGATTGTCACTATGAAGAGTTTCACTCTGTTTTTTGGGCTCTCGCTTGTGTTGCTGCCCGCAATCTCCGCAGCCGAGAAAAACACTCCCCAGCTGCGAGTGTTGACCTACAACATTCACCACGGCGAAGGAACCGATCGAAAATTCGATCTTGAGCGTCTCGCCAGAGTGATCATGAGCACGGAACCAGACGTTGTCGCTCTTCAGGAAGTGGACAGAAACACTGCACGAGCCAGCGGCGTCAATCAGGCTTCGATGCTTGGGAAATTGACGGGCCTGTCTTCGGTCTTCGGGAAAGCGATGCATTTCGACGGAGGCGAATATGGTGAAGCGTTGCTATCCCGTTTCCCCATCGATCAGGTCAAGACCCACCCGCTACCCTACCGCTTCGGACAAGAACCTAGGGCAGCCCTTCAAGCCCGGATCACCCCAACGAACGGCCTTCCGTCATTCCTTTTTGTCGGGACGCATCTTTGCCATCAAAGTGAAGAAACCCGAACCGATCAGACCCGCCAGATCGACAGATTGTTTCTATCTGAAAAAGACAACCTCCCGATCGTGCTCGCCGGGGACTTCAACGCCCGAACGGGAAGTGCGCCGATGAATGTGTTGCTCGAGAATCGGTGGCTCGACGCGTCCTCCCCGAAATCACGCATCGATTATGTTCTCGTTCAGCGCAACGCCCCTTGGAAAATCGTTGATGTCACCGTCCTGAACGAACCCATTGCATCGGATCACGATCCCGTCTTGGTTGTCCTGGAGTGGCGAGGCTCCGCCCATGTTGAATGAATGTACTCAATCAACACTCGATAAAATCTTAGTTCTGATGCGAGCGGGTCCGGATCAGTGACATCGACAGTTCAAGGAAATTGACCTCATCAGGACTTCCGTGGAGGGATCGACAGAATGGACCAAAGCTCTCGGTGCTCTTGAATCGTGACGACGTCCGAGCAATCGTGCAGAGTTGCTCGATATTCCGAGGAAGGAAAACGCGACGGGTTCCAAGATCGCCGGTTGAAAAACCAGAGGTAAAAATCCCGTTTTCCGTCTAAAAACTCCTAAATCTGGCGTAACTCACTCGAAGCAGGAGGCCTCCGGATTAACCAGAGGACTCGCGAAGTTTGACAGTTGCGGGAGACGTTGGATTTGGGGAACCGGATTGTCGCAGAGAAGCAACATCGAGTTTCCTTCGTGCTTTCTTACTACGGCACGGACTTCGTCCGTAGCCCGTTTTTCCAACGTTCCTGATCCCGCCAAAGGCGGTCAAAAAGTTGAGTACCACGGACGCATGCGGACCTCGGTGTTGGCATTTTCCCCGATCAATCGTTTAAGCCGCATGACGTCTTGAACGGTTCCATGAGAGTTGCCCGGACGCGCATTGAAGAAATGGTACGGATAGACAATCCCCGGCTTGAAATCGCGGAGCGCGCTCGCCGCTTGGTCCGCCGTCATATTTGAGGGGATGCTCATGGAGAGAAAGGCCACGTCGATGTCCTTCAGAGCCCGCATTTCCGGCGTGTCCTCCGTGTCCCCGGAGATATAGACGCGCTTCCCACCCATGGTCAGGACGTAACCGTTATCGCGGCCTTTGGGATGCCCCGCGCGCTCCGGCGTGATGTTATACGCGGGGACGGCTTCGACGGTGAGCCCCAACAGATCGAGCTTGGCGCCGTTCGCCATTGCCGTCGCAATGCTCTTGAAGGAATCCGGCAAGAGGTCGAATACATTCTGCGGAGCGAGGATCGTTGTCTCCGTCCCCTTGAGAACTTCGATGACGTTCGGATCGAAGTGATCGTTGTGAAAATGAGTGACCAAGACCAGGTTGGCTTTCGGAAAACTTTGATACTCCTCCACACGGCCGGCCGGATCGCTGTAAATATTCTTCCCGGCCCAATTCATAAAAACCGATGCGTGATTCAGAGCCGCCAACTGGAGGTCTCCCTGGTCCGTGGCCAGCCGATCTCCAATCTGAACGTTGGAATACCACTGCCGAATCCGAACTTCGATCCCTAAATCCGTCCCGACCAGGTCTCGAAACTTATAAATGTCAAACGCAACCCGCTGCGTGAAGTCGGGTCCGCCGGTTGGCAGAATCTTGGCGCCCAAAAAATGAAACGGATAAACCACTCGAGGTTTGAACTCTCGGACCGCGCTGGCCGCCTGAGTTTCGTCCATCGTGAACGGCGGATTCATGCACATGAAAGCGACGTCGATGTTCTTCAGGGCGCGCATTTCCGGAACATCCTCAGTGTCCCCCGGAATGTAGATGCGCTTGCCCGCAAACGTTAACACATAGCCATTATCCCGGCCTTTGGGATGGTTGGGCCGTGTGAAATTGTACGATGGAACGGCTTCGATGCCGACGCCGGCATAGCTTGCAACCTCGCCATTCTTCATGACTACGGCGGCACTCTTGAGATCATCCGGCATCATATCGAACACGGTTTGTGGAACGAAAATTATCGTATTGGGCCCTTTCACTGCCCGAAGCGAATTGGTGTCGTAATGGTCCCCGTGCAGGTGGGTGACCACAACCAAATCTGCTTTCGGCAAGGCTTCGTACAGAGCCGGCCCGCCGGTGGGATCGGCATAGACCATCTTGGCTCCCCACTGCATGGCCACAGAGGCGTGACGGTTTGCCAGCGTTGCCGTGTGGATCGGCGACAAGACCACATCGTGATTCAGATAGGTGACCGGCACGGGCTTGACGGCGGCTGTTCCGACGTCGAGCTTGAGCAACCCGGCCCATTGAGGATTGCCGCCCGAGGTCGGATTGGCGAAGTTGCAAATATACAGAGTCCCGGCGGCCGGCCCATTCCCGAAAGCGACGCTCGAAGGACGATTGAGGAGTCCGCCTTCGGCGAGGATTGAAAGCTTCCCGTCCGGCCTAATGCCGGCGATTCGGTTCTGCCAATTGACTCCTACATAAATCATTCCACCGGCGTCCAACGTGATTCCATCTGCTCCCACGATCAAATTGTCCTGCACGAACAGGCTGGCCGCGCCAGCACTGCCGTCGGCATTCATGGGGATCTCGATCACGCCGCCCATGACGGTGTTCATGACGTAGCAGACGCGTCTGCCAGGATTGAAAGCGATGCCATTGGCGCCCACCCAATCGGCAGTAATCGGAACGGGCGGTGCCGCGGGCATTTGCGCACGGAGCAAGCGGTCCTCCTTCCAAAGCCCGGATTGTCCATTCGGGTCCACTTTGAAGATGGCCCCTTTGCGAGTATCGGTCACATACAGATTCCCACGATCGTCAAAGACCAGATCATTTAGAAACTGCGTCCCGGGGATTGAAGAGAAGAGCGACGGAACTCCATCGGGTGAAACCTTCCAAATTCCCGTATTGGCGGGATCGCTTCTCTTGACGATATAGAGATTGCCTGCGGGATCGAGTTTCACTCCCGTGGCGGTCCCCGGAGCCGAGAATTGAACGAAATCACTGACGACTCCGTCCGCGGTGACTTTCTTAATCCGATTTCCACCCGCCATTCCCAAGTACGCGGTGCCGTCGGGGCCAACGGCGACCGATTCCGGCGTTTCCCCTTGGCCGGTTTGAAGATGATCGCCGATAATCGCGTTGGGGTCCGTGACTTCAATAGCGCGGTAGAAGCGATGCTTTGAGAACCGCGCTCCGGAGTCGAACAAACCGTAGATCTGATTCGTGGGCGGACGAAAGCTATGAGTAAACATTTCGGTCGCCTTGCCTGAGCGCGTCAGCCAAGACTTCCATTGCTTCAGATCGTCCGACGCTTGAATGTGGTAATCGCACTCCGAATCGGCGTCGAAGCTCAGGAAACTCTCGCCGCTTTCCAGGCGTTGGATAATGTTAAACTTTGGCTCCGGCTGGGCGACTGCGGACCAGCCCAGTCCAGCCAGGAGCACGGCGAGAAGCCGGAATTGAAGAGTGTGTTGCGATGGGTGATGGCGGAGTGGGGTTCCAACAATCCCAACGGGATTGCGGAACAAAACCCAGGGTTGCGAGGAACGAGCTACCCTGGGTAAATGGACGGCGCACGCCACAACCCCAACGGGGTTGCGACTTGAAAGGAAAAGGAACCTATGCCCCAGTCATTGTCGGTCATTTACATTCACCTGATCTTCTCTACCAAAGACCGTCGGCTGTTTCTTCGGGACCAGAAGATTCGCGGAGCCTTGCACGCGTATTTGGGTGAGATTTCCAAGAAACTCGATTGTCCTTCCATCCTCGTTGGAGGTGTCGAGGACCACGTTCATATGCTGGCGCGTTTTAGCCGCACGATAACTCAGGCCGATTGGGATGAACGATATCTATGGGATTGAGACGCAACCCCATTGGGGTTGTAATCTATTCCGACTGTTTCCCAGGGTAGCTCGTCCCTCGCGACCCTGGGCTTTGGGCCGGAATCCCTTTGGGATTCGGCTGAATAATTACCGAATGGCATTAGGCTTCAGCCGGTTTGCGCGGAAACGAATCTCCCAGGCTGCAGGGCATTGCCGTGGCGTTCCGCCTGAAGGCGGGACTCCATGCGGATCGCCTTTGGCAGTAGTCAGGGTATCAAGCTGACCTTGATTCCTTTGACCGCGTTCTGCGGCTAATCTCCGCCGGCGGGATTGGCGGCTTCCCAGAGGCGAACCGTACCGTCGCCGCCGGCGGTGGCGATGAGCTGGCCATCGGGAGAATAGACCGCAGAGTAAAGCGGACCGGAGTGCCCCTTCAACGTGAGCAACGGACGGCGATAGATTGTGTCCCAAAGAATAGCGGTGCTGTCGCGGCTCGCGCTAAGGATTCGATTTCCGGTCGGAGAGAATTGCGCCGACAAAACATGGTCTTTGTGGCCGCTCAGACTGAAGAGTTCCTGGCCGGTGGCGACGTCCCAAAGTCTGATCGTGCGGTCTTCGCTTCCCGTGAGAAGTCGCCGGCTGTCCGGGGAAAATGCAACGGATCGAACCCAATTGCTGTGGCCTTTGAACATACGAAGTTGTTCACCCGTCTGGGCGTCCCAGAGCCGGGCAACCCAATCCCAGTTGGCTGTGGCAAAATATCGGCCATCCGGAGAAAACGTGAGGCCACACGATCCGGAGGTCGGAGGCGTCGTGGCGAGCAAGGCTCCGTCGTTCGCATTCCACACACGGATTGGCAAGACGGATTGATCCGCACAGGGGGCGACGGCGAGCCGAGCTCCACCATGCGAAAAGGCAAGACCTCCATAATCGCCTCGCATGGCTTCGCATTTGAATTCGTGGATGATTTTGCCCGTGTCCGCGCGCCACAGGAACACTTCGCCATCTTGACTCGCGCTCAGGACTTTTTGGCCATCGGATGAGAACAGCGCCCGCTGGACGGGATTTTGATGCCCGGTGAAATTGAGTGTCTCTTTTCGTTGATCCACGTTCCAGATCTTGACCGTGGCATCCCCCCAACTGGCCGTGACCATCCCTTTGGCATCGGGAGAAAAGCAGGCGGACAACACAGTGGCGCCGTGTTCGCCCAAGAGCAGGCTTTCTCCACTGCCTGCGAGACTCCACACTTTCACCTCGCCATTGCGGTCGCCCGTGGCGGCGAGATCGCCGGAGCGCGAAAAGGCGGCGGAAAGAAGCCAATGTGCATGGCCTTTGAAGGCGCGCACTTCACGGCCTGAAGGAAAATCCCAAAGGCGAGCGGTCTGATCCCAACTGGCCGTCAGAATCTGAGTCCCCTCCGGTGAAAAGACAGCAGATTCAATGACATCGCCATGGCCGCGCAGGACAAGATGCTCTTTCCCGTTAAGCCGCTCCTAAACGCGAGCGGTCCGATCACGGTTCCCCGCCGTCAGAATAAAGCGGCCATCGGGAGAAAAGAGAGCCCCAAGGACGGGCCCGGTGGCATCGAGTTCCGCCATTCGCCGGTCAGGTGAGACCATGCTTTTTGCGCCTCCTTTAGGCGGGGTTCGATTCTCCGGACCGCCTGAGGGCAGAACTTCATGCGGCTGCGCGGTTTCTTTGAGATCCCAAATGACGACGGAATTCCCCCGGCCGAAGACGAGTTGAAAGCCGTCGGGAGAAAACGCCGGCCGGGTTCCGTGCAACGCCAGCGTTTCGCGCCCGGTTGACAAATCCCATAGACGGAATTCTTGGTTCTCTCCCCAGCCGAGCACGGTCTGGCCATTCGGCGAAAAGGCAACCAGTTGGATTCGCGGATGGTCATCGGTGGTTCCCTGAGTTCGGAAACTCCATCGTTCCTGCTTGAGTTGTTTCTTCCAATAGAACCATTCAAAGCCGCGATCCGAATAATCCTTGGTTTCCTCGAGCAACTGTTCGAGCCGGGCGATGTTATTCTGTTCCCATGCTTGCTGCGCGAGATTCATGTTGGCGCCGTAGAGTTGAGCGCGCATCTCCTCTTCGCTCTTAACGGCGCGTTGGCGCTGTTCCTCCGTGCGCCGGCTTTCTTCGTGGACTGTTTTCTTGACCGCCTCCTCCGTTAAACCAAGATCGCGGGCCGCATCCGCCCGCGTCCCGGCGCGCCGGTTCTCGACCAGGAAACATGAAAGGCGCTCCCAAAGCGCGACTTTACCCGCTCTAACAAACTCGCTTTTCAACTGCATCATCACCTGATCGAGCAGCGTCAGCGCCCAGCACTGTTCAAAGATTCTGTCCGGGCTGTCACGAGTCACAGATTCGGATCGGTAACGTTCCTCCGCCTCCTGCGCATCCAACGAAATAAACACTTTTCCTCCGCCTCGCTTCTGGCTGAAAGTGCGGTCTCGATCATCGCTGATAAAGTAATTCAGGGCCGCCAAGAGGAATGACCGGAATTTCCCCTTCTCCGGCGAAAGACGCTGGAAAGCGCTCCGCTCCAGCAAATGTTGAAAAAATCCCTGCGTCACGTCTTTGGCATCCGCCTCGGCGTAACCTCGGCGTCGAACGTAAGCGTAAATAGGATACCAATACGTTCGGCACAGAATCTCGATCGCCGCATCCGCTTGGGGAGATTTTTGATCACCGGCGGCCAGGACCACACTCCAATGAGTCGTGACGAAAACTTGAGGTTGTCCGCCGCTGTCTTTCGATTGGCCAAAGCCGCTTTCGCTATGATCGATCGCCATCATTCCCGCACCGGTTAGCCACACTAATCAATGCACAACGCATCGGAAACCTTTATGCTTCGTGGCTGTCGAACGTGCTAAACATGGCCAATACCGCGTCCTGAGCGAACTTTCACTGGAACTCAACGAGATCTCGTTGACACCGGATCTTTCCGTTTACCCCCGCGCGCGTGTTGATTTCCTGCACGACAATGTCCGCCGCACTGATCCGCCGCTGCTGACGGTGGAGATTTTTTCCCCAACTCAGGCTTCCAAGGAGATTATGGACAAAGTGGATATCTATTCCACTTCGATCCCAGGCGGCTACTGTTTCTTGATCACAGACTCGAGGGCCTCGTCAATTCTGGACGCCAGGTCGGACAGATGGGCGCCTAGAACGGCATTCGGCGTTTTAGCCTGTACTTCCGAAGCAAGATTCCGAATCTTGCGAAGCTCAACCCGTGCGAATGCCGGCAAGTCGGAATCGGTGGCGGGCTTGTCGAGTGTTTTCGACAAAAGATCAACATACGAGCGCTGCAAGTTTCTTCGGTAAAGATCCGTCTCCGGATCGGCCTGTTTCAACTCGCGAAACAGACCATCGCGCAAGCTCTCGAACAGTTCGGACGGCGCAAAAGCCTCCTTGCCTTCGGTCTCGGCCAGTTCTGACATTCGTTTGACGCGCCGGCTGTTCACCAAGGCGGAAAGCACCCGCATCTGTGCTCCCAATACGCGATCAGCCACGCCTTCCTGAGAAATCCGCAGCACGATATCCGGAGACACAAATTTTGCAGGCGTGCTCAGCGCGTTCGAAATTAGGAACGTCAACGCATTCCGCTGATACTCGGCGGGATGGGGAAAGTACCGCTGATCCGCGTCGCCGTAGTAAAGATTCACCTCCTTGACTCCACCCAACACATTGACCACATGGCCCATCTCCCGGTTCCACTGGGCGAATAATTGGTCGTACATGTTCGACAACAAATCATAATCTTCTCCGGGTTTGCTGGTCGCCTTTACCAAATAGCCGGCAACTCGTTCCAAGTTCATCAAGCCAAGACGCGTTGCCTCGACCGTATCGGACCCCAAATCCTCCGTTTGCTGAGTGGAATCCAGAGATGGATTGGGTCCGCCGTATCGGAGCATAGGATTCTCCACTTGCTTCTTGGAGATCTTTTCGAGTTCGTCTTTCTCAGTCGCGTTTGAAGGGAACTGCCTGTAGCCCCATTCGACCGCAAAGAAATCGTACGGGCCCACACCGGGCATGAGCGCCGCGCCATCGCCCGGTTGCGCGACATAGTTGAAGCGGGCATAGTCCATGATCGAGGGCGCCGTCCCATTCTTTTTGGTCCATTCGGGATCTCTCAGTTGCGCGACAGAGTAACTGGACGAGGCTTTCATGTTGTGCGGAAATCCAAGCGAATGCCCCACCTCGTGGGCAACGACAAAACGAATGAGCTTGCCGACCAGCTCGTCCGGAAGCGGCAAGGTCTGAGCCGACTCGTCGCTTGGCGATGCTTGAACGAAGTACCAGTCCCGGACCAATTTTTGCACGTTGTGATACATGCGAACGTCCGCCTCCAAGATCTCCCCGGTTCTGGGATCATGGACATGCGGACCAAATGCGTTCTCGATGCTAGACGGAAGCCACCGAATCGATGAAATGCGGGCATCTTCGGCATCCCAGTCCGGATCTTCGCGGGGATCGGGAGCGTACTTTCCGAGGATCGCATTCTTGAATCCCGCGGCTTCAAACGCGGGCTGCCAATCTTCAATTCCCTCCTTTACATAGGATTGCCATTTCTTTGGCACCTCGCGTCCGACATAAAACACGATCGGCTTAACAGGTTCCGAAACCTCAGCGTCGGGTTGCTTCTTCTCCAAGCGCCAGCGTGTGATGTAGCGGACCGGCTTCGCCTCGTGATTCGAGTCGGATGCGAAGTCAGTAAATCCCACACTGAAAAAACCGACTCTCGAATCGTGGCGTCGCGGTTTCATTGGTTTCTCCGGCAGCTTGACCATACTGTGGTGAAGCAACGCGGTGATACCGCTGGAGGTCACCAGACCACTGCCGGATTTTCCTGCGGCGTAACTTACAAGCACACGCACTTCGATGTTCTCCTTGAATGCCTTGACCTCTTCAATGAATGAGCGGCCACTATCCATTGCACCCGCATCAAGGCCTCTCGCCGCGCTGAATTCAGGAACGTCCTTCGTGAAAAGACTCGTCACTTCAATCACGGGAGCTTTGTCTTTTCCATAGGCAGCCACATCGAAGACCCTGACTATCGGAGCGAGATTCGATGCTTTCACCGCCGCCGAGATTGGATCGTCCGTATCCGCGCGAATCCCGTACCGCACATCGCGCAGAAACACGCGATCGCCATGCTGTTCCCATCGCACAACGCGGTCGGCGACGGGCATTCCGGCATACGAACTGCCTGCGGTCGTCTCGGCAATCTGTGTCACCCAAAGCATATCGATCCCAAACGTTGCGGTCGGAATCTCATAGTAAAGTTTGTCTTCGAGCCGATGTGTGTAGAACAACCCCGCCCTTGTGCTGGCGTCCTTTGTGATCACCTCGTCGTACGGTTTGATCTTGCTCTTCTTGTCTTTGTCGGCGGCATCGGCCGGTTTCTCAGGTTCGGCGGCGTAGGAGTCCAAAGCAATGGCAGTGAATCCTAAAACACAACCAAACAGAAAAATTTGGCGAAAGAATTGCAGGCTTTTCATGGAACGAGATTATGACTTTAAAATGGGCTGGCAAGGTTTCGATGAAGCCCGATTTTGAAGGTTCGTTGGGCTTGCGGAACTCGCATTGCAACACGCAGATCTTCCCCATAGACTTATGCGTCAAATCATGAAGCGCTACGTTCTCGCACTCCTCAACATTCTGGTTTTCTCAAACACACAGATCTGTACGGCAGTTGATTCAGGAGATAATGACAAAATCGCGCGAAATCCGATTGATTACATGATTGTTGTGACCGGAGGCGAAATCCTGGAAGGCGTCTATCCGGACGCGCACACCCATTTCTTGACTCGGACGCTGAGGCCCCTCGGTTTTCGATGCGCAGGATCTGTCAGCGTAGATGATAATCGTGAGGATCTCCTTCGCGCACTGGCGTTCGCGACGAGTCGCGCCGCTGTCGTGATTGTCACGGGCGGACTCGGTCCGACTCCCAACGACATCACCCGCGAAACGATTTCGCATTTCACTGGAATACCGCTGCGGGAGGACTCGGAAGTGATTTCAACTCTCGAAAAACAGTTCAATCAATCCCGAGACCAGCTCCGTCCAAATCTCAGACACCAAGCGATGATCCCGGCTAGGGGCAGGTATCTGCAGAATGCCTCGGGAACAGCTGCAGGACTGGTATTTGATCGTGCGACGAACCTCGTCGTCGCGCTTCCCGGACCGCCCCGGGAGCTTCAGCCAATGGTGAAAACCGAGCTGGTGCCTTTCTTCAAGGATCGCTTCGGAACACGTTCTCTCGGTTCTTCGATGACTCTCCGTTTCGTGGGAGTCGGGCAATCCCTGATCGACCAAACGATCAAGGACCATGTCACGATCGCTTCCGATGTGTCGGTTACTTCTCTATTTCAAGGAAGCCGGGTCGATTTCACATTCTCACTCCCCGGCGATGACGCCATCGACCGCAAAAAGCTCGACCACTTAAAGAGAATTATCATCGAACAATTGCGAGAGTTTATCTACTCGGACACGAATGAATCGTTGGAGGAAATTGTATTGGATTCGCTGAAAATGCGTGGAAAATCTCTCGTCGTTGTGGAAATCGGAAGCGGTGGACGCCTCGCATCCGCGTTTGCCGGTGTTCAAGGCGCCTCGGAATTCATTATGGGCACAGTCGCGGCTCCATCACAATTGCAGGTCGAGCAACTGCTTCAATTGCCCAAGCCGGTTCCCGGCCTGGATTCGGATCCAATGAAAACGCTGGCACTCTCAGTGGCACGTTCCATGAAGAGCGACCTGGCAATCATTGTCGGGCGAATTGAGGGCGAATCCACCGGATCAGTATTCCTGCAGGTGGGTTTCGGCTCCGGCGAAGCCGATTGGAAATCCTCACGAATAACCGTCCGCGGCACTCCGGAAGTGGCCGATCCAGACGCAATTACAGGAATTCTCGATTGGATTCGCAGACAATCCGTCCGATAACGAAGCCGCCGTTCAGCTCAGTCCGCCCGGGATCGGAGCATATTCCGGTGGCATTTTGACGCTTCCGTTCTCAAAATCCGCCGCCGACGGAGTGCAGGTGAAGTCGGACGTCATCATCTGTTCCCAAGTCACCATTTGGCCGGTGTAAGCCGAGATTCTGCCCATGATTGCCGCCATCGTGGATTCCGCAATGTTCTGCGCCTCGTTAATCGCTTTTCCTTGGAGCACACTCTCAAGCAGATTGACGTGCTCCTGAGTATAGGAGTTTTTGTTCCCTTCCAGTTTGGGAATGGAAACTTTTGAATTCAGATCCGCGCCGCCGACATAGAAACGGTCTGCCGCGACTAAACCGGTCAGATCCACAATCCCGTCCTCACCCCTGAAGAATTGGCCGATCCGATCCCAGCAGCCCGGGATTTGGCGGCACATGCTGTGAATATGCACTCCATCTGGAAACTCGTAGTCGGTGCTGAAAAAATCGTACATATTCCCGCCGTTTCGGCGCGCGCGTTCGCCAAAGCTCACACAACTTACCGGATGCGATCCAAGGAACCAATTCATCACGTCAATACTATGTACGTGCTGCTCGACAATGTGATCGCCGCTTAATTCACACCAGCCACCCCATCGCCGAATCATCCATTCCCAGTCTGGAATTCGTCCAGTTTTTAGACCAATTCCGCCCCCGCCGAGGCAGAAGTGGATGGTACCTCCCAGAATCTTGCCAACAACGCCTTCGGACACCGCTTTCGCCACGGCGCGATAGTTGAGTTCGTGACGGCGTTGTGTTCCGGCCACAACAGATAGATTCGCCTTCGCGGCCGCCCTGCCGCTTTCCATTATCGCGCGGCACCCCACTGGGTCCACAGCGACAGGCTTCTCCATAAACACATGTTTTCGCGCTGCCACGGCAGCTTGAAAGTGCTTGGGACGGTAGTTTGGCGGCGTCGCGAGAATCACGATGTCCGAATCGGAGGCCATAACATTCTGATATGCGTCAAAACCTAGAAAACAACGGCTCTCAGGAACGCTGATACCCAAGGCATTCAGAGAATCGCGGCTCCGCGAAAGCCTGTCTTCGAAAACGTCCGCCATGCCGTTGAAACGAAGATCGACGTTCAGCACCTTCGCCGCCTCAAGGCAATCCCGTGCCGCGCCTGTCCCGCGTCCGCCACAGCCGATTAATCCAACCTTCACCAATGGTTTCGTGCCTCCAACGTTGCGGTTCGGTAGGGCGCCAATGAAAGCCGCGCCGAGGGCCGCACCGCCGGCCGTCTTAAAGAATCTGCGTCGCGTTTGGGGAAAACACCTCCCTTGCTTGGAATCGTTTTGCTTATTCATAGAACTTCCTTATCACTTTGAATCATTAAGTCTGCCGATGAACGAATCAGAGATGCACGTTACACGACAAATGCGGTTTCGAGTTCATTGAAAAGCTGTGCCAATCCTGCCTTTCTACAGCCAATTTCCGAGATAATGTTAATCGAAGTGGGCGGGCACTGAATCGGAATATTCACTAACAAAACCGATGCTATTCTTAAATCTCAACGATACGGCTCCCAGAGATCTCTTTCCCGGATTCCAAGTCCGGTTTGTGCACTCCGAGTTTATGACCTTCGCCCACTGGTCTATCGAGGCTGGGGCTGTCTTGCCGGAACATTCCCATCCGCACGAACAAGTAGCCAACGTGATTTCGGGGGAATTTGAACTGACGATTAACGGCGAAACCAAACGACTTTTCCCCGGTTCGGTTGGTATCATTCCCCCAAATGCAGTCCACGGCGGTACGGCGATTACTCCGTGTCATATCATCGACGCATTCCACCCCGTTCGCGAAGACTACCGATGATCGACGGTCCGTTCTCGTGAGAACATCTCTGTCGAGACCCCAGCCGATTTCCGCACTGGCATACCGGCTGCTAATTGCATTGTATGCAATACTCGAATTCGAAAAGTCACGCCAAAGATTGGGCGCTCTTGCTGGTTGCTGTTGTGGGGTTTGTATTGCTCAACTTAATGTGACAACAAACGGCGGAGAGCGCCGTCGCCGTCGAGAATTTGGTCGGTGTCGTCCAGAAACAAGACGCGCACGATCCGAACCCAAGACAAAGCCGGACAGACTTTTGTTTTTGAGTTGATCGCGTCCCTCCTTCGAATTCCCATTTTTCTTCCTTTCAAATCCGGAAACTGAGAGTTTCGCCGCGTAAAGTGCTCGGCGGCTATACTGCTGTTTAGCGTGCAGGGCAGGTTTCGAATGCGTTTCTGCGTAATATTCAATCCTAAAGCCAGGGGGGAACGAGCCAGCCACCTTGAAGATGATCTCAGGCAACTCGGGCAAGACTATGTGGTGAAGCGGACGTCGGGCCCCGGCGCGGCGCGATTGCTTGCAGCCGAGGCGGTAAGCGATGGTTTTGAAACGGTGGTTGCCGCAGGAGGTGACGGAACAATCAACGAGGTCGTCAATGGGATAGGTGACGTGGCCGAAGGCTTCGCGCGCGCCCGGTTGGGTGTTCTTCCTATTGGCACCGTCAATGTCTTCGCGCGAGAGCTGGGCATCCCGCAGGGCTTTGCGGCCGCAATGAAGTTCGTTTTGGGCGGAAAAGAAATCTCCATCGACCTGCCAGGAATGCGATTCCAGAGGGACGGGTCATCGGAGGAGCGTTACTTTATCCAAATGGCGGGGGCCGGATTGGATGCGCGCGCGATTGAAATTGTCGATTTGGACCTAAAGAAACGGATCGGCCAACTTGCCTACGTCATTGCGGGGCTAAAAGCCCTCCGGCAACCTGCTCCCGAGATTCGAGTCGGCGGCGACTCGCAGACGTTCAAGGCCCAACTGGTGCTTATCGGCAACGGCCGATACTACGGTGGCAAGATTCCGATTTTTTCCCGGGGGGATTCGCAGGACGGGTTGCTCGATATCCGCATCTTCAAGCACGTAAACTGGTTTGTTTTGGCGCGCTATCTCCTCGGATTCCTATCACCGCGGCTCTATTATCCGATCGGCGAAGCCTATCTCCAAACGGCCTCCGTAAAGCTCGATTCCGCGGAACGGGTTCCAGTCGAACTGGACGGAGAATGGGTTGGTTGCCTGCCTGCGGAGTGTTTCGTTCGCGCGCGAGCGCTTCGTGTGATCGTTCCCTAGCGAGGCGGGGCCTCAGACCGGGTGCTTGGAGCGCGGCTTGTCCCAAGCCGCAGCACTTCCGCAGCGGGTGGGGCGTTTCATGGGTTCGCGCGCACGCAATACGTCCACGTCCCGCGGGCTGAGACAGCCCGCGGTCCGGTGCATGCGAATGAAAACTGGACTCATTTACAACAACTTTTGAAGTTCAAGGAATCTAGAAGATTCGGCGTTTTTTCTTTGACACCCGCTTTGTTTAAGGTTGCCATCCCGGGCAGATCCATTCCATCGCAGCACCGTGGCGAAATGTGTATGGCGAAACAGAATCCGAGAATATTCCTATGAAGATGATCTTTCCACAGCTTCGGTCCGTTCGAACCGCGTTCGTCCTGGCGTTTTGCGCGGCAACCCTTTCAGCCGGCACCACGATTCCGGACAAATACAAAATCGGAGGGTTCGCTGTCGGAGCTCAGGCCTATACGTTCAATCGTTTCACTGTGTTCGAAGCAATCGAAAAAACCGCGGCAGCTGGAGGCAAGGTGATCGAGTTTTATCCCGGACAGCGTTTAAGCCCTGAACAAAGAAACGTCCAATGGGATCACAATGCTTCCGAGGAAGTGATCAAACAAGTTGAGGAACAACTCGATAAGCACGGGATCAAAGCGGTGAACTATGGAGTGGTGGGGATTCCAAAAGATGAGGCGCAAGCGCGCAAGATCTTTGAATTCGCCAAGAGACTCGACCTTTACGCCGTTACAACCGAGTCAGTTGAGGCAATCGATACGATCGAGAAAATGGTCAAGGAATTTGATATCCGCGTCGGATTTCACGACCATCCGAAACGCGCCCGGAATCCGGAATATCGAATGTGGGATCCGAATTATGTTCTTTCCGTCGTAAAAGACCGTGACCGGCGCATCGGCGCATGTGCCGACACCGGGCACTGGATCACGTCGGAATTGGATCCGGTCGAAGCCCTGAAAATCTTGAATGGCCGCATCATCAGCAGCCATTTGAAGGACAGAAATGTCGTCGGTGCGGCAGGCCATCACGACGTTCCCTTTGGGGCTGGTATCGGGCAAATCAAGGAGCTTTTGGACGAACTCAAGCGTCAAGGATTCGAGGGCAATATTTCAATCGAATATGAGTACAATTGGGACAATTCAGTGACTGATGTTGCCCAGTGCATCGGCTTCTTCCGCGGATACGATGCCGGGGGAAAGAATTAGTAACCTGCGTCGCCCAAGGCATCGGTACTTTCCGCGCAAAAGCGGATGAACAGAGGGAAGCGACGGCTGATCCAAGACTTGACCAATTGCCATGCTTGCAACCACAGATGGAATCATCATCGCGGTCTATCTCTGTATCACGATCGGGCTTGGGCTCTATTTCGCCCGTCGCTGGAAAGGAACTGAAGATTATTTTCTCGCCGGCCGCAGCCTTACGTGGCCCTTGATCGGACTCTCACTCTTCGCGACGAACATTTCGACCGAACACTTTGTTGGGCTCGCGGCGGGTGGAAACAAGGAAGGGCTGGTTCAGGGAGGATACGAATGGATTGCGAGCTATTGCCTCCTGATGCTCGCGGGAGTTTTCGCGCCCCAATATCTAAGACACAAGGTCTATACGATTCCCGAGTTTTTCGAGAAACGATATGGCATCGAAACCCGCGTGCTCCTGACGTTCTATTTCCTCGCAATGATCGTCCTGACCAAAACCTGCGTTGCACTCTATTCGGGATCGCGCGTTCTCTCGGACCTGACCGGCTGGGATTTCCAAGCGGTGATGTGGGGAATTGGGATTATTACGGCTCTCTACACGATGGCGGGAGGTCTGGCGGCGGTTGTCTATACGGATGCGATGCAGGCGATCGTTCTGATGGGTGGAGCGATGCTTCTAACCGGAATGGCGCTGAACGAAGTCGGGTGGTGGTCCGGATTGACTGAGCGCCTTCAGGATCTCGGAAAAACAGATCTGTTATCCATGGTAAAGGGTCCCGAGTCCGATCTGCCGTTCAGCGGTTTTCTCCTCGGGAACTTCCTCATCGGCGGAATGTTTTACTGGTGCATGGACCAGGTGAACGTCCAGCGCGTGCTCGGGGCAAAGAATGTCCGCGAAGCCCGGTTGGGGGCGGTCTTCGCCGCATTTCTGAAAATCATTCCTGTCTTTATCTTGGTGCTTCCAGGCGTCATCGCAGCGGCCCTTCAATTGGACATTCGGGGTGGCGACGGACAACCGGACTATAACCGCACCTACAGCGCGCTTGTTCAAACACTTCTGCCCGTTGGAATAAAAGGGCTTGTATTGGCCGCGCTGTTGGCGGCGTTAATGTCTTCCGTAAGCTCGATGTTTAACTCGGCATCAACGATCGTCGCCAGAGATCTGATCGCGCGGTTCAGACCCGAAAGTTCGGCGAAAATGCAAATCGTAGCCGGACAGATCGCGCTCGTCGTTGTCATGGTGGGCGGCATACTAACAACCCCTCTTATAGGAAAATTCCCGCACCTTTGGGGATACCTGCAGGAGATCACGGGATACCTTTCAGTGCCCTTTGCCGTAGTGGGGTTGAGCGGAGTCTTCATTCGCCGCGCGAACCGATCCGGCGCTGTGGCCGCCGTGATTGTGGGAACAATAGTAAGTGTCTTGCTCTTGGTGGATGGCCACGTGGAAGGCGGGCTTCTGACTGCCCTAAGGCATCCCTATCTCAACTCGTTTCTTCACCGAACATTCTTGTGCGCGGTCATCACATTCACGGCTCTCATGATTACAAGTCTGATGACCTCCCCGCCAAAGGATGAGGTGCTTGCTGGAACATTTTCGTTTGCCTGGGTCCACGGCGATGGGGAATCGCCGCGTGACCTGAAGCTGGCGGGTTTTTGGATGGCAGTTGTATTTATCATCGTCACCGTTCTTTGGTGGGTATTTCGCTAATCTGAGAGTTGCAAAGGAATTATTAATGCGTGTATTTGTATCTACACGCTGAAAAGCTTCGGATCTTTGGCTTTGAGCCAGTCAATCAACTCCTCATACTATGAAACAATTCGTTCCTTTAATCGTGGCGCTGGCGCTCGCACATTCAGTTCGCGGTCAGTGGGTGATCTCCGGCAACGAAAACAAAATTGATCTTCTCTCGGGAACTCCCGCGGTCCTTCAGAACACCAAGCCCGATTCGCTAACGATTTTGGATTTCTCGAAAACACCTCCCGGCGTCGAGCATCTCGCAGACATTCCAAATTCCGTTATCGGCCCACCTTCAAATATCGCGATCACGCCGGACGCGCGATTGGCTTTGATCGCCAATTCTCTGAAGCTCGATTCGACAGCCCCGGCTCAATGGGTTCCGGAATCGTTTGTCCACGTGTTGGATTTGACAACCAAACCACCGAAAATCATCGGACGCGTTTCCACCGGACTCCAACCCTCCGGGATTTCAATAACACCGAACGGAAAGCTCGCGCTGATCGCCAATCGCGCGTCCGGATCCATTTCCGTATTGCGGATTCTGGGAAAGGAAGTAACGCGAATCGGGGACGTGGAAATCTGCGAACCCGCGTTAAGCATATCAGATGTGGCAATCAGTCCGGACGGAAAGCTGGCTTTGGCGAGCATCCAGAAGGGCGG
Organism: Verrucomicrobiota bacterium; assembly: GCA_027623095.1. Classification (GTDB taxonomy): domain Bacteria; phylum Verrucomicrobiota; class Verrucomicrobiia; order Limisphaerales; family SIBE01; genus JAIPJX01. Next base: position 22,610 of record JAQBVM010000050.1, read on the forward strand.
CTATTTGGCGGAGCTCCAAATCGATGGCGAGCACATTTCCGCAACGGGGCGAAAACTTTCAGTCTATGGACAGCCGTATCGGTGTGTGATCACACCTGACGGACAGCTTGGGTTGACCGCCGGTCAGGGATTCGGGAGCGGAACGGATATGGACGCTCTCAGTGTCATCGACCTGACAACAAGCCCCATCCGCGCCACGGATCACATTCCGATTGGTTCGAGCCCAGAGTCAATTGAGATCAGCCCGGATGGAAATCTTCTAGCCGCAGTTGTCATGAACCAGTCGAACCTGCCGCCGGGCGACCCGAGCCTGAATCAGCATGGCGGACTTGTGATTTTGACCCGGCGAGGCAATACATTTCAAAAGACCCAAGAAATTCCTATCGGGAGGATCCCGGAAGGCGTTGCCTTTACTGGTGATGGGCGATTTCTGATCCTCCAATGCCATCCGGCGAGAGAACTTTGGGTATTCTCGGTAGCAAATGGAAGCGTTCAGGATACCGGGCAGCGGATCGCGGTGCCGGGAATGCCATCGTCATTGCGAGCCGCTCGATAGAGACGTTCGCATTCACGCGCGGCCGTTCGAATCGCTCGTTGACTGATTGAGCGAGTTTGTTACGGTTAGGCCAGCGCAAAGAAAAAACAGTGCCGGTGTCAGGATGACAGAATGTCAGTTTTTCAATTGTGACTTTCAGTGATTGCTGCGAGTGCAACAATCTTCCCGCTGGTTTTCTGAGCAGTGAATCCAAACCAATCCAATGAATCAATCCAGACTTTTTGTAGGGAATCTTTCGTATCAGACAACGGAGAATGAATTGCAGGATTTGTTTTCCGAAGCCGGTGTTGTCACATCGGTGAACTTGATGCTGGACAAGTACACGGGAAAATCGCGCGGGTTTGCGTTCATTGAAATGTCAACTCCCGAGGAAGCCAACAAGTCTGTGGAGATGTTTCAGGGAAAAGATCTTGGCGGCCGGGCGTTAACCGTCAACATCGCCCGCCCCAAGGAGGAACGACCGCCGCGCCAGGGTGGCGCAGGTTACAGAGGACACGATCGTCGAGATCGATAGGCGCCCATGGCAATCCTAACGTTTTGGTCGAACCCATTTTGACCGACAGGATCGCGACTTGGAAGGTTTCTGGGAAAGAGGGTAATCGAATAACCATTTGACACTTGCAGATGCCACTCTTAGCTTGATCGGGAAAAACTGTTATGGCTGACATCACTCCAAACACGCCGGCGGGCGCGGTTCCGCCCAAACCAGCGGAAGCTGCCAAAGTGCAGCCCAAAAAAGAAACCGTGCGGATTAATCTGCCGCCAAAACCTACCGCCTCACCGACCATCAAGATACCAGCGCCATCGGCCGTTGCTGCCGCGACACCGGCTCAGGCGGCGCCGGCGGCCGGCGTGCAATCGCAGGTTGCTCCCGCAGTTTCAGCACCGTCACATGGCGCAGCGGCTTCGGCGCCAAGGGCAACCGCAAGCGCTCCTCGATCGGCACAAATGCCACGTTCTATGGGGGCAGCTGCTGGGGTCAGCGGAGCCGACAATGCTCTTGCTATTGCCGCCATGATTATCGCGATCGCCGTTGTCGTTCGAGTTTTCCTATTGACGGGTATGGCGTAGGCCGCCGATCGGATAATCAAAATCAAGGCGCATCTCCGCGGAATGCCGCGGATGTCATTTGCAGGAGCATCGAGGCGGCACATTGGCTCGATAGGCGGTTTGACAATGCTTCGAAAAACACTCAAAGCTATCGAAGGGCAAGAACTCAAGGACTCAATACTTACTATGGCAGCTTCAAATATTGTTTATTTAACAGAGACGAATTTCCCAGAGGAGGTCACAAACTCGCCGACGCCCGTGTTGGTCGATTTCTGGGCGGAATGGTGCGGCCCGTGCAAGATGATTGCACCGCTCCTTGATGAACTCGCTCTGGAATATGACGGGAAAGTCAAAGTGGCAAAGGTCAATATCGACGAGCAACAGAATTTGGCATCTCAGCATGGGATTCGCGCAGTGCCCACGCTTTTAATCTTCAAGGGAGGCGAAGTTGCGGAGCAAATTGTCGGAGTCAAAAGCAAACGCGACCTGAAAGCGAGTTTAGACAAGGTATCCAGTTGATTGCGTCTTCTTAGACGCGGGGTATGCCACTCATCGTCACACCCAAGCAACTCAATTTGCGCGGTGAGTTATACCATCAACTAGGAACCCTTCTATCCGCGGGGCTTCCGATCACATCCGCATTAGACACGCTCCGAAAGAATCCACCGGCGCCAGCTTTTCGAAAACCGCTGGATCGGATCAAGTCAGACATCGAGCAAGGGTTTACATTCTCCGAAACGCTTCGAAGAGTTGGACGATGGATTCCCTCATTCGACCTCGCGTTATTGGACGCGGCGGAACGGAGCGGCAGGCTCGACACGTGCTTCAAGCTGCTGGCGGATTATTATCGAGAGCGCTCGCAAATTGCGCGCGAAACTCTTGGAAACCTTGCTTATCCTCTGTTCATCGTTCATTTCGCCGTATTCCTCGCGCCTTTTCCGGCACTGTTCATCACAGGCGACATAGTCGGCTATGTTCAACAGACAATCGGGGTAATCGCGCCCTTTTATTTGGGCGCCTTTCTCGTGGTTTTCGCATGCCAAGGCAAACATGGAGAACGCTGGCGATCATTGGTTGAACGAGCTGGCCGGTTGATTCCGCTATTGGGAACCGCCCGGAGACACCTGGCACTGGCGCGGCTGGCCGCGGCGCTTGAGGCGCTGATCAGTGCGGGAGTCCAGATGATTCCCGCTTGGGAACTGGCGGCCGAAGCGAGTGGATCACCAGCTTTGGGACGGACGGTTCGCGGCTGGAAACCTGACATGGAAGACGGTGGCGAGCCTCCATCGACAATGCTCGAAAGATCCCCTGAGTTTCCGGAGCTTTTTGTGAATTTATACAATACCGGAGAGATCAGCGGTAGCCTCGATGAGACCCTCGTCCGTCTTCAAAAATACTATCGCGAGGAGGGATCGAGAAAACTTCGAGCTCTCTCGCAATGGTTTCCCCGGCTGGTCTATTTCGGAATCCTGCTCGCGATCGCCTTTCAGATTGTCTCTTTTTGGAGCAACTATTACTCGGGGATTCTCAACAACTTTGACTGACCCGCATCTCTTGACGATTTCCGAGATTCTTTCCAATGAAGCAACTCGCGTCCACGAATTTCCCGTCGCGCGGGATCGCGTGTTTCTTGCTCACGCAGCCGTCTGTCCCCTTCCATTCCGAATCGCGTCCGCCGTTCAAGAATACGCGGAAAAGTGCACTCGCGGAGATCAGGAGGAACAGTTCCCGGCATCCGAGTTTCAAAAACTGAGAGGACTGGCAGCGCGCCTTTTAAGCGCCCGTGCGGATGAAATCGCCCTCGTGGGCCCGACATCGCTCGCACTGAGTTTCATCGCCGGTGGTCTGTCCTTCCGGAAGAACGAAAACATCGTGATCTACCAAGATGATTATCCCTCGAACGTCTATCCATGGATGGCGCTTTCAAAGCAGGGCGTCGAGGTTCGCCTCTTGAATACACGTGAGTTGGGAGAGATTCGCGCCGTTGATGTTTTAGGCCAGGTGGATGAACAGACCCGGCTGGTCGCCCTCGCCTCGTGCCACTTCATCTCCGGATACAGAATTGACCTCAATGCAATTGGAAAAGCGTTGCGTCAGCGAAACATCCTCTTTTGCGTCGATGCGATTCAGACTCTTGGAGCATTTCCGACGACCGTTGAGAATATTGATTTCCTCGCGGCTGACTCTCATAAATGGCTTCTGGGACCTTCCGCGGCGGGCATTCTTTACGTGCGCAAAGATTTGCAAGAGCGTCTGCCTCCAATGGTTTACGGATGGCATAACGTTCGCTGTCCGAATTTTGTGGCACAAGGAGAAATTGTATTTCGCGGAGATGCCCGCCGGTATGAAGCCGGCTCACACAACCTGTTCGGGCTGGCGGGTCTGAAAGCTTGTCTCGAATTAGTCCTTGAGGTTGGCATTGAAAACATCGCTGCCGAGTTGCTGCGGAAACGGGCATTCCTGGTTTCCGCTATTCACGAAAAAGGGTACACGGTCCTCCAGGCTGACGCGCCGTCCAATAACGCGAGCGGGATCGCAAGCTTCTTTCGAACTGGCGCCGATTTGACTGAGTTGCACACAAGACTTAGCGCCGCGCGCATAACGACCTCCCTCCGAACCGATCGCTGTGGCAAGCGGTACATCCGCCTTTCACCTCACTTTTACAATACCGACGCGGAATTGGGCCGCTTTCTCGATTGCCTGTGAATCGGAGGCAACTCTCGTCAAACAAAACTTGAGATCGAGACTTGCGATTTCCGGTGGTGGTTACTTCAGCGATTCCAAATAAGCGATCAGTGAGGCCATTTCGTGAAGACTGAGATTCGAGGCCAAACCTTCAGGCATGATGGAAGTTGCTCGCGTACCGCGGCGCACGATTTCATTCGCGGAAATTTGAAAAGCAATTCCAGAGACATTGCGCAGCTCTATCTGGCCATCTTTCTCGCCGGTTACAAACCCTTCGAAAATGCTTTCATCCTTCATTTCGAACCACTGAGTCTGAAAGCCTTGTGCCACGACTTCGCTCGGTTTCAACATCGACACTAAGAGGTCTTCGCGCTTCCACTTGCTGCCGGCATCCCCGAGATAGGGCCCCTTCAACGGTTGATCTGGAGAGGTGGTATGACACGCAACGCACCCTTGCTTCGAAAACAACGCCGCACCCAAAGGCGCATTTCCGGGAGCGGTCCGGAGAGCGGCCATCGCCTCGGCGTAGCTCATATCGGCGATGCGCTTGGATCCACCTGCCGCGCGTTGCAGGTCGAGCACATCGAGTTTCGCCAATGATTCCTTGCCCGCCACCGCAGTTTCGTGCTGATCGGACTCGGCCGCCCGGAGAACATCATCGCGATACTGGCTAAGCCCCATTTCTCCGACGGCGCGGATGAATTCGACTCGGTTGCGATTGCGCCCAATGACGTTTTTCGCGAGCTCCTGGACGTTTTCGGACGAAAGAGGCGAATCGGCCAAGTGCAGGTAGATTTTTAGCAGAAGTTGGCGCTGAAAACCGCGCGCTCGATTCGAAAGCCCCTGCAAGATCCGCGCATCGCCGGCGTGTTCCGGGGCATAAACAAAATCTCGAATAATGCGGGTAAAAGCAGATTCGTCGGGATCCGAACGATTCCAGCTATCAAGCACCTCAACTTGCGCTTGAAACGACTCGGCCCCATTGATGCGGCCAAGCGCATAAAAGGCGCTCTTGCGCGTTTCGACAGACCGCCCGTTCGAAACAGCCGCGTTTTTAAGCGGATCGACAGCGATGTTTCCCGGATTTGTCGCCGCGATCATCGCTTGGATCTCATCCACTTCCGCGTTCAGATGAAAACTCCCCGGATCCATCCGATTGCGACGCATGTCAATCATAAGTTCCGCCTGCTGTTCTGCCGGTACTCGCGCGAAATTTTCTTCAATCGCATTGCGGATTCGGTCGGATTCACTCCACAGGACCGGCTCGAAGTAGGGACCCCGATCATCTGGCCGCGTGCTCCACCACTGCTTGCCGTCCCACCTTTTGTCCGCATGGTACAGACGAAAAAGAGCTCTCAGGATTCCGGATTTGAGTTCTTCGTTCAAAGAATCTACCAACCGGGCAATCAGGCCGTTCACCGCAGCCGGGGTGTGCATTTCTTGCAGACACATCAACGCCTGCTTCCGTAAGCGTTCATTACTCAGCGCTTCCAGACAAACAGCCGAGGCGTTCAGCTCCGCCAGCGCTTTGCGCGCAATATGCTGGATCGCCTGATTGTTGTCATATTTCCCAAGTCCCGGCTCAGGATTCGATGAAGCTTCAACAAGGAGGGGGAGAATTCGCGAGGCCTGATCCTCTCTGCCAAGTCTCGCCAATCCGATGATCGATTGAAGGCGGACACGCGGATCGGAATCCGAAAGGCCCTCAACAAACGGACCAACCGGAACTCCGGTCAACTCACTCTTTCGATCCGCCAATGCGCGCAACGCGTACTCCCGGACCACCGCATCACGGCACAGGCTCACCAGAACCGGGTGCGACTCGACTCCGTAGAGTTGTTTCAGAGTGAAGAGAGCGGCAATTCGTCCGTTAAGGGCGCCGTCTCGATCCGACGCGAGAGATTTCAGCCCCTGCAAAAATGTTTGGTTTTGTCCGCGTTTGAGAATCTCACGCTGCGTATTGATCCGGCACACAGCGCTGTTCGAAACCAAGTACGGCAACAACTCGGCATCCGTCGCGCCGTTCAAATCAGGGAACCGCGCCGGTTCCAAGCCGGGAAACGTGATTCGCGAAATGCTGCCCACCGCGGGGTTCTTGTAAGTGTAACCGCCCCCTTCCCAATCATTGACATAAATCCGAGAGAAACCGTCCACGTCGATATCGATTGCCTGAATCGCGAAGAACGGTTCCTGGCCGGCGCGAAACGTCGCCTCTGTTCGCTCGAGAGGATGCAGATAGACATGCTTGGTCGTGAAATCACAGGTGTAAAGCGTGTCATTGAAGTGTTTGGGAAATCCGGGTTCATCCAAATAATAGGCGCCCGTTCCGGAACCACTGCCATAGTCAGCTAAAGGCTGGAGGTGCTCCCCGGTAAAGTTCTTATACAGCCGCGGATAACCGTGGTCGGCCAGTGAGATAAAATGATGCAGACGGGTGTCCCATCCTTTGCCGTCATTCGTATTGTCGCGCGCCAGAACATCGAGCGTCGGACTCACTGCCACATCACAAATATTGCGCGTGTATAGCGAGTAATACTCGAGCTCCGAGCCGTTGGGGCGCACGCGCAACACTCCACCTCCGCGCAGATGCAGCGCGCTGCCATCCAATGCCACTGCATTGGTGAATCCGTAGTCGCCAATAGCCAGGTATAACCAGCCGTCGATTCCCATGCGCGCCCCGTTCGACGTATGATCCGCGCCACGAAACGACAGGTCGAAACCGAGCCCCTTGATCAACTCCACCTTTTCGTCCGCGACTCCGTCATTATTGGTATCTCGAAAGGCCGTAAAATGCGGCGGATGAATCACGTAAAGTGTGTCGCCAACGAAGCACGATCCCCGGGGACTATCAATATCGGGGACGAAATCGGTGTATCGATCGGCAACTCCGTCTCCATCCGTATCCACACACCGAATGATTTTGCCCCGGTTCGGCTTGCGATCCAGGGAGCTGTTCAAATCAACGCTGACGTACGCTACACCGTTTGGTGAAACAGCCATTCCGGTCGGATAAGTGGCGTCCGGGGGCTGCGCGAACGTCTCCAACTTAAACCCATCCGGAACCCACCGCTTCGGTGCCGCTTCGGCCGTTCGTTTTCCGACGGTTAATATTCCAAAGGTGGCTATCGCCAACAACAGTACCGCGCGACACCGAGCCTCATTGCCGCTTCTTGTTTTCAAATTCATCATGCGTATTTTCCACTAATGCTTAATGTCAATGCTTTGCCTACTCTAACGCCGAAGCCTTCAACTTCTCAACACACAGGTTGAGATGCACGGTGTCACGCCGCATGCTTCGCGGTTGAACTGGCCGCCGCTGTTGCCCTGCTCCTCGCGACCGCCAGCGCGCGATCAAAAGCTTGGCGAATTGACGCTGATATTTCCGGATCGAGATCCGTTTCGACAGGCTTCTTCGCTTGAAGCAGCGAATCGCGAAACATTGCAAGAGTCTCTTCGGAACCACGGGAACCGCGGCCATCCAACGCTTCAAACAGAGATATGACGGACGCCTTTGTATCCGGAGCAATTGCGGCAATAGCGTTCGCGGCTGATCGGCATAACGCGCGTTTTTCCAACATCAACCCGATCAAATCAGTCACACTTGAAAGGGCGGCGGAACCAGCCTTGGCAAGCGCCTCCGTCCCTCCCCGTCGAACGGCATCCGTCGTGCCAGAATCCACCACAAGCGCTCGAAGAGTCTCGACTGTCTGCTCGTCGAAGCTTTCGAAGTTGCAGATGGTCTTCAGGACAGTCAAACCAAACGCCTCATTCCGGCGAGAACCCTTCAGAACATCAGCCAATACAGCTTGCGCCTTGGATCCAATCCGAACCAGCGCCCGGCTGGCCGCCGGACGAAGTACCGTGAACGGTTCTTTCAATACGCGTATCGTGTTGCTTCTGTGAGCGTGTGTAAGGCGAAAATTGCGAAAATTTCGGTGGCCGCGCGGCCAAAATCA
>JAQBVM010000410.1 GCA_027623095.1 Verrucomicrobiota bacterium
GCGACCGGGCCCGAGAATCGATTCTCCATTGCCTTCGGCCACGTCGCCTTCCTTTTGAGTTTTGGCCCTAAACGGGTCGGTTCCCTATGTTGACAACAAAGCAATCTCACTTTGCTGAGTTGCGAGCTTGCTGGAGTAGATTGGTCGCGTAATAACGCGAACCCATCCCCAGACGCTCGGCAATCCATGCCACCGACATCGTTGTTTGCCGGCGCAATTTCACCGCCGCTCTGATCTTCGTGGGATCGTTCTTCGGGCGGTTCTGAAGATCGGCTTCCGCAATCCGGCCTCTTCTCATTTCTACCTCGATGATCGCTTCGGCTTTCTCTCGCTCGCTCTCCCGCCGTTCCTCTCCGTAATGATTGGGCCCCATCCGCTCCGACATAAACGGGTCAGTTCCTATTTTCGACCACTTTCCGCCTGTTAGCTCCCGTGATCGGATTCAAACTCGGGAATTTGCAGCATGTCTTGTCAACAATGGGAACTGACCCGTTTATGGTACCCCGCACGCGGTAGCGGTGGACATCACCGGGAATGTGGTGGTGGCGGGCACTTCCATACCCAGCAGCAGAAGCCGAAACTGGGATGAAGAACCCGTTGGCCATCCAACAATCACGCAAACGCGTGAACGCTTCAGACGCGTCCGGTGATCCAGTCGAAGAACCCCAAGGCCTCGAGTTCGCTGCGCAACCTGGCGGTCTGTTGCGGCGAGAGTGTCCCGTTGGGCAGACGGGCCAGGCCGACGTCCACGCCCAGCATCTTCATCGTCGCCTTGGCCGCACCCATGTAGCCGTAGCTCGCGAGTAGCTTGATCAAGCGAACGCTGCGCCACTGTTCCTCGCGTGCGGCCGCCAGATCGCCGCGCTGAAACGCTGCCATGAGCCGATGATAAATCGGCGCCGCGAAATTGAAGCTGCTCCCAACCGCCCCGCGCGCCCCAAGCGCCAGCGCGCTGAGCATGATTTCATCGAGCCCCCACGGGATATCCCAACGGCCCTCGTCGGCATGCAGGCATTCGTTGTAGGCCATCAGATCCGGGTTCGTGAACTTGAGGCCGACGAGCGTCGGGATGCGCGGCGGGGCCTGCGCGAGAAAGGCGGGCATGGGCAGGCTCACGTTGGTGAACGAGGGGATTTCATAAAAATAGAACGGCGTTTCGGGCGCGCCATCGGCGATCTCCGCAGCGCTGGCGATCAGATCATCGAGCGTGCGCGGCTTGAAGTAGCTCGGTGAGAGCGCGGCAATGGCCGCCGCGCCGAGCGCCTGCGCCTGCGCGGCCAAGGCCCGCGCATCGCTCAAGCAATTCGAACCGACATGCACCACGAGTCGCAGCTTCGTGCCGCGCACGACTTCACTCCAGCGCTGCGCGAGGGCCCGGCGTTCCTCGAAGGTCAGGGAGCTGTTTTCGCCCGTGGTGCCGCCGATGAAGACGGTGCCGACTTGATTCTTCACCATGTGCTCCGCCTGTCGCTCGACGACTGCGAGATTTAGCGAGCCGTCGGCGTAAAAGGGCGTGTGCGTAGCGGCGATGAGGCCGTGCAGACGTTGGGAATCGGGCAGGTTCATGATGGAGTGGGTTCGGTGCGCTGCGGGCGGATGAGCAGCACGAGGATGATGGAAAAGAGCGCAACGCCGGCGAAGGCGCCGAAGATGATGTTCAGCGGAACGTGGCGATCGGTTAGGATGCCGAAGACCCAATCCGCGAGGCCACCGAAAGTCATGCTGACGAAATTCATGATGCCGTAGCCGGTGGCGCGCAGTTCCGGGCGTGTGATCTGGCAGAGGATGGGCATGTTGTTGCAATCGAAGAATCCCCATCCGACGCCGAAGAGGATGAGTCCGCCGATGGCGAGACCGAAGGAATTGAGCGAGGGCGCGTTGCCGACGCCGAAGAGCGCGGGGATGATCAAGGCCATGCCGATGGCGCTGACGTAAATGCGTGCGCGTTCGTTGCGCCGCATCCAGCGATCCGCGAGCCAGCCACCAAAAATCGCTGCAAATAAGGCCGCGCCCTGCCAGTAGAGCGAGGCGGACACGCCAGCTTTGCCCTGGCTGATGTTGAACGATTTCTGGAGGATCGCCGGCATCCAATCGCGCACCACCCACGCCGCCACGGCGGGCAGCGTGAAGTAGAGCGCGAGGAGGAGGAAGGAGCGGTTGGTGAGCAATTCACGCGCGGCGGTGCCGACGGATAGTTTGAGCACATTCCCCGGGGTCCCCGCGACGCGCGGGGCATTGCGGAGCAGAAGCAAGAGCGGCAAGGCGTAGACGATGCCGACCAACCCGGTAAAGTTGAACGCGCTTCGCCAGCCCAATCCTTCCGTATCCGCGACGTGACCGGCGAAGCCGCCGATCATCACGCCGCAATAGATGCCCATTTGATGAATGCCGACGGCGCGCGAACGCGTCGGGCCGGTGTGAAAATCAGCGATCAAGGCCAGCGCCGCGGGGATGTAGAAGGCTTCGCTGACGCCCATCAAAGTGCGCGCCCAGAGAAGGCCCGAGTAGCTGTCCACGTGACCCGTCGCGTACGTGATCGCCGACCAGACGAAGAGGCTCGAACAGATCGTCAGCTTGCGGCTGAAGCGGTCCGCGATGTAGCCGCCGATCGGGCTGCAGATGGCATAGACAAATTTGAATTTGCCCAGCATCAGTCCCCAGTTCGCCTCGCTCCCGATGCTCGGGATGTCGTTCATCACCGAGACTTTCATCGAGGCGATCATCTGCCGGTCGAGGTAGTTCAGCAGCGCGACGGGGAAGAGCAGGCCGACGACGAGCCAGGCGAGACGTGTGGGAGCGGCAGAACTCATGGGGCAGCGGGAACACGCAGCGACCAGACCTCCGGAGTGCGCACCCGCGGGCGCACTTCGCCATTGGGGATCACCACGCGGTCCTGCCACGCGACGGCCGGCACAGTGGCGCGGGAAAACGGCACGTTGTCGAGCGCCGTCCACCCATCTGTTTTGGTATCGTAAAGCAGCGCGTTGCGTGGAAAGCCGGGATGTTCCTTCACCGGTTGGAACGCCACGTTCAAGCCGTCGTCGCCACTAAAGATCGCGAGGATCGATCCCAGTGCCGGCGCGGGCGAAGGCGCGGCGACGGCCGCGCGGGGGAGATCGGCGAGCCGCTTCCAGCCCTGACCCGGCGTGAAACGATAGGCATCGCGCAGGAACTCGCGGACCGGCTTTCCGTCGGCATCGGCGCTGAGCTTCGCACCACTGAAAAGATAGAATGAACCGTCCTGCACGCCCGCGACGGCGAGCATCCGCTCCGGGCCTGGCCACGGGTCGAGTTCAACCCAGATCGGCTCCGGCGCATCGAGATCGAGCATCCAGAACGTGTGCAGCGCCGTCGTGGCGGTTGGTGATTCGATCCCGCCGGCGATGTAGATCGTGTGCCCGAGGAGCGCGCCGCAGGCATTGGCACACGGCTGCGGCAGCGCGGTCGTTTTGATCTCACCACTCTTCCACGCGAGGCGGAAACTGGACGAGAAGTGCTGCGTCGCATCGCTCCCTCCGAAACAGAGCACGCCATCATTCACGGTGATCGACACGCCGTAGTCCGTCTTGCGCGGCAGCTTGCCCGTGCGCAGCCAGCGTCCGCCCGGTTTGGTAAGCACGAAGACGCTGTCATACCACGTCTTCACAAAGGGCTCATTCCACTTCTCACCGGTGATATTCGCGCCGCCCGCGACAATCAACGCGCCACCACTCACCCCGGCAAACGGCGCGGCGAAACCTTCGCGATCAGGAATCTTCGGCAATTGGCTCCAGTTCATAGCCACCGCGGGCTCTTGTCCGGTCGCGCTAACGGCGTGAAGGAAACACCCGACACCGATGAACCACAAAGGAATGGTCCGCATGGTGTCACCACTCCCCTTTCCGCCCAAACTTTGCTCGCGCATTTTCTCCGAAGCGCCGTCCGGCATCATTGATCGCCGCAAAAATCTGCGGCGTCGTTTTACCCGCGGTGTCGCGCGCCGCCGGAATGACGGTCTCGCATTCATTCGCATCCATGAAACGCGCGGCTTCGAGCAGACGCGCCTCGTCCTCCTCCGGAATGGCAAGGAAGCCGTGCTTGTCCGCGTGGTTGAGTTGGCCCGGTAGAATCCTGCGCCCGAAGACTTCGACTTCGCAGTTCCAGCGAACCGGACACGAGAAGGCGTGCCCGACACAAAGTCGCCTCGCGAGCGCCTTGAAGTCGGCGTTGGTCATCTCATCGAGGTCGCGGATGGCGCCATCGGTGATTCTGCCAACACAGCTGAGCGCGCGATGAATGTTACTGATAGGAGTTTGCTTTTTCACAGCGGACGTAACCTTAGCGGTCCATGGGCGTTGACACAACAAAAAGGCATCCCGAATCCAGCGCCGAATGAGGATTCTCCCCTTGGGCGACCTCGGAGGCCGCCCAAGGGGAGAATCCTGCCGGGCGAATGGGTGACCGGCGGGAAATCGGGGAAAATTTGAGCCACAGGCAGACAGAGCGAGCGCCTCAAGCTGTCCGCAACGTTTCCGCCAAACCCGCTGCGTGCGCCCCCTTCTGATCTCCTTCAAGTTGCTTCAGACGATCACCGTCTCCCGGACCGGCGGCGGCGCGCGCGCCGGGGCCTCTTCCCAGAGCCCACAGTGACGCAATATTGGCTTCCCAAGCCCTGCGAGTCAGTGCCCGAAGGGGGATGTGCGCTTCGCGCACTGCAGTCTTTCGATGACCTCGCTTTGATGCCGCTCAATGAAGCTGATAATCTTCATTTCTCCACCGCATGGGCAGAGCAACGGATCGGTTTCGTACACCTGCTTGATCAGCGCCGCCCAACGTTTGCGCGCGGTCTTGCGACCGGGCCCGAGAATCGATTCTCCATTGCCTTCGGCCACGTCGCCTTCCTTTTGAGTTTTGGCCCTCCGACCCCGGTTCCGCTCTTGTAGAGGACCTTGCCTTCCCGCGTGACATCAATCATGCGCGCCTGACTGAAGGGACCGAAATACGTGCAAGTGTCAGTCCTCACTTTTTAAACAATGGCTTCGACGAAAACTCCGAACGAAGCAGGTTCGAC
>JAQBVM010000411.1 GCA_027623095.1 Verrucomicrobiota bacterium
TTGCGTTGCCTGAAAGTCTCCTCCGCGCCTGATGCGCCCGATGATTTTTTCCCTGACCGAACCAAGAGAATCGAACCTTAGAATCGTATTATGATCCCGTTTCATTCCGTCCTCCCGGAAATTGCCCAGCGCGAAGTGCGCTGCATTCATATTGAAACAGCGCCGGGCGCGCCGCCCGCCGCCGGCCTGCCCGGGGGCGAATACGCCTTTGTGGAGTTTTACTGTGAAGACCTGAATTGCGATTGCCGCCGCGTCTTCATCCAAGTGATCGGACGCAGCCGGCCGGATCAGGTTCTGGCCAGCATGAACTACGGTTGGGAACCGGAATCATTTTATCGGGAACGGATGCACGACCCGGACGCGCCCGGGGAGATCGTTCGCGCGTCGCTCGATCCAATCAACTCCCAGTCCAAACATTCCGAGGAGTTGCTCGAATTATTTCAGCAGACGGTGTTGGACGAATCGTACCGCCTGCGTTTGCGGCGTCATTATGAACAGTTCCGCGAGAAGCTTCGTCACCGTCAGAATCCATCCGCGGCAAAGGACTCGCGTGCCGCCGGCGAAACCCGGACTGCTTCATCCGATCCCGAGAGCGGTGATCCTCGAATTCCAAAAGCGCATCGGCAGCGGTTCGGCGAAGTGGCTGCCTTGCTGCAACAATTCGGTGAAAAACACTTGGACGCCGAACTCACAGGCTTTGTCATGGAACTCTGGAAGCGGATCTGCCGGCGCAAAGCACCGGATTGTCTTCGTGGCAAACCCACGGTGTGGGCGGCGTCCGTGACCCACGTCATCGCGCGAATGAATTTCCTCTTCGACCGCAGCCAGCCCGTACACCTGACCCTCGACACGATTTGCGATTCTTTCCAAACCAACAAGACCACGGTCGGCGGCAAGGCCACCCAAATCGAACGTACCTTGCGCCTCCGTCAACACTGTGAGCCGGGCCTTTGCCGGCTCGATTTATTGGAAACGTTCACGAACATCCGCCTCTCGAATGGAATGGTCCTCTCTTGGAAAATGGCCAAGCAAATGGGTTACGTGCCTGCGGACGCGAAAATCGAGGACCTGGAGTGAGGATTTGTTATGAATGAACCAAACCAACCGAGCCCGATCGAATCGCGTTCGGATGGGCAGGAAATGCCGCGGACGTCGCGAGGCCCCGCGTCCAGCACCGCCGGGCTGAGATCGGGAAACGCTCCAGTCGAAGCGGATCAGAACAATCCAATCTTCCAAAAAGCTCTGGAGATTCTAAGAAAGGGAGAATGGAAAAGGGAAAAGGAAGAAATGGAAGCGGAGAAGGCATCCGCAACGTCCGGTCAGGCCGCGTCGTCTCCATTGTCCATTCTCCCTTCTTCATTGCCGAATCTCCCTTCTCCATTACCCACATTTCCCGCCCGGATGTTGAACGAGTTCGTCTATTGCCAAAGGCTGTTCTATTACGAATTCGTCGAGGGTGTGTTTGTCGAAAGCGCGGATACGCTGCGCGGCGGGGCTCTCCACAAACGTGTGGATTCGGGCAGCGGGGCGATGCCGAAAGCGAAGGGAAAAGGGAAAATGGACAAGGGAAAAAGCGCGGAAGTGAAGAATCCATCCGCCGCGTCCGGTCAGGCCGCGTCTTCTCCATTGTCCACTCTCCCTTCTCCATTAGCTGACGTGATTCATTCGCGTTCCGTTCAGATGGGATCGGAAAGGCTGGGTGTGGTCGCTAAGATGGATCTGGTGGAAGTCCGCGCGGAACGGGCCTCAGGAGCTGGACCGGGCAATACCACACTCGGTGAGACGGGCGATTTGTTCAGCGCGCTGAATGTTTGTCCGGTGGACTACAAAGCGGGCGCTCCCAAGGAAGGGAAAGACGCCAACGAATTGTGGGATACGGACAAGATGCAACTCGGACTGCAGGCGCTGATTCTTCGCGACAACGGCTACACATGCGGAGAAGGCGTTATTTATTATCGCGCCACAAAGCAGCGTGTCCGGCTGACAATTACTCCCGAATTGGAGGCTTGGATTTTGCAGAATATCGCCGATGCCAAGCGAGTCGCCGCCGGACCGATTCCGCCGCCGCTGATCGACTCGCCAAAGTGCGCGCGCTGTTCGCTCGCCCCGGTGTGTTTGCCCGATGAAACGCGCCGCGCTTCGCTGGATCCGGAATCACAGATCGACAATCTCAAATCCAAACCTCTCCGAAGATTGATCGCGGCCCGCGACGATACACGGCCGTTGTATCTCAATACCCAAGGCTATCGCGTCGGCTGCAAGGACGAAGTGCTGCGGATCAAGGAGAAGGACAAGATTATCGACGAAATTCGGATGCGGGATGTGTCGCATGTGGCGTTGTTCGGCAACATCCAGATTTCGACGCAGGCCATTCAGTCGCTCTGCGAAATGGAAGTTCCGGTGACTTATTTTTCGATGGGCGGCTGGTTTTACGGCATCACCCGGGGTCACGGGCTAAAGAACGTGTTTCTCCGGATGGAACAGTTTCGAACGGCGCGCGATGAAATGGCGTGCCTGTCACTCGCGCGGCAGTTTGTGCATGGGAAGATTCGCAACCATCGCACACTGCTGATGCGAAACCACATCGAACCGCCGGAGGTGATCATTGGAAAACTTAAGCGAGCGTCCGAGGATGCGTTGACGGCGAATTCGATTGAGGAATTGCTTGGAATCGAGGGTGCCGCCGCGAGCCAGTATTTCCAGCAGTTCAGCGGCATGATCAAAGTCGAGGAAGATCTGCCGGGCAGCGAAGCCTCAGGCACCGCCAATGAACAGCGCTCGTTCAACTTCCTTTTCAGCAACCGCAACCGCCGTCCACCCACCGATCCCGTCAACGCGATGCTTTCGCTGGCCTATAGTATGCTCGCGAAGGATTGCACGCTGGCGGCACTGGCTGTGGGGTTTGATCCCTACGTCGGTTTCTACCATCAGCCGCGTTTTGGACGACCCGCGCTGGGCCTCGATCTGATGGAGGAATTCAGACCGCTCATCGCGGAATCCACCGTGCTGAGCTGCATCAACAATCGCGTCATATCCCAAAAGGATTTCGTCCGTGCGGGCGAGGCGGTAAATCTTACGCCATCAGGGCGGAAGCGATTCTTTCAGACGTATGAACAACGCATGAGTTCCCTCATCACACATCCTTTGTTCGACTACAAAGTCAGCTACCGTCGGGCATTGGAGTTGCAGGCGCGATTGTTGTCCAAGACGCTCACTGGCGAGATTTCCGAATATGTGCCGTTGATGACTCGATAAGAAATGGAAAATGGAAAATGAAGAATGGAGAAAAGCCGACACGGGACTTGCGGGAGCGGACTTTTAGGTTTGCCCGGCAGGTCATCAAACTTTTCGTCTCGCTAGACCGGGGCGTGCTGGCTCAGACACCCAGACGGCAGATGCTGCGATCAGGCACTTCGGCCGGCGCGAATTATCGCGAAGCGGATCAGGCCCGCAGCAAGGCTGAGTGTATTGCCAAGATCGGGGATTGCCTCAATGAGGCGGACGAAACGAGCTACTGGCTGGACTTGATGTCTGCCGAAAACATCGGCTCCCCAAACGAGCTGGCGCTTGCACTGGATCCAGCGGGGCAAATGGTCGCAATCCTCACAACCATTAAACGCCATGCCGAAGGGAAGGAATAATCCCAAATCGGACCTCGAATCTTCCTTTTCCATTTTTCTTTCTCCCTTCTCCATTACTTATGCGCACGACTTACCTGGTTTGTTACGACATCGCCGACGACAAGCGGCTGCGAAAGGTGTTCAAGACCTGCGGCAATTTTGGCGATCACCTGCAATTCTCTGTGTTTGAGTGCGACCTGAATCCCTCTGAAAAGATTGAATTACAAACCGCTTTGAGCGACATCATAATCCACGATGAAGACCAGGTGATTTTCGTCGAGCTGGGTCCTTCTGAAGGGCGCGGCGACCGAGTGATCACCGCCCTTGGATTGCCCTATACAAAGCTGGATGCGCCGTGTTTTGTAGTTTGAGACGTTACCGTTCTTTGACAACTAAATCGCGAGCGCCGAGGTGACGCGGAAAAACCCGGTCGCGCTCGCATGGCGTAACAGCCTGAAAACGAGCTGATTATGACGAGACCATCTGAAGAAACGAGCACACAGACACTCACGACAGCGCAGGTAGTCGCATTCCCAGTATTGCGAGCCTGTGCCAGAGCGAGTAACAAAGGAACACCTTCCGCGCTCAAGTGAGCGCGGCCCCGTTGAAGCACACACTGACGCGACCGGGGTTAGCTCAGGTTTCATCCTTCCGCGCTCAAGTGAGCGCGGCCCCGTTGAAGCGACATCGTTCTAGTGTTTGGTTCGGCATAAACCGAGGACCTTCCGCGCTCAAGTGAGCGCGGCCCCGTTGAAGCGACAGCACATCAGGTGTATCCGGTCACACGCTCGTCCCTTCCGCGCTCAAGTGAGCGCGGCCCCGTTGAAGCTTGAATGTCCCGTGACCTCCACGGTCCCAGACGCGATCCTTCCGCGCTCAAGTGAGCGCGGCCCCGTTGAAGCCTTCGATTCTATGAAGCATCTGGCGCGATCTCGATTCCTTCCGCGCTCAAGTGAGCGCGGCCCCGTTGAAGCGGTATAGGAGTTCGGTTTTTGGTGCTAGTGCAATGCCCTTCCGCGCTCAAGTGAGCGCGGCCCCGTTGAAGCACCAGAAATCAACGTCTTATTGTTCTGACCTCCACAGCCTTCCGCGCTCAAGTGAGCGCGGCCCCGTTGAAGCTGCGGAATTAAAGCCAAGTTTATGGCCATCGTCGGTTCCTTCCGCGCTCAAGTGAGCGCGGCCCCGTTGAAGCTTCGCCCACAGCAGCCGTCTTTGTGCTTCCGATTGGAACCTTCCGCGCTCAAGTGAGCGCGGCCCCGTTGAAGCAATATGAATCACTTGTATCATAAAAATCTTAATGCGCCTTCCGCGCTCAAGTGAGCGCGGCCCCGTTGAAGCGACGTATGAAAATCGGTGGCCTAATCGGTGACCTAACCTTCCGCGCTCAAGTGAGCGCGGCCTGGAGTTTGGACGTTTTTGCGGT
>JAQBVM010000051.1 GCA_027623095.1 Verrucomicrobiota bacterium
GTGCCATTGGGTAACACCCCTTTTGGCGCAACGATCTCCTCTCCTGGGTAACAGTTAGTTTTGGCGCGCGGCGAACTGGCGAGTTGAAAGAGGGTTGTCCCTGTTCGAAGTTTCCTCCAGCAGCCCGAAACTTGCTCGAATATTAGAAACGAGAGCGTGGCTCTTCTCGAGATCGGCACCTTGCTCGATCGACGATTGCAGTCAGCGCACGGAGTTCACAAACTCCCGATCATGCGTCCAGTTCTAAAAGGATCCCCGTATCGTTACCCACGTTTCTTACTTTTCCCCCAAACCACTCGAGGTGGTTCTGGAAGGCCCTGCACCCGTTTTGCGGTCCGGAAGTGCATCTTCGACACTTTCTCCATCGAATTCAGACCCCGCTGCTCCAATATCTGTTTCGCTACTGCTTCAACTGCGGGCGAAGCTCCTTTCGGAAGCGAAAACCCAAGCTCTTTTCCGAGCTTCTCCAGACGCTGAACAAATTCATGTCGGGCAAGAATTGAGGCTGCGGCAACGGCAATATCCTCCTCTGCTCTATGCCTTTGAACCAGCTCGATTTCGCGGCCTAAACCCATCAGCGCTTGTTCAACTGTTCCCTTGTCCGACGAAAACTGGTCGCTGATAGCACGAACGGGCGGTGGTGCCATTCGATGCTTTTGGAGCATGAGGTTCTCGATGACGCGTGCGTGTCCCCAGGCTAGAACGGCATTCACGCTCTTCATCGATCGATGAAGCCGATTGTAGGCTTCATTCCCAATGGGTACCACCGTAGTGATACACCCAGGGGTCTGTCGAATCTGCTCCGCAAGTTTCTGGATCGACTTATCGCTATGAATCTTTTTTGAGTCACGGATTCCCGATTCAGACCACGCCTTGATTACTGATTCGTTGACATAAACCCCTGCTATGCAAAGCGGCCCGAAAAAGTCGCCTTTCCCGCTCTCATCGACTCCAACTCTTGGCAAAAGGATTTCCGGATTCAGAACCGCTTCGTACCCGATTCGAGCCTTCCGAAGAATTATCGGTTCCAAAACAAATTCGACAAATTCTTTTGTGCCCTTTCCTTGAACAACAAGTTTGCCGCTTTCGTAGAACACAAGGTTTGTATTGCTCTTTGAAGCCGCATACTGGGAATACGGCGCTTCGGAAAACACAAAATCCTGAGACCGGAGCCAGGCCAATAACGTTTTGGCCTGAACGTCGTTGAGCTTGCACGTATGAGTCGTCAGCGTTTTCAAATTTGTAGCAAAATCGGTGGATCGGAGAGGACAATCCCTCCGATTAAACTTCAGCAGCATCACATAGCGGCACCGGACATAAATAAGCCAGCGAGATCAATCATTTGCCAGTCAATTCATCCTCCGTTCTCCAACGCGGGGGCAGCGCCCTGCAAACATTCGGGACTACAACACTTTTTTGCCAAGCCACTCTGCTCAACGAAGATTCCCAATTTGCCCGAATCGTTACGATCAGCGCTACAGTGACTCCCTCGAAGCATTTCTGTTCGAATCTCTTCCCCGGAGAAAATCATGCCCGCTATGATCAATCATTGTGCCGCAAAACGGATTTCGTCTAATCTCAGGCCAGTGCCAAACTACAGAGTTTTAGTCCGTTCGCTGATCGCCTGGTTTGCCAAACATGCGCGAGATATGCCGTGGCGGAGGACGCACGACCCCTACGCCATTTGGATTTCGGAAATCATGCTCCAACAAACGCAAGTGAAGACCGTGATCCCATATTGGGAACGATGGATGAGAAAGTTCCCCACCATTCATGCGCTGTCCACTGCAAGGACAGAGACTGTCCTCAGGCTCTGGGCTGGACTGGGCTACTACAGCCGGGCTCAGAATCTCAAACGCGCCGCCCGGAAAATCCGCAATGAATACGCGGGCGATTTCCCCTCGAATTTCAACGACGTCCTTGCACTCCCCGGAGTTGGACCTTATACGGCGGGCGCAATCTGCAGCATCGCCTTTAATCAACCAACGCCCGTCGTCGATTGCAACGTGGTTCGTGTCCTAAGCCGGGTTTTGGCGATTCGAACGAATCCCAGGCGAAATCCAGCCAAAGAACAGATCTGGAAAGCCGCCGCGGGATTAGTCCAAACCGCATCCCTCCTGAACCGCTCCGGAGGATCACGCAACTGCTCCCATCTAAATCAAGCGCTCATGGAACTGGGCGCAACCGTGTGTGCTCCCCGGGACCCTGACTGTCCGCGGTGCCCGCTGCGGAAACAATGCGCGGCAAATACGTTGGGATGCACCGCCTTGATTCCGGCACTCGCTCCGCGACCGAAATCAACGCCTCGGGAGTTCGCGGCGTTCGTGGTTTCGCATCAGGGGAATTATCTGATTCGAAAACGAGCGAAAACCGGCATCAACGCCCGACTGTGGGAGTTTCCGAACGCAGAATTCTGCGACACGGCCGGCTCAATCGCAAGCGCCGCGCGAAAGTGTCTTGGATTCGCAACTTCCAATATGAGACCTATCGGCACCATTCTCCACACGATCACACAGAACCGAATCTGTTTGCGCGTTTTCTCTTCGGAGGAAGAACAGTGCGGCAGAAACCTTACAAACTCCCTACGCTGGTGTTCCGTAAAACAAATCCAAAAACTTCCCTTCCCCAGCGCTCATCGACAAATCCTCCGGTTGCTTCAAAATCCTAAACCGCTTACCCGCTGACCCTGCGAATCCATCCACCCCTATTTGCCTCAGACCGGCAACGAAACCATTTTTCGAAAATCACAGGACGTTCCATTTCACTCGGTCGTTCATCAAATCAGTCTTACATTCGAAACGGTTTGCCAGCCTCATACAGTCTGAGCCTGCCTTCCGCCCGTCGCGCGGTTTCCCGTCAAGAGCCTGCAACGCTTTCTTCTGCCAAGCCACGGCCTCGTCGAAGCGGTCGTCTTCCGCATAGGCCGCCGCAACTGTCTCCAGGAAATCCGGGTTCACGCCTCCCAATATCTCATTTGCTCTGAGCGCGAATTCCAAGGCTTGTTTGCCATCGCGGAGTTCCGTAAGCGGACAGGCCGCCAACTGCCAAGCCCAACTCTGCAGTAGATTGCCGTAATTCGGATCTTGCTTCAGCGCGGCTTCAAAATCAGATTGCGCCTTCTCCTACTCCCCAACCGCCTGATAGCTTTGTCCACGCCGGTAATGAACCATTTCAATCTGGGGATCCAGGCGCAGCGCTTCCGTGAAATCTGCGATCGATCGTGCATAATCCTTTTTGTGCCACTGGTAGATTCGCCCACGGTATCCATAGACACTGGCTATCATTGTCTCTCTCTTAACACCGATTCTCGACAAATCCGGATTGCCCGAAATCAAATGGGAGAAATCCGCAATCGCGTTGGCATACTCTTCTACAACTCCATATTGGAGTCTGCGATTAAATCGGCTGGAAAAGTCCAGCGGCTTAATCTCAAGAATCCGCGAATAATCGGCGATTGCTTTTCTGTGATTGCGTTTCTCAATCGGGTCGCGTCCGCCGTAGATAGCGGCGCGGCTGAAACAAGCCTCTGTAAACGTTGAATCGAGCTCGTTAACTCATTGTCGGAGAGTTGCTGGCCTCAAGTGTTCCATGCAGCGTGGCAAGGAGCGATCGTCGGTGTTGCGGTGCTCGCCCTCGTCTGTTTTGGTCGGTGCTGGCCAGCATCGTTGCGGTATGGACTGCTGATAATTGCCCTGCTGAAGTTTGCGATCCCTCCAATGGTGTCATTGCCGACCGGCGTATTCTCTCAAATCGGGCCAGTGATCGAACGCGCCCCTGTTTCAACCTCCGGTTCTAATCGGGTCGTCCCGGAAAGGATCGATCCGGTTGAGAATGTTCCCGCGAATTCAGTCCCAATTGATTCAGCGGAACGGATTCATGTTACAGAGTCCTCGAATTACAGACCTTCATCGAAGTTCGGGAGCGAATCATCAGAACCGAGTGAGCTCGGTTCCGTTGGTCTGAATTGGAAAGGCTGGCTTTTGCTTTGTCATTTGCTCGGGACTGCGGTGGTCGTGATTTGGATAGTCGCCCAAGTGTTCCGGCTGAGTTTGATTAGGCGGCGGGCGCAATTCTTGGGAACAGGAGAGATAGCCGTCGAATACCAAGACTTGGTCAAACGCTTCGGGATTCGAAGTGCGCCGCCATTGCAGATTTCGAATGAAATACTGAGCCCCATTGCCTTTGGATTGGTTCGTCCGGTAGTGATGTTGCCGACGGAAGCGGTGGAGCGGCTTCCATTGACAGTTTTGAAACCGATCCTGGCGCATGAGTTGGCGCACATTCAACGGCACGATCTGATCGTCAATTGGCTGCAGCTCGTTCTTTTTTCGATTTGGTGGTTTAACCCGGTCGTTTGGCTTGTGAACCGGGCGGTTCGAAAAACTCGGGAGGAATGCTGCGACGATTTGCTGCTCACGCGCGGGTTCGTTTCCCAGGACAGTTATTGCGACACACTCGTCAGTGCCGCGGCCACGCTTGCCGCACGAGTCCCGATTGGGGCGGCATTGGGTTTCGCGGAACATCTTCATCCCCTTAGAAAGAGGGTCGCTCGAATCATGGATCGCACCATTAGGCGCAGTCCCAAGCTCTCGTTTGTCGGAGGACTCGTTGTGCTTCTCTCCGCAGGTTTGATTCTTCCGGGGCTTCGGAGTCAGGAAACGAAGGAAAAGGTGAGGCCGAGCTTCGTGGAAGGACGCGTGGATCTATCCAGGCGTGGTGAAGATTCTGGCAATCCGGCGCCCTCGATCGAAACATTCGAACAACTGTTCGCGAAACTGCAATGGTTCCATCATCGAGTCACCCCGTATCTTCCACTGGTCCGAGAGTCCGAGAAGGTGGTCGAACAGTTGGGATCTGAGTCTGTGCCGTTCCTCAAAGAGAAACTGTTGAGAAGGGTGGGACAAACGATATGACTGTGGACGACCGTCGCAAAGCTGCATGGGCTCTCGGCAAACTGGGCGCGCGAGCTCAATTGGCGATTCCCGCTTTGATTCAAGCTCTGGAGGACGAAGAGGCTGGCGCATGGCAGACAAACGGAAGGCGCGTTCTCCGCGATCGAGTGTGTGCGATTGCGGCGGGAGCTCTCGGTGAAATGGGTCCTGTGGCGCAGGACGCGGTCGGTCCTTTGATGGAATCCGCCAGATTTGGGGTGGGTTCTGCGCTCTCCGCGCTTGCGAGGATCGCGCCGGATCGAGACGACGTATTTGAGCTGCTTCAGGAAGCGTTGATGGACCAAAGCAAAGGACGGCATGCGTCGGAGTACGATTATCGCCTTGAAGCTGTCTGGGCTCTGGATCTCCTATGCGAAAAACAACTGAAGGCGCTGCACGTCGTCGCGCGAGTAATGTCGGATCCAGATCGAGCGGTGCGAGATGAGGCCGTGAAGGTCATGGTCAATCGGCGGACCGGTTCCTCAAGTGCGCCGATTGCCCTTGCGTTGCTCCGCGAACATTTGACGAAGGGAACGCTTTCGGAAAGGGCGAATACGGCGGCGAGCCTCGCAATGCAGGGAATCAAGAGTGACAAAGTGCTTGCGAAGGGCTGTCGAATGAAGAGATTCTTGATCCGTTAATACGGCTGAATCTAAAATCTATGAGACATTTCATGATTGACCGACTCGGTGAGATCGGTCCTGGCGCTGCCGCCGCCATTCCGGTTCTCAATTCGCTGCTTCAGGACGACGATGAGAACATCCGCGAAGCGGCTAAGGAAACTCTGAAAAAGGTTCAAGGATCGCGACAGGATGCGGATTCGGGTCTAAGAAATTCCTCACTTGAGACGATCTTTCAGCAATTAACGGAGGCCGGCCCGTCGACTAAAAGTAGCCAGGCGCGTTTGTGGAACGAGTTTCGTGGGATGGAAAGTGCGGCAATTCCGTTCCTGGCGCGGAAACTGAAGAAGCAAACGGGAACGCACGATTTTTCGTCGCCATGGCCCGTATTGCTCCAGAATCAAACGAGGTTGTGAGAATATTGACCGATGCTCTGAACGACCGCAGCAAAGGGCAGGCAACTCCGCTGGGAGGAGACTATCGGTGGACGGCGCTGGATGCTCTTGGAATCGTGGCTCGGAAGAATCCGATAGCAATTCCTGCCATAGCGGCGGCGCTTGGAGACATCAATTTCCGCCTTAGCCGACTCGCGGCTGACATTTTGTTGACCCTTCGTCGTCTGCGTCCTGAAGCCAGGCAACTTGTCGAAGATCAACTTGCAAATGGACCGCAGGAGGCACGAATCATTCTTGCCATTTCATCGCTTGATCACGGGAACGCGGGTCACTCGATTCTTTCAATCATTGCCTCCACGATTTACACGAATGAATCGACCGCAAAGTCTGCTGCACTCTTTGCGCTCGCCGTCCATGGAGTTCCGGACGAAGAGGCATTTGCGGCTGTTAAGGAGGCTGCAAGAGGCGATGACGTTTCGCTTCGGCCTATGGCGTTGCGCGCCCTTGCGAAGGTGGGATCCGAGAAACCGGAGACGATGCCACTGTTAATTGAAGCACTTTCTTCTCCGATCGAGGATGTAAGAGTCGCCGCGCTCGTCGCCGTGGCAAGCCTTGGAAGGAAAGCGAACGATGCGAGGCCGATTGTCGGCCGGCTGTTGAATGATTCGAACCCAGCGGTTCGCGGTCTCGCGCTGAAAGCCCTTGTTGAGTTCGATCCGTCATCGAATGATCTTCCGGACGCGATCGCCCGGGCCATCGAAGATCCTGATCTTTCCGTTCGCGAATCGGCGATCGCGGCCACAAGCGCGATTCGTAGTGGAACGTCTGATCTGCTGCCGTTGATTCTAAAGCAACTTCGAGAAGATACGCCAGGCGCGGCTGCGGCTGCGATCGGGAAGTTGGGCTCCGAAGCTCAGGCGGCAGTTCCTGATCTGGTTGAATTGCTTGGCAATTCCCATTGGGTAGTGCGAAATAATTCTGCGTTCGCGCTTGGAAGATTAGGCACGGCAGCAATACCGGCGATACCGGCGATACCGGCGCTTAATGCATTGCTGAACGATCCTAATTTGAGTGTGCGCCGGAATGCCGCCTACTCCCTCTGGAAGTTAGATGGTCGGACGAATATTGTGGCAATTCTGACTTCTGAGCTCGAAGCGCGCGAAACTGCGGATTCACAGCCGCTGCGGATTTTTTCCACCATGCATCGTACAATGATTGAGCAACTGGGTGAGATTGGACCAAAAGCGGCAGAAGCCATTCCGGTTCTCAGTGCCTTTCTTCAGGACAACGATGAAAGAATTCGGACGGCTGCGGGAGATGCACTCGATCGAATAACGGACAGCAGACACAAAAGCGAATGAGTCAAAACGTCCAATCCTTGTCGGGAACCGGTGTTGCGGTAATTTCCGGGTGGCGCAGCGGCGCCACTCCACCAATATGAATATGAAATCGAAATCGTACCGAATGGAGGTGGAATGAGTTATGAGAGCAAGAGCATTGGTCATGCAACAGGTGGTTCGAATTGGAGTTCTTCTATTCTTCGGAATTGTTTCACATGCCGGTGATGTGGAATCCCGGCCCTTACGTCCAGACCTGACCGGTATGATCCGGACCCAGGATGGAGCGCCGTTGCGAGACGCGTCCGTTTTTATTTACACAGCGGGCCCGCGAACGGGGCTCGGATTTCTCTGACCGTCTTGTTATGCGGATTGCCGCAAGAGCGCCCGGTCGGACGCTCAAGGAAAGTTCAGAATCGAATCCCTCGACCCCAATTTGCTGTTCCGAATCTTGGTCGTGGGTAAAGATCTGATTCCCAAGTTCGTTCCGAACATTGATCCCTATGGACCGCCGGTCGAAGTAACACTTGAGCAACGAAACTTGGAGGAGATCGGTCCGAAGAATCAACTGCGGGGAACGGTGGTCAATCCGGAGGGAGAAGCCATTCCGAATGCCGTTGTTTTCGTCTATGGATTAATGGATTCGGTGCGTCCATACGGCGCGCTGCCAGAGAAAAGAATTAGGCTGCGGGCGGACGGTTCGATTCTCGATGTGGGCGAATTGTCTCCTGTTCCGGGAAATCGGATTGTGGGCGAGGTAATCTTGAGCGATGGCGAGCCGATTCCTTTTGGAACGAAAGTGGTACTCAGCCGAGACGGGGCGTGGGATTCAACCGCCGTGGATATCGACCCGAGTGGGCAATTCAACATGTCGGGTATTCCGGAGGGTTCTGTCACAGTGAGTGTTCGGGTTCCGAACTATCGTTTTTCTGAGAAGAACAAAAGCCTGGATCGTTTGAATGGCGGCAGTCTCGTGGGACAAATCGCCCATGATATCATTGGTTTGAAGATACTTCTTGAACCCGGGCAGTTTGTTCATCCTGACTTTCGAATTCTGAAAGACTTCGAGCCCAGCATGCAGCCCCGGGATGAGCCGCTTCGTGGAGCGGAGACGACTGGGCTTTGACTATCCGGAAGATCGAGCCAAGGTAATTCCCATTCGATTACCCCCTCGACCAACGCCGCAGTAGTTTTTGAAGCGTGTCGTAGTTAGAAGCCTTTTCATCCAAGCTGGGAAAATCACTCATCAACTGTTCGAATTTGGGAATAACCCCCCAGGCTGTCACAGTGAAGACCTCGAAAAGGCCCGGCACAGTGATGCCAACTTCCTTTTGCTGTGATTCCATCCTTCCTCGCAACCCTTTCGACCAATCCATCAGAGAGGCGGGTTTCTGAATGCTGTGCCGATTCACCCACGGAAGCCATTCCGAAATCTGCGACTGGTGGCAGTAGGTCATTTCACAAATCAGCGGAAACGCAGTATCCACATTGACCGCCAGATGATGCGAATTCACCCCTTCCATGTAGGCGTCGTAGAGATTGAGAATAACCGGAACCTTGCAGGGGCGGGAGTCCTTTTCATTGCCGGGATACTCGGGCGTAAACGCGTGCGGCACGTTAATCATGTAAGCGACGCGGCGCACCGCCTCGGCGACGGCAACATGATCGACATGGATTCCAGCCAGAGGATCCACTGGAACCGGGGGGCAAAACAGGTAGTCCGGCTCGAACGATCGGATCGATTTCCAAAGAGCAGCGAGAAACGGAGTGGTCACCTGAAGGCACGCTTCCCTTGGGATTTCTCCATTTGGCAACCGAAGGATTTCCAGCTCGTATCCCCCAACCCGCGCGGAAGCGTCTTGCTCCCTTGTACGAATCTCGCCGGTTTCATCCCGGGTCCGGAAATGATGCCCCGCCTTTCCATCGGTGCATACAATCACACGCGCCCTTAAATCATCACCCAACCGGCGGCGCCACATCTCAAATGTGCCCGCCGCGACAAACTCGTAATCATCGAAATGAGCGTGCACGCAAAGGATTCTCATTCGCCGAGTTTGCTTATTGAACGGATCGATAACAACTGCATTCAAGCCGCCAATCGCTACCGAATTAGCGCAAGCATGATCGTCCCGAGCACAATCCGGTACCATGCAAATCCGACAAAGGTGTGCGTCTGCACAAACCGAATCAACCAATTGACAACAGCAAACGCGGTAACCGCCGCAACAACTGAACTCAGCGCGATCATACTCCAAGCGATGGGAGCCGCGGATTCGTCCCGGAGCGCGCTAAAAACTTGAAGTCCTCCGGCCGCAAGCAGAGTTGGAATTCCAAGGAGAAACGAAAATTCAGTCGCGGCCGGCCGCTTCACACCAACCATAAGAGCGGCCATGATTGTCACACCGGATCGCGAAGCTCCCGGGAACATGGCAGCCAGCAATTGCGCCGCTCCAATCAGAGCGGCAACATTCCAAGTGATCGCGTCTGTCGCGGGGCGAGATCGTATCCATCGCTCGATGAAAAGAATGAGAACGCCACCGACAAGCGTTGCAACAGCAACCGGAACCGCAGATTCCGGAAGCTCAAAGCCAAACTTTTTCATGATCAACCCACCCGCCCCCGTAATTGCAAATGCCGTCGCGAGTTTGAAAAGATAGTCGCGGCATTCCGGTGTCCTCCATTCGAAAATAAACGATCGAATCCTACGGGTGAAAATCGCCACCACAGCCAATACCGCACCCGATTGCACAACGGTGTTGAACAGATCCGATTGGCGCGGAAGCCAGTTTTCGGCCAAGAGCAAGTGTCCTGTGGAAGAGATTGGCAGAAACTCTGTGACGCCCTCGATTATCCCGAGGCAAATTGCAGTAATCCAGTCCGGCATGGCGTCTGTTTAGACGGCAAACATCTCGGCAAGCAAGCCGCAAATAGCCATTCAACTATCTGACATGCGGTTGGATGCGGCATTCTGCCCAGATCTAGCTCGCCCTTGAATTTCCAATGGCAGAATTCCTTAATTAAGATCTCCGAAGGCGACAATCCCGTTCGGACTGCTCACCATCCAAACCTCCCTAGAGATTGAAATCTTAATTGCGCCTTCTCGATCCCCGTACACAACGGGAATTCCTGACTCGTAAAGGCGTTCCCGAAACTCGCGGGAAGGGCGATTCGACGAGGGAAACTCTCCGCTGGCAACGACAATTAGTCGTGGATTCGCCGCAAGTAGAAAAGGCCCCAATAACGCCTCATCTTGAGACGGCATTCCGGCGACTATAATGTCGGCGCCCAAATCCGGCTCACGCGCTAGTAAAGTCCTTTGCCCGAGCCTTCCCAAATCTGAAACCAGGAGGATTCGCAGCCCGAAGAAATCACCTCGAAGAACCATTGCCGCGTCGTCAGCCCGCGAAAACAAGTCGCCCGAATCGGGATGCAGAACAGTCCATCCTGAAACAATGTCGCCACGCCGGACTTTCCTCCCAAAGTCAGGCATCATCCGGAGACGTTCCTCTATGCGACGATACACGGGTGATCGGAATGATGCCGGGCTTGTGTACAAGCGCGCGGTCCCGAACTCCTTCTCCAGGTAATCGTATCCTCCCACGTGACCGACGTCGCCATGGGTGAGCAGCGTTGGGGGCATTCGGTTCACTCCGTGTGCCTGCAGGAAAGGTTTCAACATGCGCTCGGCCGCGAAGCTATCTCCGCAGTCGATGAGCAGATCGTTCTCGGAGCCCTTGGAATCGGAGAAGACAGCTCCGCCGCCAAGAGGAAATATTGTGATTTGAAGTGCGGGTGTTCCTCGAATCTGCTCCGCCGCCCCGGCAATCAAGAGAATCAAAACTCCAAACACGCGAAGCAGTCTCCACTTTTTCACAAGGATCCAGCCAGACAAACAAACCCAGAGCAACCCGTAAAAGACAAAGAAACTCAGGATGGAGGGCGAGCTTACATAAAAGAACGCGCCCGGAACCGTCGCCGCGAAACTGCTAGAGTGGAAAATCAAAGTCATCCACAACCAAGCGCTGTGATTAAACAGGACCGTGCACCATGGCAACAGCTCACCGCAAAGCAGACTTCCCAAACTCGCCATCAGCGTCAAAGCCGCGAGAGGCACAATGACCACGTTTGCCAAAAGACTGATGGGTGTCACCAAATGAAAGTAGGTGGCGATGAGAAGCAAGGAACCCAACCATGACGCAGCCGATATGATCAGACTCCCCGTCAAATAGAAAATCACAGTCCCCAAACTGCGCTTCCATGGGGCTATGAGCGCCTTCGGAAGAAACGGATCTGAAACCAACAACCGGCGCCGAACCGCGTCCAACCGTGGCGCAATCAAAGCGATGCTCAAAACCACCGCGAAAGAGAGCTGGAAACTCGCCTGGAAAAGCTGCCGTGGGTCCCAAACGAGGACAATCAGCGCCGCCGCTGCCAGCGAATTCAACAGGTCTGAAGGACGGCACAATGCCCAACCACCGATAATGACCGTCATCATGATCGTGGCCCGGATCGCCGAAGCCTGCCATCCCGTCACAAACACATAAAACCACAGCGCTGGAACCAGGATCAATCCACTGATCGCGCGAGGCAATTGAAGAACACGCAACAATCGAATCAGAATCCCTGTTATAAGCGCAATGTGCAGACCGCTAATCGCAAAGATATGCAGCGTGCCGCTGCGCATAAACGGCTCCGAAATCTCGTCCGTAAAATCGGATCTCCAACCGAGCACCATTGCCCAAAGCAATCCAACAGTATCGTCCGGTTCAATCATGCCTTTCAGAAGGTTTGCACGGGCCCACTCCACGAACCGATCGCTCAAGGGCCGGATATCACTTGCCCTGCCGTTTGAAATCGATCGCCAATCGGCAACTCCCTCAGCAACCAGTTGGTAATAGACTCCACGCCGTCGCAAGTATTCGCGGTAGTCGAACAATTCTTCCACAACCGGTTTCTTGGGAAGCCCAAGAACGCCCTCCACCAAAACACTTCCGCCGCCAAAGAACTCGTTCCCCAATCTCCCGGGAGTGGCAACGATCACTCGGCCGTGTGCTCTCCGCTTTACACCACGCGTCTCAATCCAATCAACTTCGATCTCGGCGCTGGATCGCCACTTGACACTCGATTCTCGCACATCAGACCGGTGAATCGGCGTTCGGATTAAACGTCCTTGAACGGTCGCGAGTTCAATCGCATCTCCGAGAATTGTCCGGATGTCACACGGAGAAACAACCTGCGTTTGGACAGCCATGTTCACCCATCCACTCAAGATGATCGCGGCCGCGAGAAAGACTTGTCTCAACTTGGAAATCGGAACAGAGGCAACCGCGAATCCGAACCCAGCGCCGAACAGCCAAAGCAACGGGACCGCGATCATATGGGAAAGTAGGATCCCACCCAAATACGGCACGGTCACGAGAAGCAGCGGGCGTTTCATCCATCCTTTCAATCTTCAGCGGAACTACTTGGACTCGACTCGATGAATCTGATCAGACCCTCTCGAACTGCGAGTCCGCCTCCCCGGCATAAAACAAAATGAAATCCATCCCGGCCGGCAAGGCAATTCAAATCATTTGCTATCTGCCTCTTTCTCTGGCAATGAGAATACGATTATGAAAGGGCTCATCATTCGATTGATTGTTCTTCTAGGCGGACTCACTGCTTTCGGAAGAATCGGCGCCGAAGCGCTGCCATCCAATTCGGCAGCGCCCGTATTGCGGGTGAGTTTTCCAGGTTTCAACAAGATCGAAGGAAGCGCCGATGGGGTGACGCTTCAGGAAGTACGGAAAATTCCCGCCAGCGTGGCGCTCCGAGAGACAGCGTTGAACAGACTCGGCAGCTACATCGTTTCCAAATTGGGAAATCTCGACTCTGAAAAAGAAAATCAGGTGCTGAATCTCATCCGCCCACTACTCGGCGATCTCTTTCAGGAACAGACCTATATCGAAATCCGGGATCAGGACCCGACCGGCTTGCACTGGACGCTGGCGGTGAATCTAGATGAAGCACGCCGGAGGTTTTGGAAGACTAACTGCTCAGCTCTTCTTGAGAGTCTCACTCCGGCGGCAGACCAATCGGGACCTTTTGCCGCAGAGGCAATCAACTCGTGGTTCATTCTTTCCGGCCCATCGCCATCGGTGCAGGACGCATCCGGTTCAAACAATATTAACCCTCTTGTCGATCGAATCCGCCGGGACGGCCACCCCGGTCAGGAAGCGTCCGGCGACTCGCTTTTCATCGAAGCGGATCTGTCGAAATTGAGAACCCTGCTCCCGCGGCTTATTCCGGCCAAACTATCAAGGCTGACAGCCAATGTCCGAGGGCGGGAAAGCAGCCTGAAAACCGAGATTTTCTTGCGCTTCTCCGAACCAATCGATTGGCAGCTCGAATCATGGAAGATTCCCTTAAACACGATTCGAGACTCCAAAAACAGCCTGATGAGTTTCACAGCGGTGCAAGGGATCCGGCCCTGGTTAAAGGCACGGGCTGTTGCAAATCAACTCGGAATCGATCCGCTCCCGAATCAGCTTTTTGCGTGGGGCCAATCCTTTGCGCCGTATCAAATTCAAGCTGCGGTGCCGGTTTCGGATGCATCCGCCGAAATCGAAACCATCGCACGCATGCATTTGTCCGAATGGAACAAGACGCTCGCAAAAAACTCCGTGGGAAGTCTGGAAAAACTTATGGATGGGACAGGAATCCTTTGGAAATCCCTTCCGATTCTCACTCCGTATGTCCAAATATCTCACGAATCGCAACAAGACTTTCTGCTCGGAGGAATTTTCCCCGTGCCCCCCTCCGCAAATCCACCTCCATCGGAACTGATCCGCGAGTTGACCGACCGCGACAATCTTCTCTATTACGATTGGGAGATCACCCAAGCGCGGCTTGTTCAGCTCCGTTCGTTGATTCCACTTCTCTCGATTGTCACAACGCTGCCCGCGTTGCCGCCCAGCTCTCTGGCAGGGCAATGGCTGGGTGCAATCGAGCCAAAACTTGGAAATACAGTCACTGAAATCTCTGTTTCGGGTCCGAACACGATTTCCGTTCTGCGCACGTCACACCTCGGTTTCAATGGACTCGAGCTAATCGGACTTGCGTATTGGCTCGACAGCCCTGCTTTCCCGAGAGCAACCACAACAATCGGCTTTCGACCGGTTCCGGGGCCAAACCAATAGTCATCCGAATCTCGATCAGTCGAAATGTTGAAACTTGGCGTTAACGTGGACCATGTAGCCACCCTGAGGGAAGCCCGCTATCGTGGTTCAACGACAGGAGAACCCGATCCTGTGGACGCCGCCCTGGAATGCGAAGACGCCGGCGCCAATGGGGTAACCATTCATCTGCGAGAAGATCGCCGGCACATACAAGACCGGGACGTTCGAAGAATGCGGACGTCCATCAAGACTCGCCTGAACCTTGAGCTGGCCAATATTCCCGAGATCGTGGCGATCGCCATCGGAACCCGGCCGGATGTTGTTTGCATCGTCCCGGAGAATCGCGCGGAAATCACGACGGAGGGCGGGCTCGATGTATCCGGTCAAGTGGAATCGATCGCGGCAATGCGAAAGCGTTTCACCGATTCAGGTATCGATGTGAGTCTCTTTGTCGATCCCGACCTTCGACAAATCGAGGCTTCCTCCGAAACAGGAGCCCAATTCGTCGAATTGCACACGGGCGCATTTGCAGACGCTTTTAATCGCAAATCGGATCTCGGGCTCGAGATTGATCGACTCGCGGCAGCGGCAAACCTCGCACACAAACTTGGTCTCCGCGTGAACGCGGGACACGGCCTCAACTATTCGAATCTGCAGCTCCTTCACCAGGTTCCCTATCTCGTGGAGCTTAACATTGGACACAGCATTATTTGCCGGGCCATTACGGTGGGAATTCGAAAAGCCGTTGAAGAGATGTTGCTCCTAATGGGTGGTTACACCGGTTAAATGATTCCACCGTTGTCTCAGAAACCGCTCATTCCGCGTCCATGATTCTGGGAGTCGGCATCGATATCATTGAGGTGACGCGTATCCGCGCTTCGGTCGATCGTTTCGGCGATCGATTCCTCAAACGGATCCTTCTTCCATCAGAAATCGAGTATTGCCTCTCCAATAGAATCTCCGCTCCACACATTGCCGCCCGATTTGCCGCGAAGGAGGCAGTCTCAAAAGCGTTCGGAACCGGCATCGGCAGGCATTTGGGATGGCATGACATTGAAGTTCTGCGCAAGGAATCTGGAGAACCTCAGATCATCTTCCACGGAGCCGGACAAAACCTGATGAAAGAGCGCGGAGGAAGTGTTGCTCACATCAGTTTGAGTCATACTGAGTTCTACGCTACCGCAGTCGCGATACTGGAGAAAATCTAATCGCACCTCATAAGTCATTGTAGCCCCCACGCTCGTTCCCGGGCCTCCAGACCAACTGCGGGTTGTTGGTGCGTCCCCGGTTGAGCGAGAAGTCCCAGTAGTCGAGATTGCCAAACCGGCGAGCATGGCCATCCACGAACAAGAACTGTGCTCCGCCCCGATGAAGGTTCGGATGAACATTGTTCTGCTGCGCAACGGCGGCACGTTTGCCATTGTCGAAAAGCTGAACGATTCGAGACGGCGCAGGCAGTGACGTAAGGCGCACCATGTGATCTTCGCTTCCGGTTCCATCAATATGTGCATTCAAACAGTAATGAAAAAGGTTGTTATTCGTTGCGCGCCGCGGATTGGCGGGGCAGACAAACAGGCTCGATCCCAGTTTCACATTCGGATTCGTTCTCCACGGCATTTCCCCGTATGAAGGAGCTCCAACCAGGCTCGGAAGCGTAACGTACCACGCGGAATTGGGTAGTTTCGAACCGGGAGTTGGTGGTCCTTCCGGAGGCATATAATCATCATTATCAACGGCATAAAGATGGGTCGCCAGTCCCCAATCCTTCAGATTGTTCAAACACGACAGACTGTTGACAGCGCCTTTTGCGCGGCTCAGCGCGGGCAGCAGAATGCCCGCCACCAGAGCGATCACAGCGACCACAGCGAGAAGCTCGATAAGAGTAAACGCCGCCGGCACTTTCACACGGGCCGCTCCCGCAAGCGGAGAACCGCGTTTAGGACCTTCAAGGTGTGCTGACTCTATAGAATCTCGCGTCTTCAATCGGACGGTTGTCTGAATAATGCCCATCCTCACCCGTGAAGGTAATCCCGCTGGCGACCGGAACATACGGTCCGCCAATCGAGAAAGATTCCAGAACGGAATAAGGACGCCCCGGTTCGACGTTCCACATCAAGACAAATCCGTCGCCCTGTGCGAAACCTGCCCTCAAAACCATTGGCGCTACTTGAAGGGTCGGCGGTGGCTCGAACAAACGGCCGTCAATCGTAAGCCCAGGCGACGAAAACAGTGCGCTCACTGTCGAATGGGGAACAAATTCTGAATTCAGATCGGGGGAACGCGTCAGAGAGCCGTCCGACGCCAAACCGGCATACGCGATCCGGCCAATCAGATCACCGTCGGAATTCCGAAGCACGATCGTGTCTCCGCCAGAGTTGTTAAGGGCCAATCCGGCAACTCCTTCACTTGCAGGGAACGA
Organism: Verrucomicrobiota bacterium; assembly: GCA_027623095.1. GTDB lineage: Bacteria > Verrucomicrobiota > Verrucomicrobiia > Limisphaerales > SIBE01 > JAIPJX01. The sequence goes on from JAQBVM010000051.1 coordinate 16,860, forward strand.
CTGAACCTCCAACTGAGGGCGCGCGCCCTCTCGAGGGCCGCCATAAACCACAATCGCGCTGAACGGTTTCAACAGAACCGAACCTTCAAATCGATGCCGCACCGCGACAGAATCCGAGATTGTCCAACCTGACATATCCACAACCGCGTCCGACGTGTTGACCAGCTCAACAAACTCATCATTGGAACTTGGACTCGGCGGAGGATCAGCCCTATGTAGCGGATTAAAATGAGCCGCATCGCCGGAGGCCGGTGGATTCGCCAGGAATTCACTGACCACGACTCCCTGCTCCTCCGGTATGGGAACGTAAAACCGCCATTCCGCACGAGACAAACCATCCGCATTTTCCGCTTCAATCCAGATTAAAAGACTCGTTCCGGAATCCTCAACAGCCGGCTGGAACGTAAACTCCCCGTTCCACTCCGTCCCAAGATCTTCCAAAACGATCCAATGTGCGGACGCAGGCAAATCCACAAGACCCGCCCGAACAGTAAGAATCTCACCCCTTGGGTCGGTGACATGAACCTGCATTGTCAGCTCTTCCGTCGGTCTCAACGCGTGTTCAGTAAAGGTATTGACAAGCGTTTCGCCAGGCCGAACGAGATGAAAGAGAGAATTCGTGAACCGAATCTCCGGCGGGTTCGGGATTGCTACTGTGACCATCGCTGGCTCGCTCACGACCTCGCCTCCCTCATTGCTTACTGAAACCGAGTATTCGCCTGCCTGGTCGACAGACACCGAAGCCAGCACAAGAGTCTTCGAAGTTGCTCCGTTGATTCGCTCTCCATTGTATCGCCACTGATATACAAACGGCTCCGTGCCGCTCGGTGTGACCGAGAGTGCGATGTCCTGCCCTTCCCGAGCCGCCAAGCTGCGCGGCGCCTCCTGAATCGCCGGGGCCTCAACGATCTTAAGAGTCGCGGAGGCGCTGGTCGCGGTGCCGTTCGCGTTTCTCACCACAACCCGATAGTCCCCCTGTTGATTCGGAGCCGCCGCCGGAAACAACAACGTCGGCTCTGTGGCGCCGTCGATATCCAGGTCGTTGAAACGCCACTGATACTCCAGCGGTTCGGTTCCACTTGCTGAAACACTGAACTCGACCTCGGTGTCCAGCAAAACACTGATCGATTGCGGCTGCCGAAGGATTGACGGAACCGGACTCTCCACTGACGGAGCCTGCGCGGAGGAACCATCGCCGGATGCGGGTTTCACACCGGAAACATTATCGGACGCGGGCATGACATCCGAAAAAACGGTTCCAACCAAGAGATCTTTGACCATGATGGTTCCAATGCCAGATGCCTGTCGAAATGCAAATGAGGCAATTTCGAGGCCCGATCCTGAATCTGAAGAAACGCTCGGACTCGTCTCTGAAAGAGGATCGACCCATAGAGTCGCCATAGAGTCCGAAACGCTCAGCCGGCACACGATTCGATAATCCGTTTCCAGGCGAAGCACCGATTCGTGCACGCCTATTGGATTCGCACCCGTGGCCGAACTGATTGCCAATCGAAACGTGCCCTGATCGGGGTCTTCCGCCTGCGCCCAGATCCGCCCACGGAATCCTGAACGAGCGTCTTTGAAATGGGCGAAATAGCCTCCTTTTCGGCTTGGAAGTTCTGTGAAACGCACCGTAAATCGGCAATAGAGCGAATCTTCGCTGTCCGGCAAATAGGTTTGCCCATCAAGCTCGATGTTCACATCTTGAGACTCGGAACCGGTCAAGACAAGCCAATGGTTCGACACATCAACTTGATTGTCCGTTCCGCTATGACTCTTCCATTTTTCGGACGCCACCTCTTGTAGAATGCCATCGGGATAATCGAAAGATTCACTTAGAATCACGGACGCTCGAGATTGAACTCCAAACGAAACAAACATGGATATGCTGGTGACAAGACATCGAATAAACATAAATCCTCCTTTTGAATTGCGACTCTCCTTTGGAAGAGAAAATGCCGCTGACAAACGACGATGCTACTTCGCCTTTGAACAAGCGGAATATCTCCTCGGCCATTCACGAATATATCGTTAATCCGCCCAAGTCAATTTGAAAAATACGAGTTGAGAATTTTAATTGCAATCAACCCGAACGCGGCGTATAGGAAAGTCCTTCCTGAGACGATTCTGGATGTCTGACAGGCGCTGGTTTCGTTTCCACGCTGAGCCCGCTCGAAGGGGGTAGCGGGCTGTTTTCTTTTTTGGGTGAGCTGGTGAACTTTGGCTGTCCCGGCTCGACCACCGAGCGCAAACGGAACAAAAAGTCGGTGAAAAGTTTATGTTATAGGCGCGCGCCACCGGCTCAGCCAATCTGTGAGCGTGCTCCCGAATGTCGATCGGCCAATATGCCGTCCGTTCGAGGAAGACCTCGGATTTCTTTGCATGCAGCGCTCTCAACGCCCCTTCATATTGAGGAAGGGCTTATTGTCCAATCCTCTCACCAAACGCACCGATAAAGTCAAACCAGCCAAAGTGAACAGCAATATGCCCCACCCGGCCGCATCGTGAAATTCATCCAGCGCTTCGTTGCCTCTCCAGTGGACCGCGACCGCCAGGAAGAGCGATCGTAGAAAATTCCCAAGCATCGCGAAACCCATCCCGCCCAGCAAAAATGCGATCCGCGACGTTACGCTGGAAAAGTTCAGAAAACCGATGAACAAGGCCGCCATCACACTCGATTGAAGGCTCCGTATTCCGCTGCATGCGTCATCGATCCCCAAAGCGCACCCTGGAAGCTGAATCACGTTCACGCGTTGAAACGCCGGAATGCCGATAAGATTGAGAAATTCCACATCGAGCTTCGTGACGACTTCCTTCAGGGTCAGAACGATTGGATTCCACAGAATCCCCGGCAAAGGCACTGACACGAAAATGAACATCATTGGAAACAGAAAATGCAGGAGTGTTTTCGGACCGCACAGGTGAAGTATATTTGCAGCCAGGAACAACACACATCCGATGCTCAGGCAGAAACTTGAAGCTGGTGTTTGCGCAATTGCTTGCTTGTAAAGTTCCGCGACAAGAACAAACGGTGTCGCAGCCAGCACAATCAGAAATGATATCAACGCGGCGCACGGCGAATCATCTTGCGGAATCGAATTCCACCGATCCCATACCAAATATCCAGCCAGAACCGGCACGATCCAACCGAATTCGTGTTCGGAAAGATTCCGCCATTGAAATTGAAGATCATAAATCCACCACGCCAGAATTGCCGCGATGGGAACGAGCGCCAGCGCACTGACTTTCATATTCTCCTCCTTTCCTCAGATGATGAACATCTCCCCGCATACGGATAATTCTATTACCCGTTTGAATTCACGAGGTGACTCCTCCGGAACGACCGACCGCACACTATTAATCGTGGCGCGGCGCGAGTCAAGGCTCCCTGCAGTGCCCAGGCTCAGTCAATGTGGATGGAACGATCGAAAGACATAACTGGGAGTCGCGAGCTCTTGAATAGCTGCGGCACAGAGAACAGCCGGGAATTTGTCCACCAACACATTTGCCTCCTCTGCGGGTTCTACGCTTTTCGTCGATGGGCAACCAAACATTGAACATTGATCCAGGCGCGGTGGATCACCGCTTCCGAAGCGAGTCTGATCGCCGATTGGCGGGCCGGGCATGATCGCTAGGATCAAACACGGCTTTCACGAGACGAGAGCACCTTCCTGTTTTTGCGTTGCACTGGCCAGCTCATCGTCCGGATTATCAAACCGCTCCGGCGCGGAATCGTTCGCTCCAGGCTCCACCACAGATGGACACTTTGTCGAGGGCGCTTCAGCCGCCGCGTTCAACCACCGAATCCGTTCGACGAGAACCTTCATTACATGAATCGCAAAGTCCGGTTTATGTTCCGTGAGAAGGAGAAAACGCTTCTGATTCAATGTCACAAAATGGCAATCTGTCTTTGCGATGACCGTCGCGCTGCGCGGTCCCGGATCGATCACCGCCATCTCACCAATGATTTCTACCGCTTCGAATGTTCCGACCAACTGGCCGGAAATGAAGATATCGACAACGCCTCGCAATAATACATACATGAGATCCCCATGTTGACCCTCCTTAAAAACCGTATCTCCAGCTTTGACAACCGTGCGCCCAGACGATTCCGTGAAACAATCTTCAATTCGCATAATTCAGTCCTATTCTTCAACCTTCGGCCCCACCGCTAATACTGCGAGAAAGCACTTTGGATGCCTTCTTGTTTCTGCGAAACAAAATGATCTCGATCGCAGCGGCTTGGGAAAGTCAGCGGCCGATTTTCGGATCGGACCGCGGATTGTCTCAAACCGCTGCGCCCCAGATTTCCCAGAACGTTCGGATTTTGTTCCACTGTCTCCGCTCGTTCGACGCGCTGCGGCTTGGGACAAGCCGCAGTCCGATCGCACAATGTCACTCCACCAACAACTCGGAGGTGCACAGGCTCCCCCGCACGTAAGAGCTTTTTGAGTTGAACGCCAGATTCGAACGGTTACGGTGCTTGTGTGCGCTCGCTGCCGGCGCGAACGCTCACCCGAGTCGTTATCCAAAGTGATCAAATAACTTATGCCTGTTCTTTACTCGGAACAAACGCGCATGCCGCACTTCCAACACTCCTCACCTTTCGCGATCATACGGACTCGCACATTCGAAATAACGTGGCCCGCGCAATTCGAGTGACCGAACTCCGTCATTCTTAGCACCTCAACCTATTACCAAGCCGGAATTCCGGAGGCGCAAAAATCCTCGATAATCCTTTCGCACAATCGTTATGTCCAAAAACCCAAAGACCCGCCCGCTCATGCCCAAGAAAGAGTACGCCAAACAACTGCCCAAACTTCGATCAGAACTGCTCCAGACGCAGTTCGCGCTCCGCAACTCCGGGGTATCGGTAGTCCTTATTGTTTCCGGTGTCGATGGCGCGGGGAAAGGCGAGGTAGTTCACCGCCTTAGCGAATGGCTCGATCCACGGGGAATCGATACGCAGGCCTTTTGGCAGCTTTCGGACGAAGAACTGGAGCGCCCTGCGTTCTGGCGGTTCTGGCGGGTTTTGCCAGCTCGTGGCCGAATCGCGATCTTCGTCGGTTCTTGGTACACCGAACCGATCGTCGAACGCGCCTTTGGCAGGATCAGCAAAGCGCGATTCGAAACCGCGCTCGATAGGATAGCCCAATTCGAACGGACGCTCGCGCAAGACGGCACCCTGATTCTGAAGTTCGCGCTGCATCTCTCGAAGAACGATCAGAAAGAACGCCTGAGAGACCTCGAACAGAATCCTAACACCCATTGGCGAGTGTTTCCCTCGGATTGGACCCACCACAAGCTTTACGACTCTTTCACAAGCGCCGCGCAATGTTCCATTCAGCGGACGAACACAGCGTTGGCGCCCTGGTTCACGGTGGAGGCGAACGACAGTCGTTTCCGGGATCTTACTGTGGGACGCATTCTGCTCGAGTCTCTGCGGAAACGTTTGGCAAAGACTCCGGCAGCAAAGTCTGCCGAAACAGGCACGAAAGCCCGGCCCGCTCCCATAAAAAGCGATCAAGAGCCGCTCCTTGACAAGGTCGATCTCAGCAAAACACTTTCGCGGCACAAGTACCGGAAGCAGGCCGCCAAGTACCAAGGCGAACTGAGCCGTCTCGTGTGGCAGGCGAACGAGAAACGCGTGTCCACTGTCATAGTTTTCGAGGGTTGGGACGCCGCTGGAAAGGGAAGCTGCATCCGCCGAATCACCGAGGCGATGGATCCGCGGCTTTACAGGCTCATTCCCGTGGCGGCGCCCAGTGACGAAGAACGGGCGCATCATTATCTCTGGCGGTTCTGGCGATTTCTGCCCCGGTCGGGAAGGTTCACAATCTTTGATCGATCCTGGTACGGCCGGGTCCTGGTGGAGCGTGTCGAAGGTTTTGCGAACCAAAGTGAATGGCAGCGCGCGTATGGCGAGATTCGCGACTTCGAGGAACAGCTCGTCGAACACGGCACGGTGATCGTCAAGTTCTGGATTCACATCAGCAAGGAGGAACAATTGCAGCGCTTCAAGAAACGAGAGGAAATCCCGTACAAGCAACACAAGATTACCGACGAAGACTGGCGAAATCGGAAACAATGGACCGCTTATGAATCGGCGGTCAACGATATGGTGGCACAAACCAGCACGCGCAATGCTCCTTGGACTCTCGTGGCCGGGAATGACAAAAAATCCGCCAGAATCCAGATACTCAAGACAGTTTGCGAACATCTCGGAAAGGCGCTATAAGTTTAGCGGTTTCGTTTCGATCTAGGTGGAGGTGTTTACCCGCGAATCACGCGCGACAAATCCTCCCGGCACCGCCTCAATGAATCCATGAAACAAATGACAACCACTCTCGTTCGCGCCGCGTTAAGCCTGCTGACGGCGGCATTGACCCTCGCTCCGCTCGGCGCTCAAACCGCTCTCGCGCAGCCCAGCATCATCCTCGTGATGCCTGATGACGTCGGCTACGGCGACTACGCGTGCCTGGGCAATCCCATCATGCGCACGCCATCGGTGGACGCGTTCAAAAAGGAGAGCCTGCTGCTCACGCAGTTTCACGTCAGCCCGACGTGCGCGCCCTGCCGCTCGGCGCTGATGAGCGGCCGGCATGAATTCAAGAACGGCGTCACGCACACGATTCTCGAGCGCGAACGGATGACGCTTAAAACCTTCACCTTGCCGCAAATGCTGAAAACGGTCGGCTACACCTCGGGCATCTTCGGCAAGTGGCATCTCGGCGACGAGGAGGCGTATCGGCCGGAGCATCGCGGATTCGATGAAGTGTATATCCACGGCGGCGGCGGCATCGGGCAGACCTATCCCGGCTCCTGCGGCGATGCGCCGGGCAACACGACAAGCTGGGCCTGCGCGAGAACACCATCGTCATTCTCTGGGGCGATCACGGCTGGAAACTGGGCGTTTGCGGCCACTCGATGGGCGGGAAGTTGCCGGTCTTGACGACGGCAGCACGCCCAAGGACTTCAAAGGCACGCAGGACGCCAAGCTCAATCTCGCCAGCGAGAGGGTGGGAGCGACAAGCAAAAGAACTCGGCTCATTCGATTCGAAATGGGGTACCCGCGAATCACGCGAACGAACCCGATCGAATCTTCTCGTCATTCGCGTCCATTTGCGTGATTCGCGGGCAAGAGCAAACACAACCTCCATTGACCGGATTCGCTAACGTTCACATAGTTGGCTCGATGAATCTGGGGCAGGCAAAGTTTGAGACCGAGATGCGGGTGCGTCCGGACGACATTGACATGAACCAGCACGTTCACGCGAGCCGCTACTACGACTATCTCCTTGCGGCCCGGTATGATCAGATGGCCCGGTGCTATCAGATGTCGCTGGAAGAGTTTTTTGAACTCGGTTTCGCATGGTTCACACGCGTCTCGCATATGGATTTCAAGCGCCCTCTGAAGATGGGCGAAGATTTCATCGTGCGCACCTGGGTCGAGGAGATTCTTAAAACCAGCGTGCGCGTAAGTTTCGAGATCGTTAAGAGGAAGAACCGCAAGCTCGCCTGCGCCGGGTATTGCGAATTCACACTTGTCAGTCTGAAAACCGGCCGCGCCGAAGTCATTCCCGATTCAATTCGGGATAAATACTCCGTGTGAAGTCCAAAGTTGCAGGAGCCCCTTTCGATTGCACGATGCAACTCCACCAACAACTCGGTGATGCGCAGCGCGGAGGAGGAGAGTACATGAATGCTTGAAGGCGGTGAATCCTTGGGTATAGTGTTGCCTCAGTAATCGATTTTCCCGGGAACGCTCACGGCGATGCGGATCGCTGGACCGCCCCGGCGCTGGCTGCTAAATGGAGCACGTTGCATCCGTGGGCCAGGCGGACGCTGGAATCACCACCAATGATCGACCGGACCAACAGACATTTCGCCTTGTCACGGCGAGCGGCACACGCGGACCTGCTGCCATGGGCGCTGAGGGTGTTTGTATCGGCGCTGGTGCTCTTGACGGCGAGCGCGGCCACTCCGCCAAGTTTTAACCGGGAAAAGCACTGGTCGTTCGAGCCGATATCCAAGCCCGATCCGCCCAACCCAGCGACTTCGGCATCCTCTGAAATTGACCGTTTCATCGTCTCGGCGCTTCAAGCCCGCGGTTTGTCGCTCTCGGGTCCCATCCCGCGCTGGCAATGGATCCGTCGCGCGACATTCGACCTCACCGGATTGCCGCCCACCTGGGAGGAAGTCGGCGCGTTCGTCGAGGATCCCTCCCCGGATGCCCGGGATAAGGTGATTGACCGTCTGTTGAATTCTCTTCGCTACGGCGAACGCTGGGGTCGTCACTGGCTTGATCTGGCCCGTTACGCTGACACGCATGGCGCCAGCGCCATCGGTTTCACCAAGTTCCCGTTCTCTTACACCTATCGCGACTATGTCATCCGCGCCTTCAACGCCGATCTCCCCTACGACCGGTTCGTGACGGAACAACTGGCCGCTGACCAGCTGGGACTCGATGAACACGATCCCGCGCGCGCGGGACTGGGTTTCCTGACCATCGGCATGCAATACCGCAACCGCCATGACGTGATCGATGACCAGATTGACGTCATTTCGCGGGGGTTGATGGGATTAACCGTGGCCTGCGCGCGCTGCCACGACCACAAGTTCGACCCCATCTCCATCGAGGACTACTACGGGCTTTACGCCACCCTCGCCAGCAGTCGCGCGCCTGCCGACCTTCCAGTGATCGAGCAACCGAAGGATGACGAACCGCATCGCGAATATCTGCGTGAATTGGCGCGCCGCCAGGCTAGTCACGACGACATGGCGGCCGAGCAGAACGAGGTGATGCGCGGCCGGCTTCGAATGCAGGTTGGAATGTATCTGCGCGAAATTGCCAAGGGCGCTCCCGAGCAGGATACGTCAACGGCATTTCTCTCCTATCGCACCGACGACTTTCGCCCCATCGTGCTGAACCGTTGGCGGGATTACGTGGCGAAAATGTCCGACAACGACCCGGTCTTTGGCCCCTGGGTCCGCCTCTCGCGGATCGGAGCTTCCGATTTCAGGGAAGCGTCCACCAACCTCGTGCAAACACTGGAAATCGCAAATGGGGATCCGGCCAAGTTCAAAGACCTGCAAAAGCTCGCGACCGAAGCGCCGCGCTGGAACCCGAGGGTGCTGGAAGCAATCGCGAAAAAGGCGCCTGAGTCGATGGGAGACGTCGCGGACGCCTATGGCGAACTATTTGCGAATGTGCATCAGGGTTGGTTGAAGGGCCTGCAAAACTCCTCCGCCGATGCGGCGCCTGGCGCCGAGATCGTGCCGGATGAAGACCGGAAACAACTGGAAATTAACAGCGCGGTCAACCGTCAATTACGACGCCACCTTTATTCCTCCAACACGCCGACGGCGGTCTCCGATGACGTGGCGATGCATCTCTTGAATCGGACGGTGAGCGACGACCTGAGCGGACGGAGTGGGGCCATCCACAATCTCCATGTCGATTCACCCGGATCTCCGCCGCGAGCAATGGTAATCAAGGAGGATCCGTCTCCCGAACCGTTTCATGTGCTCGAGCGAGGGAATCCACTCAACCGCGGCGTCGTGGCGCCGCCTCGCTTCTTGTCCGTCCTGGCTTTCACGAACGCCGAACCGTTCCCGGATGGCAAGCGTCGGCTGGGTCTTGCCCGGGCTCTGGTGTCTCCCGAAAACCCGCTGACGCGCCGGGTCCTGGTGAACTGGGTCTGGCAACATCACTTCGGGCAGGGCTTCGTGAGAACTCCGGACGACTGGGGCACGCGGGGGAAACGTCCGACCCATCCGGAATTGCTCGATTACCTGGCATCCGTGTTCGCCGAGGACGGTTGGTCGCTCAAGAAACTGCACCGCCACATCATGCTCACCGCCACTTACGCGCAGGCTGCGGTGGAGGATGCGAGCGCGCGAGCGGTGGACCCCGACAACGAACTCTTGTGGCGCATGCCGCGCCACCGCCTCGATCTTGAGTCGATGCTGGACTCCATGCTGGCGGTATCGGGGGAACTGGACCTGACCCTAGGGGGACGGCCCTTCGACCGTCAAGCGCAGCTCGGCGTGCTGCGTCGCAGCGTTTATTCGTTCGTCAATCGCGACATCATTTCCAGCCTCTCAAGCACATTCGACGGCGCGAACCCGAGCTCCTGCACCGCCAAGCGCCCGGACACCACGGTGCCGCAGCAGACCCTCTTTGCGCTGAACTCAGAGTTCATTCAGGACAGGGCCGCGGCTCTCGCCGCACTCACCGAGCGGGTGGCAGGCGATGACGACGCACGCCGGATCCGGGAGTTGTATATCCGAGTATTCTCGCGCGAACCACAACCCGCCGAGCAGGAGCGGTTGCTGAATTTTCAGCGCGCCGCCGCCAAATCATCCCCGGAAAGCGCCTGGCAGCAGGTCGCGCACGTGTTGCTTGCAGCCAACGAGTTTGCCTTCGTCGATTAGAGACATGAACTTTTGAACAAATGAATCGGCCCCATCCATCCACGCGACGGGATTTCTTAAAGCGCTGCGGCATGGGATTTGGCTCCCTGGCGCTGGCGGATCTCGTGTGCCAACCAGCGCGCGCGGGCGAATCAGCCCTGAATTTCCGGCCGCGCGCCCGGAGCGTCATCCATGTGTTCCTCAACGGTGGCGTGTCTCAGGTGGACACCTTCGATCCCAAACCCGAGCTCACCAAGCGTGGCGGGCAGATGCTACCGTTTGAAAACCTCCAGACCGAGCGGAAGACCGGAGTGGCATTGCCATCGCCCTTCACCTTCCGAAACCACGGCCAGAGCGGAATCCCAATCAGCGATCTGTTTCCTCATCTTTCGCGGTGCGCCGATGAGATGGCCGTGATCCGGTCAATGTACGCCGAACTGCCCAGCCACGAGTTGTCATTGATGCTCATGAACACGGGCGACCAGCGCCAGGTGCGTCCCAGCCTCGGCTCGTGGCTGACCTGGGGGATGGGCTCCGAAAACGAGAATCTGCCGGGTTTCATCGCGCTTTGTCCCGGAGGATTGCCCGTCGGAGGCGCGGCCAACTGGCGATCCGCGTTTCTGCCGGGCTCCTATCAGGGCACTCACGTTGACACCTCCCAGGCCGATCCCAGGAAACTGATCGACCACATCCGCAACGGGAGGCTCAGCGCCGATGCCCAAAGAAACCAGTTCGAAGTGCTGCGGGCGTTGAATGCGGAGCACCTGGAGTCCCGTCCCGGTGAAGCGGCCCTGGAATCGCGCATCCGTTCTTTCGAACTGGCCTACCGGATGCAACTGGAAGCGACCGACGCCTTTGACATCCAACAGGAGCCCGAGCACATCCGGAAAGCTTACGGCGAAGGGCCTCAAAACCGGCAATTGCTCATCGCCCGGCGGCTCGTGGAGCGCGGAGTCCGCTTTGTGCAAACCTGGCATGGAAATCTGCAGCCGTGGGACAGCCACTCGAACATCCGCGAAGAGCATCGCAAGGTGGCCAACCAGTGTGATCAGGGATTGGCGGCTCTCATCCTGGACCTCAAGCAACGCGGACTGTTGGAGACAACACTGATCCTCTGCAGCGGAGAGTTCGGGCGCACGCCATCTGTGGAAATGGGGCAGAACGGCTCGGGTGCGGCGCAGGGCCGTGACCACAACCATTGGGGGTTCTCCCTGTGGCTTGCCGGTGGCGGAATCAAGGGCGGCACGATTTACGGCGCGACGGACGAATTCGGTTACCGCGCCGTGGAGAATCCGGTTTCCGTGCACGACCTCCATGCCACGATGCTGCACTTATTGGGCTACGACCACGAACGCTTGACCTACCGCTATGCGGGACGCGACTTCCGCCTCACCGACGTCCACGGCCAGGTCGTGCGCGAGATTATCGCCTGATTCGGCCTGCCCCTCAGCCATGCTAGGGTCTGGCTCATCTCCGTCGGACATCCATCCGTAAGGGTCACCCATTAACCTGCTTTTCGCTGACTCCGGCCCGCAGCCTTTCAGACCGCGTGCCGCATTGAAACGTGTCGCTGTCGTGGTAGATGCGGTTTCTTGGCCCGATGCGCAACAGAATGATCAAGCCAGCTTCAGATTCTTTACAATCTGTGTCGTCGAGTAGGCTTTGTTTAGCGTGTAGAAATGCAAGCCGGGAACACCCTCTCGCAGCAATTCAGCGCACTGTTCGGTTGCGTGTTCGATTCCGAATTCTTTAACGGCTTGGTCGTTCTCACCCAGGGCGTCCAGTTTTCCTAAAAACGCTTCCGGAATTCGCGCCCCACACATAGCCGTGAACCGTTTGATTTGCGACGCGCTCAGAATAGGCAGGATCCCGGGAATAATAGGAACGGAAATCCCCAGCTTCTTTGTCAGGTGTTCGCGAAAGACAAAAAAATCTTTGTTGTCGAAGAAAAGCTGGGTGATCACGAAGTCGGCTCCGCAATCGATCTTCGCCTTCAGCCGCTGCCAATCGACCTCCTTCCCCTCGGCGCATGCAATGTGACCTTCCGGAAAACCGGCTGTTCCGATGCAAAAACCGCCAATCCGGCGAATAAATTCCACAAGTTGATACGAGTATTCAAATCCGCCATCCGTTTTCTGGAAATCGCCGGCTCCTCCGGGAGGATCACCGCGCAGGGCCAGGATATTTAAGATTCCGAGCGCTTTGGCATCCTCCAGAATCCGTTCGAGCTCGTCCTCCGTGTGTCCAACACACGTTAAATGAGCCATTGCGGTGAGTCCCTGGTCCCGTTGAATCCGGTCCACAAGCATCAAGGTCTTCTCGCGCGTGCTGCCGCCGGCGCCGTAAGTCACCGAACAGTAGTCCGGTTTGAGCAAAGCCAGTTCCGGCACCGTTTTTTCCAAGAACGCACGTTCTCCTTCCGGCGTTTTCGGTGAAAAGAATTCGAACGAAATCCCCGGGCGATTGATTGCTCGTTTGGCGATGTACAGGTCGCGGATATACTGCATAAAATCAATCCAACAGGTCAAAACGCGCTAAAACCGGTACGCGCATACGCCTCAATACTGCCAGCACTGCAGCGACATTTCGAGCAGAAGGTTGACCGCTGATTACCAGATGAACATAAGAAACCGGCGATCCGTATCCGTGTTATCCGATCCATCCGTGATTCTTTTCCGGCCACTGTCGCTGCAGCGCAAATCGCGGTGAACCGGAAACATGTCGCGCTTTTCGGTGCGTTTCGGCGCCACCCTCGCTAAATTCAGCAGGTTGGTCAATGGTTGCTTGCTGAATCGGAATCCTCCGAACTTGAAGGAAAACGCTCGGTTGTCCATCGAGTTCGATTCGTCCTTCCTCGCTATCTGGAAACTTCCTCGTCTGGTGGGGCGACACTCTGTACCACTATAAGAAGAAGTCTTTGTTTTCCGCGAAGATTTTTGGGAAGTGGACCACGGAAGACAGGTAAAAGGACCAAGTTGCAATAAGTCGGAATTCGTGTGGTCCTTCTTCCGCGAGACGAGTGAGGGCCGAGATGTTCCAGATGCACCGTCGCCAACATGAAAAGCATCCACCGCTGAAGAATTTGACGAGCCTTCGATAAACGCGGCAGCGTCTTGGACTGCGGTGACGAGTGAAACGATTCACCGCTTTCACTTCGGCGAGTCTAGGGCCCGGGACGTCCAAATAACTTGGTTCCATGTCAAAAGCGGCAACTGCGCAGGCTCCGTTGCCGCACTCCAAGACCTGGCGGAAGA
>JAQBVM010000412.1 GCA_027623095.1 Verrucomicrobiota bacterium
CGAGTTTCGAATCAATTGAATCATTTTTTGAACTTCACGGCGCTACGTGAGCGAGGCGGAAAAAGCAAGGCCGCCGACGGCGTCCCTGCCTGTTGGAAAAACCGATTCGGAAAGTGGATCAAACCTCGATACCACAAACGTCACCGAGACATCTATCTTACTAAAACTGAAACCGCCACGGCGAATTCGTTACGAATCCGGCGAAAAACGAACCACGAATAGACACGAATGTACACGATTAGAATCAATTTGCAGATTGAGTAAATAATCCCGCAATTCCAGAGGATTCGTGTCCATTAGTGTTCATTCATGGCTCTTTTGTTTTCATTTTGAGTATCTTAGACTGTCGGATCGCCCTCCGCCAGGACTTGCCAAGGCCGGCGGGCAGGACGCACTGGTGCAATAACTTCAAGATCACTTGAGGCTCTATTCAGCCGGCATGCCGTTTCGGGAATCGCGCTGAGTGCCCGCGTCACAAATCCATTGCGCTTTAGTGCATCACGGCGGGCGATGTGCCGACGAGTTTTAGCGGCGATGCGTATCGAGAGGACTTCACGCTTGGACCCATTCATCACGGGATGAGACGCGTACCTGCAACGAGTTTAGTACGCTGTTGCTGCCGGATGCGGAAACGTAGTGGGCTATTAAATCTGGTGGCACTTCATCGCCCGTGGCTGGCAGTGGCAGCGCCTGCCTTGGCGGGTCGAGCGACGGCAGCGCTGACGTTATTTGACGGAAGCTGGGCAGCCGCGATTTCTCGGCAGCTTCGACTCGCCAGATGAAGCGTGTTTCAACGGCATCTACCCTACCTCCGATCGCTGGATCAGAAATAACGGCGGAAATAACGGAAATAACGGGACATGCAATGCGGCGGGGAACGAAATAACGGAACGAAAGAACGGGAAATAACGGGACATGCAATGCGGCGGAAATAAGTAAGCGTCCGACCTGACCATGGTGGGCGAGGCTAGCGGGGACGGTTGTTTCCGCGGGCTCGGCGATGAGCGCGGCGGGCGCGGGTGCGGATGGCTTTAGCTCGTGACTCTTCCAGCCGGTGATCGAGGATCGCCTCGGGGTGCGCCGCGGCCCAGCGGTCGGGCAACAACTCCTCCAGATTCTGGTCGTCGGCATGGAGGCGGAGCAGAACATCGCGGATGTAGGCCCAAGGCTCGATGCAATATCGCTTAGCACCTGCCATGATCGTGTACAGCACGGCAGCTCGCGGCCCGGCAGCTTCACTGCCCAGGAACAGCCAGTTCTTCCGTCCAATGGCCTGGTGGCGAAGCGTCCGCTCGCTAACGTTGTTGTCGATGGTCAGACGCCCATCTTCGGTGTAACGACGCAGCGCCACCCACTGGTTACGCGCGTAGGTCACCGCTTTGGCCAAGTTGCTCTTCGGCAGTGCTGTCCGTGCCAACTCGTCCAGGTACGCTTCGATCTTGTCGAGCACAGCAGTGGCTTCCGCGGTGCGCAGTTCGCGGCGCGCAGCGACCGGCCAGTCATGCGCACCGTCTTCGATGTCGTACAACTGTCGAATCCATTCCAGCACCTGGTGCGCTTGACGCGGATTGCCGCCAACCGCATTAAAGAACCGGCGCCGGAGACCAACGCTGCGCGTCGGTGCCCTCGCCCAACAAGCCACTTCGATAACGTCCGATCCGACGCCCGAAAACATCGCGTCGTAGCCCGTATACGCATCCGCATGTAAGTAGCCTGAATAGTTTTCTAGAAATCGTGCCGGGCCGTCACGACTACGACTGTTGGTGAAGTCGTATACCGTGTAGGGATGTTGTCTGTCTCCAAGGTACGCCCAGAAGTAACCTTTGAAACTTCCTTTAATACCTCCCAGCACCGTCACCCCCGTATCGTCGGTCCACATTACTGAGGATTGCAGGACCCGCTGGCGCTGCAGATTGTGCAACGGCTCCATAAGGCGTGCCACCGACTTCACCCAATCGAACTGGGTACTGCGCGAGATGTAGATGCCGCAGCGTGCGAAAATGTCTTCCTGGCGATGCAGCGGTGTGTGGTCGCCGAACTTGCTGACGATGACTTGGGTGATCAGCCCCGGGCCGGCAATGCCGCCGGGGATCGGCCGCGGTTCGACGGGCGCTGTCGAGACGCCATTCTTGCAGCAGCGACAAGCGTATTTGGGTCGCACGTGGATGTGAGCCTCAAACTTGGCCGGCTCATATTCCAGCTCCCGGGTGATGTCCTCGCCAATCCGGTCCATCTCGCGACCACAGCACGAGCATTGCTTTTCTTCGTCGTTCAGGTCGTGATCGTGGCGAATTTGCCGGAACTTGTCCCAGTCAATCTGCCGCTTCTTACGGCGGCGATGGCTTTTGACTTCGGATTCGGCTTCCTGCTGCGGCGTGGACTCTTCTGTGTCGGAGGCCACCGGGATGTCCAGCTCGAACAGATGGCCTTGCCCCTCGCCTTCGGTGAAACGCTCACGCCGGCGGCCAAATGCCCAACGCTTGTACCACGCCAGTTCTTCGAGTGTGGCGGTGTGTTCTTGCTGTAGCTGTTGGTAGGAGACGGACGTTTCGTCCAGCACTCGGTTCAGTTCCGCCGCTTGCTGTGCGGAGGCCGCCGCACGTTGTTCCGCTGACGCAGTTTGTTGTTCCGCTGACGCAGCTTGATGTTGAAGCTGCACGGATTGTTGGTAGGCAACTAGCAACAGTTGCCGGCATTCGGCCAGGTCGTCGGGTAGTGAATCGGCACCATCCATGATGTCGATAGTTGTAACGACTTGGGCGGAATTCGAAAAGCGGGTTTGGGAAAAAACTGAAAACTATTTTCAACTCACACGATGATAACGTCTGCGCCGACGTCCGCTCTCCAGGTCGAGGCCACTGAGCAACCGGTTCAATTGCAGTTCGCTCAACTCGATGCCCTGCTCGTTGTCCGCGGCGCGGGGAAGCTGAAAGGTGCCGGCCTCCAGCCGTTTGTGCCAGATGCAGAACCCGTCGCGGTCCCAGAACAGAATCTTAATCTGGTCGCGGTCGCGACTGAGAAACAGAAACAGGTGCCCGCTGAGTGGATCTTGCGCAAAGATCTCCTCCGCCTGACGTGCCAGTTTATCGACGCCTTGATTCATTTTGGTCGGCCTTGTGCAGAGAAAGATTCGCACACTGGAGAAGTCGCTCATGACTTTGGCGCCTTCCAGGGACGCAACGCGCCCGCAATACGAATCACTTCCAGCAACAGAGGCCGGCCAACGTCCAGCGGCAGTCGCACCATCAGTCCATTGGGAAACTCGATCTCGATAGGTAATGCCTGGGTCGAGATCGGCAGGAACTTGGCCTCGCCCACGGCGATCTGCTGGCGAGCCTTGCCTGCGACCAGCAGTGACTGCGGAATGCCGTCGCGAAGCTGATTCACCCAGCGATAGAAGGTCGATGGGGAGACTTCTTCCTGCCGGCAGAACTCATCAACGCTCAAGCCGCTTTCTTGCTGGCTCTCGATCCGTTCTTGCCAATTCTGATAGTCTTCCAATCCACATGCTGGCCGGCCCATGGCGTATCCCCAAGCGAGTGCGGTAGTCCTGCACTCAAGCCTAACAGGGGCGCCAAGTATGGATGCGCCGGACGCTTACAAAACAGTTAAGTAGATGAAATCGCATGCCGCCAAACGAGGGACGGCGGCAAAGAAAAACCCCGCCGGGGCGATCCAGCGGGGTCATGATTTTCGAGATTTGATCAAGCCGTCATGCTCGTCGGCGTCTCCGCCACGCAACCAAGCCCAGCGACAACAGGCCGAGGGTGGCCAGGGCGAAGGTTGAAGGTTCGGGGATAGCTTGCAGCTCGATCACAGCGCTGAGAGCACCGGAATCACTGAACAGTAATTCGGCAGGTCCATGGTCGACGACGAAATCGACATTCTGGCCAGCGACAATCGTCGAATTGATATTGAATGGGACGGACGTGGTGGTAGGAACGGGTGCGGTAAACACAGATGCGCCGTTAACAAGAATTTCCAACCCAATACCGTCGTTAGAAGGGCCACTGTCGCTATTCAATCTCCGGATCGCGCCTGATAGGTTGATCGCGCCCGTCTCTCCTGTTCCAGCTGTCCACCGAAGCAGCAAAAACTCTTCGCCGCTTGGAACAAAGGTGCCGTCATCGTGACCAGGGTGAACGAACAGTTCATTTGCACTTAGCGTTCCGCCGAAGGTTGTGGTCAGGCCAACGAGCGGCCACGAATCAAAAGCGCCCCCGTGCCCATCCGTGTGACTGTCGGTAGTGTTTTCATAGTTGCCGCCTGCGGTATCCCATTCCAGTAGCGTGATGCTGGCGGGGGCCTCTTCGTCCTGGGAATAATAGTTCCATTGGCCGGTCCCAGCAGCGGGCAAATTGGCTGCCTGATCCCCGGCGCTAGCACCCGCCAGGTAGTCATTCTTCAGGTCCGCAACCAAGGTTGCGGCTGCGGGATTGCAAATGCCCACCAGAAACAGCAGAGCCGCACAACTGGCGACGACGGTCGAGACGCTTCTGGACTGATAGGAACTGATAGGCTTTTTGACCCGCCGGCTTGCCTAGAGTGACGCGCGGGCGCGCAAAAAAACCACGGATCGACCGCGCGGACGCGATGGATTCGTGGTTTACTGAGAAGGGCTCAGGGCGGATGAACCTCTCCAGAGGGTGCAGCGGTAGCCCTCGGCCGTCGAGCGAGGCGCGCAGCGGCAGCGTTCCGGCCGGGGAAGGCCTCACGCGTCAATCGGGCGCTCAGTCGTACGTTACCACCGCCTGCTCGGTACCGGCCTTGCTGTGGCACTCGGCCAGGTATTCCGGATCCAGCACCAAGTGACGTCCCGGCCGCGACGCACCTGTGATCGGAGGCTCGGCCGTGAACTCGGGGTCCAGGACCAGTTGCACTTCGCGCGGCGGCGGCGGGCGCTGGCGTGCCGGTGGCGGTCTGGGCTGCGGCAACTGCCGTGGCGGTCCCTGCCAGAGTCCGCAGTGGCCTTAAAAAAAAGAATGTCGAATGATGAATGTCGAATATCGAATGTCGA
>JAQBVM010000052.1 GCA_027623095.1 Verrucomicrobiota bacterium
TTGTCATAGTTCGCCGCCAACCTTAGCGGGAACCGGAAATCGTGTTGCGCATGTTCACCGACGCATCACCCGCCGTTGGCTCCCTGGCGAACGAAACATTGCAAATAGACGTGCGCTTCAAAATAATCTTCGAACAGTATCTGTTCTTCCTTGCTCCATTGGTGCAGTTTCGTGGCAGCGCTCTTTCTCGGTCGAAGACGGCTTGGCTGGTCCGAAGAGGACTTCGGGCGCTACCCGGTTCATGGTGGCAAAGCGGCCCCAGTCGAAATTGGCTCGGACCGGCGCGCTCAGGCGCCGAGCCACAAATCAATCGGCCGAGCCGCTTTTGTTTCGAATGGCAGCGGGACTTTCTGTCCGGTCCGGGCGGATTGATACGCGGCAAACATCATTTCCAGGACCGCGCGCCCATCTTCCCCAGTCACGAGCGGACTCTTGTCTTCGCGGACGCATTCGATGAAATGTTTCAATTCTTGCGGATACCCCTGGTTAAACGCTTCTTCAAAGATCGTAAACGTCCAGCCTTTCGTGGAGCCGGCCTTTTCCATCGCGTATCCGTAGCCCTTTTCGCTGTAAGTCAGCGCGGAATTGCCGACGAACAGATCCGCGTAAATCACGCCGTCCGTGCCATAGACTTCCACTCGATCGTCCATTCCCCCGTGTTTGGCCCAACTGTTCTCAGCCACACCGATCGCGCCTCCCTCGAATTCGACAATCGCCAGTGAATTGTCCTCACCGCGCGTTCGGCCTTTGTGCAGGACCGTGGACATCGTGGCATAGACGCTCAGGGCTTTTGGATGTCCGCCGAGCATCCATCGGAACCAAGCCAGTCCGTGACACCCCATATCCATCAACGCGCCGCCGCCGGACAGATTCACGTCGTAAAACCAATCGCTGTGGGGGCCCGAATGCTTTTCACATTGGCGCATTTGAAAAATAGTTCCGACCGCTCCCTCGTTTACAAGCTTCCTCACACGTTCATACTTGGGCGCGAAACAGAGTTCCTCCGCGTACATCAGTTTTCGATTGTTCGTTTTGCACACGGCAATCATCTCGTCTGCCTCGGCGAGCGTCATCGCAATCGGTTTCTCGATAATGACATGTTTTCCAGCGGTTGCAGCGGACTTGACAGCCCGCGCATGCAGGAAATTCGGGAGGCAAACATCGACGACTTCGCAGCCAGACTCGGCAATGGCCGCCTCGATTTCATTGAACGATTTAGTAATTCCGTGTTTCTCGGCGAATGCCCTCGCCTTCCCCGCGTCACGGGTATAGACAGCAACAACCTCCGCCTCGGGAATGAAACGGTGATAGGATTCGATATGGATATCGGCAATAAAGCCCGCACCCAGAATGGCAACTTTAGTTCGGCTCATGCGCGAATACTAAAATCGTGCCACGGAGTGTCAAACCCTGTCGAGGAGCCGGGATGGACTCAGGGGACCGGAGTTTCCCGGACCGCGGACTGTTTCAGTCCGCTGCGCGTCACTTATTCCGAAAGCGGCGGGACAAACCGCGGCCCGATGTTCCAAACACGCTGCGGGTTGGGACAAACCGCGGTCCGGTGTTCATCCAGGTTCACGGCCTCGATTCGTGTGCAATTTTTGGACGAACTTGCCATCCATCATTGCGCCGCTGAACTCTGGGATTGACCGAATCGCAATCGGTCGCCTTGATTAGGGAAGATACAGATATTTATGACAGAAAAAACAGGCCTGGCATCGAGATCCTCAAACGCTCCGGACACCGGGGGCGCAAAACTATCCGCCCTTCCCGTGAAAAGCGATGTAGAAGCCACCAACCTGTTGCGCGATATCTATGGAAAGATGCGCGCCGAATTGGCGAAGATTATTATCGGGCAAGTCGATGTGATTGAAGAGATGCTGATCTGCATCCTGGCCCGCGGTCACGGATTGTTGATGGGCGTCCCGGGTTTGGCGAAAACTACCATCGTAAACTCTCTCGCGCAGGTGATGTCGCTCGAGTTCAACCGGGTGCAATTCACTCCGGATCTCATGCCGTCCGACATTACGGGAACGGACATTCTCCAGGGGACCGATGACCCCGGCCGGCGCGAATTTGTATTCGCGAAAGGGCCGATTTTTGCGAACATCATCCTTGCCGACGAAATCAACCGAACACCGCCCAAGACACAGTCCGCGCTGTTGGAAGCGATGCAGGAACACCGCGTCACGGTCGCCGGCCGGTTCTTTCCGTTGCCCTGTCCGTTCTTCGTTTTGGCCACGCAGAATCCAATCGAGCAGGAGGGAACCTACGCGCTTCCGGAAGCCCAATTGGATCGCTTCATGTTTTTCATCCTTGTGGATTATCCAAACCTGGGCGAGGAGCGGCGCATTGCGCGAGAAACCACCGGCGTTCCACCCGCGCCGCTGCGGAAGCTCATCACCGGCGAGCAGCTCATCGAATTCCAGGACGTCGTCCAGCGCGTTCCTGTTCCCGATCATATCTATGATGCCGCGGTGGATCTCGTCCGAAAAACGCGGCCACGCTCGGAGGACGCGCCGGATTGGCTTAAGAAATGGGTCACCTGGGGCGCCGGTCCCCGAGCCGTGCAGTATCTCATCCGAGGCGCCAAGGCACATGCCATCCTTCATGGAAGTTATCTGGCGCGCATGGAGGATCTCGAGGCGGTGGCCCAACCGGTGCTCACGCATCGGATTCTTACCAATTTCCAGGCTCAATCAGAGGGGGTCACGAGCACGTTTATTGTCGATAAACTGCTCGAGGAATTGAGAGCGGAGACGCAACGTGCGTGAGGATGGCGCCAACTACCTGAATCAGCAGGTCCTTGCCAAGCTGATGGCTCAGCCGCTGCAGGCGCGCCTTCCCATGGAAGGTACGGTCTCGGGCCATCATAAGAGCCCGCATCGCGGTTCGAGCGTGGAGTTTGCCGAGTACAGGAACTATGTCCCTGGCGACGACCTCCGGCGTCTGGATTGGCGGGTCCTGGGGCGGACGGACCGGTACTACATGAAGGAGTATGAGGCGGAGACAAATCTTCGCTGCTATTTGGTCCTCGATTGCAGCGCGTCGATGCGATTTTCTGGAGCGCACGGATCCAAACTCGAGTTTGCGAAACGCTTGATCGCGTCTCTCGCTTATCTAGTCGTCCATCAAGGAGACGCCGCCGGCTTGATCTGCGTGGGCGAGAAAACCGTTTTTGAGATTCCGCCTCGGCGAAATCCGGCTCATTTGAAGCTGATTCTTGAGACACTCGATAAAGCGGAAGCTCGCGGCGAGACGGGTTTGCAGGCGACTTTGCATGAACTCGCGGAATCGGTGAGACGCCGCGCGCTCGTGATCGTTTTCTCGGACCTCTTCTCGGAATCGGACGGATTGTTAGGCTGTTTTCAACACCTCCGCTTTCAGAAGCATGATTTGGCGGTCTTCCACCTTCTGGACCGCATGGAACTTAACTTCGAATTCGATCGCCCGGTGCGATTTGTAGATCTGGAAAACTCGTTCAGCCTGGTGACGGAACCGGCCTCCGTCCGCGATGAGTATCTGAAACAATTGCATCTCTTTCTTGAACGCATGCGCCTGGGATGCCACGAGTTCCATTCCGATTACCGCATGGTTGTGACGGACCAGGACTACGGCTCTGTGCTTGCCGATTTCCTGGGCGAACGGGCCAGGCTTGGAGCCGGATCTGTTTTCTAAAGCGGCCTTCGTAACTTCTCCTATGCTCCGCCCATGACTTTCCTTCAGCCATTCGTGCTCTTGGGCCTTCCCCTGGTTTTATTGCCCGTTTTGATCCACCTGATCAACCGGATGCGACACAGACCGCAACCGTGGGCCGCGATGCAGTTTCTGCTCACTGCCAGCCGCAGTTCTGTGAATCAACAGAAACTCAGGCAGTTTTTGATTCTGCTTTTTCGAGTGCTCGCTCTCTGCGCATTGATCCTGTTCTTGAGCCGGCCCTTGGCGGGCGGCTGGGTCGGATGGGTCTTTGCCTCGGCTCCTGACGCGATTCTCATTCTGCTCGACCGTTCCGCCAGCATGGAAGAGCGCATTCCGGGAGGAACGGCGACAAAACGGGAACAAGCGATCCGATTGCTTGCGGACGCCGCAGAAAAGTTCTCCGGGCGAAGCCATTTGGTTGTGATTGAGAACGCGCTGGGCGAACCCCAGGAAATTGCTCGCGGCGAAAACTTGAAAGAGCTCTCGCTCACGGCGGCAACCGATACCGCCGCGGACCTCCCGGCAATGTTTCAAACAGCTCTGGACTGGCTAATCGAGAATCGCGCGGGGACAGCCGAGCTTTGGATCGCCTCTGATTTGCAGCGCAGCAACTGGAACCCGACGGACAGCCGCTGGAATACTGTGGTGACTCAGTTCAGTTCTCTCCCTCAAACCGTGCGGGTGCGGCTCCTCACATTCGATTCCGCGCACGACGCCAATGTGTCGGTATCATTAAAAGAGATCACCCGAAGATCGAGTGGAGGCCAATCCGCCGTCAAGTTTGTCCTCGATCTTCAGCAAAGGAGTGAGAAATCGGAAGCGCATCCCATGACGATCACTCTGGACGGAGCGCGCTCTCAAGTGGATGTCATGATGGAAAGTCAAATGCTCCGATGGCGGCACGCGATGAGTATTGGAGCCAAACAATCGGGCGGCTGGGGTATTTTCGAATGGCCCGCCGATGGAAACCCGCGCGACAATCGCGCCTATTTCGTCTATAGCCCGGAGGTCGCGCTAAAGGCCGCCGTTGTCAGCACGAACCGCGCGTCCGCCCGCGCATTTCAGTTGGCCTCGAGCACTGTCAACAACAGTGTCAGGGAGGCGGCCGTCCTTATCGACCCGAGGGACTTCAAACTCGCCAGTTGCCAGGACAAGACGCTCATTGTCTGGCACGCGCCGCTCCCGGAGGGTCCCGCCGCGCAAACTCTGCGGACATTTATCGAAGAGGGCGGGCGCGTTGTTTTTTTTCCAGTCGGCATTATTGAACCGCAACGTTTCATAGGGCTTACTTGGAACGAAGCGCAAACGACGTCGGATGAAAATGCGTTTCGAGTCACACGCTGGGAGGAGGAAGAGGGGCCGCTCGCTAAAACGGATGAAGGGCTGAGTCTGGCGCTTCCGGACGTCGATTTCTTCCGCCGGCAGACCATCCAGGGCGAGAAGAACGTTTTGGCAACGTTCACCGATGGATCCGCGTTTCTAACAAGAACGGCGCTTGGGCGGGGCGAGATGTTCTTCTGCGCTTCCGTGCCGGACAATCAGTGGTCCAGTTTGGCGGACGGTTATGTCCTGGTTCCGATGTTGCAACGGTTGTTGCACGAGGGGAGCAGGCGCTTGATACCCGTTTCATCATACGAGTGCGGCGAGATGCCGCGGAACGAACTCGCCGCGGAGTGGCGTTCCGTGGACTCGGAATCTTCCAAGGAGATTGCGTTCGAAGCCGGGGTTTATCAAGCGGGAGACCGGCTCGTTGCCATGAACCGTCCGGCGGCGGAAGACGATCTCGAACTTGTATCCGCCACAGAGGCGGAGAAACTTTTTGGAACCTTGCCATTTCAGATGTTTCAAGAGGGCCGCAGGAGAACCGACCGCCTTCAAGGAGAGTTCTGGAGGTTCTTTGTCTTCGGGATGCTGCTTTTCCTCCTGGTTGAAGGAGCACTTATCCTGCCGCCGAAATCGGCCAATCCTCAACACGGCGCGGCGCGATCGAGCGGCGCGCCGGTGATCGTCGCGGCGCAAGGAACAAACGCATGACTCGCTGGTCTCTCGCCGCCTCAGTTCCCGTCGTGTTATTCGGATTGGCGATCATTGCCGTCGCCGCCTGGTTATGTCTTGCGAATTGGCGGCGCAGCGGACGCCGAAAGCCGGTGGCATTCCTCGAGTCTCTTCGGTTCATTCTAATCCTTCTTCTCGGATTCACTCTGTTGCGACCGGAATTCGTCCGGGAAGTTCAGAAAACAGAAATCCCCGAAGTGCTCATTCTCACCGATGCTTCCCGAAGCATGCTCACCAAGGATATCGTCCTTTCGAACGCGGTTATCTCCCGTGCGGATTGGCTGGAGCGGGCGAACGTATCGAATCGATGGACGCCTCTGGAGCAGGGCGCCAAACTGAGCATCGAAGTGTTTGCGGCGCCCCCCTCGAACACAAACGCCACGGCCGCGATCCCAGAAGAAGGCACGGATCTCAACGGCGCCCTGGAGTTCGTGCTGCAGCGCCAGCGCAATCTGAAAGCGGTTCTCGTATTGAGCGACGGCGATTGGAACATGGGCAAGTCTCCCATTGGAACCGCCACTCGATTTCGTTCGGATAATATTCCGATCTTCACCATCGCGGTGGGCCGCGAATCACCGGCTCCCGATCTGGCGCTGGAAAGTGTCTCCGCGCCGGCGTATGGATTGTTTGGCGAGCAGATCTTGATCCCGTTCCGGATACAGAATCACTTGCCGCGCGAGGTCAAAACCGTGGTTTCATTGCTGGATGGAACACGCGAAGAGACAAAAAAAGAAGTGACGATTCCCGCCTTGGGATCGCTGCAGGAATCGGTCGTCTGGTATCCGCGGACGGTGGGGGATCGCGATCTTACCCTCCGGATTCCCTTGGAACCCGGCGAAAGTCTTCCCGAAAACAATGAGAAGGAATTTCGCGTAGGCGTCCGCCTTGAAACTCTAAAGGTTCTTGTCGTCGATTCTTTTCCACGCTGGGAATACCGCTACCTTCGCAATGCGCTGGAACGAGATCCGGGAGTTGAAATGAACGCCGTGCTGTTTCATCCCGGAATCTCGATGGGCGGCGGCAGAGACTATTTGCCTGCCTTTCCCGGAAGCAAAGAAACGATCTCCCGTTACGACGTGGTTTTTCTCGGCGACGTCGGCATCGGCGACGGGGAATTGAGCGAGAAGGATGTTGAACTTATCAAAGGGCTGGTCGAACAACAGGCGAGCGGCCTTGTTTTTCTCCCCGGTCGCAGGGGCCGGCAGTTGACGTTTCGGAACAGCCCCTTGGAGGAGTTATACCCCGTGATCCTCGATTCGGAGAAATCTGGGGGCGTGGGTCTTCAAAACGAGTCCACGCTGCTGCTCTCGACGGTGGGAAAGACACATTTGCTGACCCGATTCGACGCCGATCCGGATCGAAACGACGAGATCTGGAAATATTTGCCGGGCTTCTTTTGGTCGTCAGCGGTTGAAAAAAGCAGGCCGGGTTCCGAGGTTCTCGCGGTTCATTCGTCTCTAAGGAATTCATGGGGCCGGATTCCGTTGCTGGTTACGCGGTCTCAAGGGAACGGAAAAGTCTTGTTCATGGGAACCGACAGCGCTTGGCGCTGGCGAAGAGGCGTTGAAGACAAATTCCATTACCGCTTCTGGAGTCAAGTCGTCCGGTGGATGGCGCATCAGCGCCACCTTTCGGAAAAGGAAGGCATTCGATTGACCTATAGTCCGGAAACACCGCAGGTCGGCGATTCTGTTTTCCTTCAAGCGACCGTGTCGGACGCGGCTGGTTTCCCTGTCGAATCCGGCCCCGTTGTGGGGAGAATCACAACTCCGTCCGGCCGCAGCGAGCATTTGGAGCTCTCCGGATTGGAAGGAGGCTGGGGTGTCTTCACCTCGACTTTTACTCCGCAAGAAGGCGGAAACCACGCAATTGAGATTCGAGCCGATCAGCACGGACGCCAATTAACGACCCAAATTCTCGTTTCCCAACCGCAACGCGAGAAGCAAGGCCAGCCAATCAATACAGATATTCTCCGGGAAATCGCGGCAATCACTGGCGGTGCCAGCGGCACCATCGATTCCGCGGATGAAATCGTTGAAAGAGTCTCCCTCCTGCCTGAAGCAAAACCGATCGAACGAAGAATTCTGCTCTGGAGCGATCCGTGGTGGGGAGGAACCCTCGTGATGCTGCTCGCCGTTTATTGGATCGGAAGAAAAATGTCGGGTATGATTTAGCCGCATCTGCGTGAGCCAGAGTCCACAGTCCTCTGCGAGCCCGCTGCTACAGGACTCCATTCCGAGGCTCGGGTGGGATAATGATAGATGGTGATCGCCAAACCGAAGGGCTTTATTTGATTCGAGCCCAGATGAACTTGATGCGGTGCCGATCGCCTTGGCCTTCGCCAAACACTGGTTCGAAGCAGCAGTCAGGAAGAGTGGCAGTGTCTATCGTGGGTGGCAGCTTGATCCATATTTGTTTAAAGGCGCCCGGCTTGAGCTTTTTCAATATAGCCTCAAGCCCTGGCAGTTCGTCGAAAACGCATGGGCGCCGGGTCAGCTCGCCCCAGGGTGGATCTAACCAGAGTAGATCCCCGCTCATCTCGGAAATGATCTCGACGATGTTTCCAATTCGGAACTGAATGGAAACTCCATAGACTGCGGCGTTGTGCGCCGCCATGCCAAGAGTTCGGCGGTCTATCTCGATGGCGTTCACCCGGCATCCGCAGCGGGCGAATGCTATGGCGTTGCCACCCAAACCGCAGAAACCATCGACAACCGATTTGTTTTCGGCTCTTTTCGCAAGCTTCATCGCGAGATCCTCGGGGGTTACGAACAAGCGGGTGCCACTGTCGATCCGGACACCTTTCCTCCGAAACGCTTTTGTTTTCTCCCGCATGCGCCGGGCTTCCAGCAACAGCGCCTTGCGCATGAGCGGGCGCTTTACTTCGGGTTCGCAGATGACTCGGATTCGGCGTCCATCCAGAATCACACCTCGAAGGCGGGCGCTGACATCGGCGGCGTCTGCGAACGGCATTCGGCTTGCGACACAGCCGAGTTGATTCTCGGGGCGCCAATCGTATGGCCCAAGAAATCTTTCCCAAGGAACCCATTTGGGGAGTTCGAATACGGTCACCAAACAGGGAGGCAGGCCTATTTCAGAATCAGGCTTCACGTGAACCGTCTTGCTACATGACGCGGTGGATACGATTCAAGCATGCCTATTCCGTCAAATCTAAAGCCAGGCCGGCACTGTTTCACCGGCCCAGACCATTTCGATCGGTTGCCGTTGCCGAACCAGCTCCGATCGTTTGCCCCTCACCAAAACTTCGGCCGCCAACGGCCGAGTGTTGTAAGTCGAGCCCATGGCTGAACCGTAAGCGCCGGCACTCAGCAGCGCCAGGTAATCCCCCTCGACACTTCGAGGCAACATTCTGTCTTTGCAAAATGTATCACCCGATTCGCAAATTGGACCCACAACATCCGAGGACACTAGCTTTCCATTTGCCTGTTTCATCGGGACGATTTCGTGGTAGGAATCGTACATTGCGGGGCGCACCAAATCGTTCATTGCCGCATCGACAATCACAAAATTCTTCTTGCCGGTCTGCTTTACATACTCGACGCGCGTGACAAGGATTCCGGAATTCCCAGCAATGAACCGGCCCGGTTCGATCAAGATTTTGAGACCCAACGGCTTGAGCAGTGGGATCAATTCGTCCGCGTATTTCGAGGGTGTGAGCATTTTCCGGGCGGGGGGAGATTTCCACCACGTCTCGTCTCCGCTAGCTAACGCCGGTTGGTAAACAATACCGAGGCCACCTCCGATGCTGAAGAATTCGAAA
The DNA here is from genome assembly GCA_027623095.1 of Verrucomicrobiota bacterium. Taxonomy (GTDB): domain Bacteria; phylum Verrucomicrobiota; class Verrucomicrobiia; order Limisphaerales; family SIBE01; genus JAIPJX01. The sequence goes on from JAQBVM010000052.1 coordinate 9,536, forward strand.
CCGTAGCGCTTTGCCAATTTCGCGGCCAGAGGGACGACTTTGCGTACCGCGTCCGCAAACGGTTTGACCTCGGTGAGCTGCGAGCCGATATGCATCTGCAGCCCGCGCAATCGAACGTTTCGCAAGGCGCGCGCCCGGGCATAAATTCGTTCAACCTGCTCGAAGGCGACGCCAAATTTGTTTTCGTACGTTCCAGTTGTGATCTTGGCGTGCGTGTGCGCATCCACGTTCGGATTGACGCGCAGAGCAATCGGAGCCGTCTTTTTTAACTTTGCCGCGACCTGGTTAATCCGTTTCAACTCTGGTTCGCTTTCGACGTTGAACGCGTATATCCCCTGCTTCAACGCGTACGCGATTTCGCTCTCCGTCTTCCCGACACCCGCAAAAACACATTTTCTCGGATCACCTCCCGCAGCAATGACGCGCCGCAATTCGCCTTCGCTGACGATATCGAAACCACTGCCTTTCCGGCTCAGCGTACGAAGCACGGCGAGGTTCGAATTGGCTTTGACCGCGAAGCAAATGAGATGATCCAGCGGACGAAGCGCTTCATCCAGTTTCTCGAAATGGCGGCTCAGCGTTTCGTGAGAATACACATACAATGGTGTGCCATGACGTTTCACCAGGGATTCAATCGCGACATCCTCGCAATGCAAGCGCCCGTGGACATATCGAAAACTATGCATGCGCGGCGCTTAAGGTTCGGCGATAATCGTGGCCCGTTGGCCGTGGTATTCGAGCGGTGTGACCTGATCGGTTCTGTAGAGCTGCAAAAGTTCCATCAATCGCTGCTGCTTTGATTTGGGGCCGGAGGGTTGCGGCGCGACCACCGCCACAACCGACTGCACCGCGGGAGCGGAAACTTCCGGCCGAGCATCTGCCTTGGCAGGCGCGGTAACCGCAGCCATCGGCGCCTCTACGCGCGGAGCAGCGGGGACCGGCTTCGCAACAACCTGCCTTTGAGCGCTCAGAGCCGCCCTCACCGCGTTCAACGCGTTCTCGCCGGTTTCAGAGTGAGCCATCGGCGCCGGAGCGCTGGGAGCGGGAGCGGGAGCGGGAGCGGGAGCGGGAGCAGGCGCTGGCGTTGCTTTGGTAGCCTGCCGCGAGCTCGCAAGAGATTCGCGCAGTGCGTCCAACGCGTTCTGGTAAGAGGCCGGGTCCGCCGGAGGCGCGGCAGGCGCTCCGGCGGAGCTCCTGTTTTGACCATTCGTGACCTCGGGCATTGCCGCATTCGGCGTCGGCTTAATGGCCGGCTTGGCCCTTTCTTCAGCGATCTTCTGGCGCAAGAGTTCAATCGCTTTGTCCTGCTCCGACGAACTCAGTGGTTGCGCGGACGCACTGATGAAACTCATGCCTGTCAAGCATCCGGCCAAAAGTAACTTGGAGATATTCATACCGGTTCTTTACTGAAAGATTCCCTTTGAAGCAATCGGTTTCGAAGGCGAAGTTTCCGCATTGTGGCACAGGTTCTTCCATATCCAGGGTAACGGATAAGTTATAGAGGATCTGATGATGAGCGAGCGCAGTTCGCTCCGGCTAACCTTGACTAATAATTCCGGATCGAGACATGGACGAGAACCCAGTTTTGCAAGTGTTTGCATTCCAATCAAGATTGGCCAAGCGCAGGCTAGGCGAAGCCTTACGCACCGATAAGGAATTGCGAGCGTATAGTCCCATCCTGCTCGGAGGTGTTCCCGCGCCCGATCGAGATAAGTGTCATACAAGCTTCGAATTTTGGGCTCGAGTTGCCTGTCCAAGAGCTCCGCAGGGGCAACTCCCAATAGCGCCAGCCGGTCGAGAGGGAGATAACAACGCCCAAGCCGCAAATCGCGCGGGAGGTCTCGGAGGACGTTTACAAGCTGGAGACCTTTGCCGAATCGAATACCATTCCTTAGGAACACCGCATTATCAATTTTTTCGTGTGGAAACAACCGCCCGCGGCAGAGCTTCGTCCAGAATTCGCCAACGCATCCCGCGACCCGGTAAGTGTAATCGTCCAAATCGACATCGTTCTCGAGAGCGACGACGTTTCCGGGTGCGACGCGGCCGAATCTCTGCAAATCGAGCTCCTGACCACTCGTGATCGTCGAGAGAACGGCGCGGATGAGGTTTTGGTCCTCAATGGGAAATTCATCAAGGATTCTCAGTACTCCCTGAATATGTGCCAGCAAATCGGCTTCGGAAGGCGTGGGTGAACGACCCTCGACGGATCGAGAATGTGGTGATGGCTCGGAAGTCGGCGGTTGTTTCGCCGTATTCTTCTGTCCTTCCGCAACAAACCGCTTCAAATCGGGCGGGGGTTTCTTGGGATCGAGAATCCTCTCTCGAAGCCGGTCAAGTGCGTGCAGACGCTCTTCAAGGGGAGCCGCATCCGTGTCCGCAATCGTATCGGCCGCGCGGGCCAGCAAATAGGCAAGGCCGATCTGAGATCGCACCGCATGCGGAAGCACTCGAACCGTCAGGTAGAAAGAGCGCGAGACGCCGTGCAAGAGCCGTATTACCTCTTGGTCTTGAGAATTCGTCGCCACCGGGCTAATTGTCTCTTAACCTCCGCAGTTCCAGGGGCTCCAATGATTGAACGCCGCGCCAAGGCCCGCTTCAAATCGAACAACTCCAGAACATCCGGCTGGAAATGAGCATCGATCGACCGAAATTCATCGATCGATAATTGGTTTAAGGGTTTCCCTCGCTCCTCGGACAGCGCGACAAGCCGGCCAACCGAATGATGCGCGCCTCGAAACGCGACCCCTTTCCGCACCAGATAATCCGCCAGATCGGTCGCGATCAAGGCCGGATCGCCAGCAGCGGCGGAACATGCGTTTGAATTCACCGAAACATGGCCTAACATGCCGGTCATCATGCGGACCGTCGCCAGAACCGTGTCGGACGTATCAAACAGCCGTTCCTTGTCCTCTTGCAGATCCCGGTTGTAGGTCATCGGAAGGCCTTTCAAGAGAGTCAGCACGGACATGAGGTTGCCAAACACCCGGCCCGTTTTTCCGCGCGTTAACTCGGCGATATCGGGGTTGCGTTTCTGCGGCATCATAGAAGAGCCGGTTGTGTAGGCGTCTGAAATCGAAATGAACCCGAACTCGGCGCCCGCCCAAAGAATGAGATCTTCCGATAACCGTGAAAGGTGCATCGCGATCAACGCTCCGGCGCTGCAGAACTCAATCACGAAATCGCGATCGCTCACCGCATCCATCGAGTTCTGGGAAAGACGCGCATTCCCTTTCGAATCGACGAAACCGAGAAGTTCGGCCACAAACTTCCGATCAAGCGGAAGTGTCGATCCGGCCAGAGCTCCGCTGCCGAGAGGGCAAACATTGATTCTGCGAAAACAGTCGATCAGACGCTCGTGATCCCGTTCGAACATTTCGACGTACGCCAGCATGTGATGGGCGAAATATACAGGTTGCGCCCGCTGCAAGTGCGTGTAGCCGGGAATCACCACCGTGTCGTATTTCAACGCGAGATTCACTAGAGCCTGCTGAAGGCGGCGCAGGTCTCCCGTTACTTCGATTGTTCGTTCCCGAAGCCAGAGCCGCATATCGAGAGCCACCTGATCATTTCGAGAACGGCCGGTGTGAAGCTTCGCGCCGGCGGGGACCCTTCGTGTGAGTTCCGCCTCAATGTTCATGTGAACATCTTCCAGCTCGGGTTTCCACCGGAACTTTCCCTCAGCGATCTCCTTGCCGATGGCTTCCAATCCGCGGACGATCGCTTTCTCCTCGGCTTTCGTGATGAGCCCGATTCTCCGCAGCATCGATGCGTGCGCCATCGATCCCAGCAGATCGTGGCGCCAAAGCCGCCAATCGAACGAGACGGATTCGGAGAATTCAGCAACCGACGCGTCGGGTTCCGAAGCAAAGCGCCCGCTTCGTGAAACTGGAGTTTTGTTACTCATTCTCGATTAATCGACTGTCTAACGGTCAATTAGGAAAGTCACTCACAAAGAATTTCAGCCCGCGCGGGAAGACTTATTTTGGTGCCAAGCGCCGCACGCGAACGGTACGGAGTTCCGGCTTCAGCCGGATTTCGCCCTCACACCGCCGGAAGCCGGAACTGAATAGTCCAGAATAAGGACCTCCGGGCCTGTGGGAATACATTCGGGGAAGCTAATCGAGATAGCACCTCACTGGAAAAAATAGAGCAGGTGGCGCCGCACTGAAAGCGAACGCCGCCTGCTCTTCCTGAGCCCACGCTGAGCCCTGCTATTATGAGAATCGACGTTCCGAAGTGAAACTTAAGCCCTAATTCTTCCCATGAACCTGTATGTAGTTCCGGCTTCACCCGGCCGGAACCGCCTGAAGGCGGGACTACGTGCAAACTGCTCCGGTTCATGGGCCCAATGCGTGTGTGAATTCGAATGGAGGCCATCCGAACCGAAAACTGGATTCTCAAAGAAGGCGACTCCATCCGGAGCCGCCTCGCTTGAGTAAACGACGGACTTACAATCAAGTCTGTCGATTTTGAAAAGAGCACCCGTTGTACCAGCTCAAAAACGAGAAACTGCGGAACTATGCGAGACCGCAGCCAATATTCTGAGGGGGTTAATAGACTTTTCGCAAGTGGGACGGGAGAATATTCAATTCAGATCGATATTTTGCCACGGTCCTCCTCGCGATTACAATGCCCTTTTGGGATAAGATCTTTACGATCTCTTCGTCTGAAAGAGGCTTAGATGTATCCTCTTTGTTGATCATTTCAGAGATCATATCCTTTACGCTGGTATTGGACATTCCCACACCACTTGCGGTTCGAATTCCAGACGTGAAGAAATACTTCATCTCGAAAACACCTTGGGGCGTTTCCATATATTTCCCAGACACGGCGCGGCTGACAGTTGTTTCGTGAACACCCACGACTTCCGCAACCTGAACCATTGTCAACGGTTTGAGATGCGCCACCCCCTTATCCAAAAAATCGCGTTGGCGGACCACAATCTCGTTCGCGATATTCAGAATCGTCTGTTGGCGCTGGTGCAGACTTTTGATGAGGAACTTTCCAGCCCGAATCTTATCTCGAATATACTCCCTGACCTCGCCGTTGCTGCTGGCCTGGGACATCAGATCCTTGTAAGTATTGCTGATTCTCAAGTGGGGAATCTGTTCATTGTTGTTTGTCACCACATAATCATCGCCCAATTTCTGAATGAAAATCTCCGGAAGAATGTATTGCTGATTGTCCGGCAGGAAATCGCGTCCCGGTCTCGGTTCCAAGTTAGCGATCCTTTCGACGCCATCCTGAACCTGTTCGACGGAAAGACCGAGCCCTCGCGAAATCTCCGGCAAACGCCTTTTCCCCAACGCTTCCATATATTGATCGATAATTCGGTATTCGATCGAGTCGGTCTTCTCCGAACGTTCGAGTTGCAACAGCAGACATTCCCGGATATTTCGCGCGCCGACTCCGGGTGGATGGAATGTCTGAACAATCTTTAACACCTCCAACACTTTTTCGGCCGGAATATTCGTCGAAAACGCAAGTTCGTCGATTCCCGCCTGAAGAAAACCGTAATCGTCGATGTTTCCAATAATCATCTCCGCCACCTGCCGCTGGTCGGGAGTCATATCCGACAAACGCACCTGTTCCAACAGGTGCTCTTGCAGCGACGTTCCCGCAACGAGAGAATCGAACATGAACTGCCGCCGTTCTTCGTCTTCCTGGCTCTGGCGCATCGGCGCATTAGATTGCGAAAAATGATCCCGCCAATCTTGATCAACCTGCACCAACCGATCGAATTCGGCTTGAAAATCGTCAACAGGATCATTCGACGACTCGGAAGTATTCGCGTCGCCCACAAGATCGGCGGGAGGTTCCGCTGGATCCGCTGAATCGACTCCCTGCTCGCCCTCCCGCCCCTCTTTCTCGTCCTGTTCAAGATCTCCCGTCATCGACTCCTCAAGAACGGGATTCTGCTGGAGCTCCTGTTCGATAAGAGCCTTAAGTTCCAGTGTCGGCGCCTGCAAGAGTGCCAGCGACTGCTGAAGCTGAGGCGCCAAAACTTGCGAGAGCGCCATTCTCTGAGAAAGATGTAGGCCTTGTGCCATTGTTCGACATTCTACAGAGGCGCACGAATACCTCAAGCAAAACTCGGCATGGTGAATGCTTTTATGCCGAAAAAACAGGTCCAATCGGCTGTTTTCACGCGCTGGAACTTAACAGTTGCCCACGAATCTCCCCGCACGTAACGTCAAATTCTGTGGCGGCTCGGCTAACAATTCTTGGTAGTGGATCTGGCGGAAACTGTTCCTATTTGGAATCTGGAGACACACGAGTGCTCATCGACGCGGGATTTAGCGGGCGCCAGATTCGTCAGCGGCTCGCCTCGATAGGCAGATCTCCGGAAACGTTGACTGGCATTCTGATCACACATGAACACATCGATCATGTTCAAGGCTTGGCGGCCCTATCCTCAAAACTGAAGATTCCCGTTTACTGTAATCGGCTTACGAAAGAGGCGCTGGAACAACAACTTCAGAATTCCGTTGAATTTCGAATTTTCGAGACGGGAACCACATTTGATGTGGGAGAGATGACTGTGGACAGCTTCAGCATTCCCCACGATGCTTACGATCCGGTCGGATTCCTCGTGCATACCGCATTCGCCCGGTTCGGTTTTCTGACGGACCTGGGACATGCCACGAAACTTGTGCTCGAGCGGGTGCGCACCGCCACGGCCCTTCTGCTTGAGGCAAATCACGACGTGAAAATGCTTCAGGACGATTCGAAAAGACCGTGGAGTGTCAAACAGCGAATTCTGAGTCGGCACGGGCATCTTTCGAACGATGCGGCTGCCTCCGTCGCCGAGCAGATCATCTCAAGCGAACTTCAGCATCTGTTCCTGGGACATCTCAGCCGCGATTGTAATAGCCCGGAACTTGCGCACTCGGCGGTGAGCGACCGGCTCACCAGTGCGGGAGCGTCGCACATTCAGGTCAAATCCGCCTCACAGGAAGCGCCCTCGCAGACGTTCTGTTTTTCGGGGCAGAGCGCCGCCACAGTTGAACGGAGTCCGCTTCCGGTTCATGCCAGCAGTTCTTGAATTTCTTCCCAAGTAAGCGATTCGGCCGCCTGTTCTTCGCCCGCCAAAATACCTCCCACCACAGCTCGTTTCCGGTTCTGGAGATTTAGAATCTTCTCTTCAACGGTGCCTCGCGCGATCAATTTGTAAACTGTCACGACGCGAGTTTGACCGATTCGATGGGCCCGATCGCTCGCTTGATCCTCGACTGCCGGATTCCACCACGGGTCAAAATGAATCACAGTGTCGGCGCCGGTTAGATTGAGCCCGACGCCGCCCGCCTTGAGGCTGATCAAGAATAAGGGAATGCCGGCACTTTTCTGAAAACGTTCCACAACTTCTCCCCGATTCACGACCTTTCCATCCAGGTAGCAGTAATCGATTGAGGCCGCATTCAAACGCTCTCTGATCAATGTCAGCATGCTGACAAACTGGCTGAACACGAGAACTCGGTGGCCGCCGTCAATGGCTTCGTCCAGGAGCTCGTGAAAGAGCTCAAGTTTTCCTGACAGGCTACTCGCCGAATCGTTCTCCAACCCGAGCAACCGCACGTCGCAGCAGATTTGGCGAAGACGCAGGAGTGTGTTCAACACGATCATCCGGCTCTTTTGAATCTCGCGAGGGCCTGCCGCATCCAGAATTTCCCGTCGTCCGGTCTCCAACACTTGTTGATAGACCTGCCGCTGTTCCGCATTCAATTCGCAGAATGAAACATTTTCGATCTTTTCGGGCAGTTCCTTGGCCACATCGCGTTTGAGGCGGCGCAGCAAAAAAGGCCTGATCCGGCGCGCCAGCCGGGACTGGACGGAACGGTCCTTGTCACGAACGATCGGAATCTCATACCGCTCTTTAAAATCGGCCGCCGAACCCAGATAACCGGGCATGAGAAAATCAAAGATGGACCAGAGATCCAGAACGGAATTCTCGAGCGGCGTGCCGGTGAGCACCAATCTGTGGCGCGAACGAATCGATTTCACCGCTTGCGCGTTCTGAGTCTGGCGGTTCTTGATGTGCTGCGCCTCATCCAGAATGACCGAATCGAATTCGATTTGCCGATACACATCCGCGTCACGACGGATCAACGCGTAACTGGTCACAACGAGATCGGTGGATTCGATTTGATCGAACAACGCGCCTCGCTGCGGCCCATGAATAGCGAGCACTTTGAGGTCTGGAGTGAATTTCTGAACTTCGTCCACCCAATTGTGAACCAGGCTCGTCGGGCAAAGGACAAGTGACGGTCCCCGCACCGCGAATTCTGGAGATGCTCGGATCGCCTTCAAGAACGCCAAAGTTTGCACCGTTTTTCCCAGCCCCATTTCGTCAGCGAGGATTCCACCGAAGTTGTTCTTCCGAATAAACGAGAGCCAGGCCACGCCATCTCGCTGATACGATCGCAGTAGCTTATCGAGGCCGCCTAAGTCTGGCACAGTGAATTTCACCGTACCGGACAACATGGCGACTGCCCCATCCCATTCGCCCGAAGCCTCCATCTTCCAAGGTGTCCGCTCTCGAATCGTGGATTCGAGGAACCCGGCTTGCGCATTCTGAATTCGATATCCACGCGCGTCCTGCGCTGGGGAACAGTCCAGAAGAACTTCCTGCAATTCTTCGACCGCGCCGGTATCCAGAAGGCCGACCCGGCCATTCTTTAGTCGCACATGGTTTTGGCCGGAGAGAATCAGCCGCTGAATATCCGCGGACGAAAACCGTTCCCCGCCCTGCGACGAGAACGAGACGCTCAGATCGAACCATTGTTCTCCGGAGGAAGCGACTCGAAGCTGCGGTTCAATCCGCTCAAGGTTCCGCTGGGTGCTTCTCTCCAAGCGTTCCTCCAGCGTCACTGCCCACTTCTTCTCGATTTCGCGATATTGGCGCGCAAAGAAACTCAGGACTGCGTTCTCGCCAAACAGTTGGAATTTTCCCTGATCATTCGGCCTGGAAAAGCCGCTTTGCCGCATCAATTCAACAGCCTGCCGTTCGCTCAGCAAATCCCGTGTCGAATAGCGCGTCGATGAAACCGGATCCGCGATCCAAAAAGAAGCGCTCTGTTCCGGAAAACCCAATGCATAAACTCGTTCGCCATACACGCAGTCAAGCCGGGCCTCCAAGCGGGCGAGCCCCCCAACCAAGTGCAGTTGAAACCTGGGAGACAACGATTCGAAAAAAAAGTCCTCCATCTTGAAATTTGCTGTCAAATCGCAACATTCCCGCAACCGTTCCCAGTCTTGGCTAAGGAATTGGGGCACCCGTTCTCGCCCGAAGCAAACGGGACCCTGAAGAATCCCCAGAACGCTCTCCGGCAAATTCAAAGGGTAAAATCCTTCGTTATCGAAGACCCAAAGCACCCGGCCGGGAATCAACATTCCGGTCACAAAACGGTTCGCCATTTGACACGTGATTTCACCCCTTTCACCGAGCGTCGCCGTCAAAGAAAACCGCTTCGGAGTGGACGCCACCGTAAGCGCGTGAGAACGCCCTAGAGCAACACGTGGATGATCAACCAATCGAGCCAGCAGTTCGGAGAATGCTTCGGCGTTCAGCGAAAGCATTCCGGGTGTCTCCCCATCCGCAAGCACTTCGATAAAGTCCAGAAGTTCCAAATCCTGTTCTGAGAATGTGAAGGGTTCGTTTTCCGGCAGCGCGTCGAGCGGCGATTTGCCCCGGTTCCAAACCGCCTCGAAACAGATCGTTGCCGATCCCCTCTCTATCGATTTGGTGAAGTTAGGGGGAATAATGACATGGATCTGTGCGGACGTGCCGTATTGTCCATCAGCAGCCCGAAGAAGTTGTTTTCCGGAGCGCCCGGGTAATTTCAATGGTCTTTCGGTCACAACAGTTCTCAATCCGTTGTTTGCGACCGAATGCTTTCGTGAAACCGGTGTCGCGATCGCCGAAGCGCCCGCTTTGAGGTAGTGCAATCCCACGGAGACGGAGTGGGCGCAAATGATTCCGCGCTGGCGGGAAGCCCGGCAACTGCACAGGTTGTCGATGTCGATGGTTCCCCGAACCGCCAAGCCCGCCTTGTATGAAACGGAACCTTCTTGGACAATTCCCATTAGAATTGGGGGCGACCAGTTCGACTCGATCACCTGATTTCTCTCGACCAAACCGCGGGCTTGTTTCATGACTTCCCAACCGGCAATTTTGGCGAGAAATGCTTCTGTAAGTTCCACGCAAGTCATCCTTTACACTGAGAAACCTGGCATATCGAAAAGAAAGAGAACGATTAAGAACCCGGTTATGATTGACGACTAGCCCACAAAAAGAAAAAGAGGGAATAAAGATTCCCTCAATCAACCGAATTCCGGTCAAAAATCTATCGTTCGAATGGTTCCTACTTCATCAGGAGCATCTGGCGCGCCCGCTTCACGGACCGGTTTAAGCGCCGCTGATAATGCGCGGGGAGTCCTGTGTATTTCCGCGGCAAAATCCTACCCTGGTCGGTGACGAACTGCCTCAAAAGATTTACATTCTTGTAATCCAGAGAATCAATTGCGAAATCGATCTTCGGCTTGGGACGCGGCGTGCGCACCTCCGTGCTCCCTGTTCTTCCGCGGCCTTGGCGGTCTTTGGACGATTTATCCGTATTTGTCTTGCGAGGCATACTATTTACTTAATTTCACGGTGCATGGTATGACGTCGAAGAAAGGGGTTAAACTTCTTCATTTCAATTTTCTCGGGCTGAAGTTTCTTGTTGCGAGACGTCATATACCGCGACGGAGGTTTGCCCTCCTTGCGCGCTTCCGTACATTCCAAAGTTACGATCTCTCTCGGCATGAACTATTCCTTCTCTTTCGATGGTTTTTCGTCGGGTTCGTCGTCATCCTCAGATTCGGACGCCCCAGTGCTGTCCACCGTTCCCAGCGCACCGAGTCTTCGCTGTCTCAAAGCGCCGTCCCGCTCGAGTTGCGCCTGTGCCTCGACCGTAAATCGGGTCCAGGGAATCGCATCCAACCGCGCTTTCGGAATCGACTTGCCTGTCAGTTCGCAAGTTCCATAAGTGCTTCTCTCGATGCGCTTCAAGGCTTCCTCTATCTCGTAGATCGCATCCTGATCCGCGGAAAGGAGGCTCAATGCAAAATCGCGGTCGAAATTGTCCGTCCCGGAATCCGCCATGTGCAGGCTGTATCCCGGCATTTCCTGGGCGGATTCTTTGGCCAAACCACTCATCTGCTCCATCAGTCGATCTCGTAACTCGAGCAGATTATCGTAGTATTTCGTCCATTCTGCCTTGATTTTAGGCAGTCCGTTTCTAGCTATTCCCGAGCCTCCGATCCCCAGGATCGCTGCCGCAGTCGCGGCACCGATAGACTTTGACCGGGCTGAAACGTCCTCAGTACTCTTCTTTAAGCTCTGTTTCTTCTTGTTCACTGTTCTTTAGTCACCGTATCTCCCTCACACGTCTCTTCCTGTATTCAAAACACACAGAAGCCCATCTGAGAGCGGGTGAATTTATCAAAGGAATTGAAAAGTGCCACAAAAAAATTGAAGAAATTATTCCCCGTCAGAGTTCTGAGTTCAATCAGCCTAGACCCAATCGGTTTGATTTGAATGTCTTTGCAAATGTGTAAGTTGCGAATAACGCATTAACCACGGCGCGAAACACGCCGTTGCCCAGCACCTACCGCTCGACAGCCCGGAAAAACCGTGATCGAAGCATGCCACTCGCAAAATCGTTCAGCGACTTTGACCATAAACCGCCCTCCGCCTCCGCCGCTTTATCCCAGACTTCGAAATTCGAAGAAGTCTCGATGTCATATCTCAGCCCCTCCCCTCCAATCAGTCGCAATTCGAATTCGCCTCGTGGAGAAAGATCGATGCTTAGGGAAGGCAAGTTGGCACCCAGTGGCGATATCACAAGGTTAACGGAATTATCCGCCAGAGTCACCTCGGGGCCGTTGATTCGAGCCGCAACTCGGATCGAAAGTTCTCCAGCGGTAACGGGAAGAAGCGTTACACGGATTTCCGTTTGAGACGCCTTTGCCAGCCTCCCCAAATGAAAACTCAGAACACGATCGTTCCGATCCCACTCACCTTGGTCGGACTCCGCGCCGACAAATAACACTCCGACTGGAAGGGTGTGCGTGACGACAACTCCCGTAGCCTCACATTCGCCGCTATGGACGATTCTCACTGAATACGAAAGTGACTCTCCAGTCTTGGTGATCCCATCGGGAGCGCTCGCTTCCAGCCAGACGTTCACCAAACCGCACAGCGCACGAGCCAGCACGCCGCGTTTTGAAAAAGTTCCTTGATCTCTATTTTTGAACCTGGGTCATCGATCGAATCAACCGGAAAACTTTGTGTGATCGATCTGGGTCCGCCCCAGTCTTCTTCGATTTGAGCCGGATAGGACACGAGCATGTCGGCATTTCCAGAACGGCCCAAAACCTCAGCCGCAAGGTCGGAGATGGTTGCCAGACCGGCAACCGCCGGATAATCAAAGGGATCAACAAGGCCGAATCGTCCTGCGATGACCGGATGGCTAAGATCCGTAGTTGGAAACTCAACAGATCCGTTCCCTTCCGCCTTGGAGGACGGCCTTAGATGCGTGATACTGGACCACTCCAATTCGGCCTTGGCGTTCAAATGGCTGGCTGCCGACGCTATGTTCTCACCGATAAGATACACTGGAATCCCTGAAGCAAACGATTCAGTTAGCGCGGATAGACTCTTTTCACTTAATGACCGAACCGTCCGTCCAACATCACTCCAAATGATCAGTTTGCGGCTGCGGAGCAATTCGAAGGTGATTTCTTCGGGATGAAAGAGTCGCGCGCTGAATCCTAATTCAGACAGGTGTTCCTCAATCGCGGCCACCTCCCCGTCATCGACGGGCCGCACGATGGCGACATCACCCGAAAGATCTCGGACTCTAACTACGACGGGATTTGACGTCGCGATCAAGCCCGCATCATCCGTAGCCGTCGCGGTTAAGGTGTAGTCACCGGCCAGAGGCTTTTGCCATAGAATCTGATAAGGGATTTCCGTGCGTGAACCGATGAGTTCCAAATCGGAATAGAATTCGACACGCGCCACTTTGCCATCAAGGTCATCCGCCAGCGCCGCGACAGTGATGCTCGAACCCGTCGGAAAAACCGCGCCATTCCCGGGTGTTGACAATGTGACCGACGGCGGGATTGGAACGGGTTTCGCGACAACGAAAGTCACCGGCTCGGATGAGACACTGACGCCAACGTTGTCGGTCGCCCTAACGAAAGCAACGTGTTCGCCTGGTTCCAATCCGGACCACTCGACGGCGTAGGGCCAGTTCGACGACCTGCCGATCGTTTTTCCGTCACCGAAAAACTCAACATCCGCAATGGAACCGTCCGAATCAGTGGCATTTGCAACAGTCTGTACGACGGCCCCAGCTTGAAAAATCTGGCTGTTCTTGGGGCTTGTCAACACAACGACCGGAGGCAAGTTCTGCGCATCATCGTTAACAACCGTCACGACGACCCGGTTTAAGCGCAGAATTCCATTAATCGGACTCGAAAAATTTACGAAAAACGTCTCATCCGGTTCAAATTCGGTATCACCAAGGATTGCGACTTCGATGATTCCAGCAGTCTTGCCGGCAGCAATCGTGAGTGTTCCAGCCCGTGGACGATAGTCGGCAGCTTGGATCGCTGTACTATCTGAGGTCGCATATTGCACGGAAACTGCGTCAGGACTTACCTTGGATAACTCAACTACTACAATCGCCTGTGTTTCGCCGGAATCGCCTTCCGCTAATCGGACGTCCACGGCGGAGATTTCCGGCTGATCTACACGCACCTCGACGGTGAAGGAACCTCCATTGTTGTACCATCCAACCCCGTCCATGGTTCCCAAGAACAACCGAGTCGCTCCGTCCGGAACCAGGAACTTCTGTCGCTCCTCGAAACTCGTAAGACCGTTTCCTATGAAGAACGGCTGTTTAAGTTTTGGCCGGAGCTCATTAAAATCCCGGCCCAACACTGAACTGAAATTCAGTCCCAGCGGAGTTGGTGAGAAATCGGGATCGTCCGGACCCAGGAACACACCGGTCAACGAATTCTTGGGCGCGACCAGGTCAGCGATTCCGTGTTCTCCCCCAACGACCTTGCCAGCAATCTCCCTCAAGTCGCCGTCCGGACCCGCAAAATTCCAGCCGGGGCCCTTGTTCACCGACCCCGAAGCCTCGAACATTAGAGCCGCCCCTGGAACAAGCGTTAACCCAACGACAGGCACGGGCGAGTGCTCGGGAGCGTAATCGAAGTCGGGCCTTTGTCCGGAGCTCGTATCATCGGGCATTCCCGCCAGCCAAGGATTTGAAGTGCCCGGCACTTGGACCGTGATCGCTGGGATTTCAAGAAACCCCGAGAAACAAACAAGAAACGCCGCAACGCGACAGTTTCCACCAAACGATTGTCCACGTCGCGCTACCATTCTGGCCGCAAATGATTGCAGGTTCTGTACCGAAAATCTAATTCATTCGAACCGCCCCACCCTCCGCGAGTTTCCAAGGCGGGAATACAAGTTACGGCGATGTAAGGCTCCTAAATTCCTCTCGAACGACCCGAGCGGCCAGAAGGAAAACATCCCGCCCGCGGCTCCACTCGGCCGTCGTCATCCGCTTTATCGAACTGATCTCCGGTAGATCACCCGGCAACGTTCCTTCACTAAAAGCATCACGATGAACCACGAACAGAAAAGCCGTTTCATTTTCAGGCAAAGCGAAACAGACCATCGCCACAGGGTTTCCTCTCCAAGAAAGGCGGCCGCCACCCATAACCGGAATCGACTCTAATCCGGCTGTCAGACCGAAATCGTTTGGGGCTGCTCGCTTTGCCAGAAACCGGCGAACCTCAGCCAGGTCACTTGTGCGAATATCCATCCGATACTCACGAAGCGCGAACCCGATCATGCGAGCGCGGAATGCCTCGAGCGTGTTTGCCTCCGATCGCTGCAATCGCGAATAGACGATCCCCGACAGTAACAGAACAATCCCAGCCGCCACCGAAATCCACTCGGCTCGGCGCCAGATAGGTCGAACGACAACAACCGGGTGCTTCCGAATGCTCCTCCTCAGTCCCGGCGGAGCTTGTACTGCGCGCAGACACCGCCGCACATCGGAGTGAAAGTTGGTCTGCAATCTCAGCCAATCCGCGAATGCCGGGTCGAATTTAGCCAGAGCAAGTGCCTCCGCGATACCAGGTTCCGTCGAGTCGTCCAAACCGGCACGGTAAGCAATCAGCAGTTTTTTGGCTTGATCCCGATCCATACTCATCCGCTCGTTTCTCTTCTAAGGCTTCTCAGTTCGTTTTTCCGCAAAAGGTTCTGCAGTTGAGATATTCCCCGGGAAATGCGCGACTTTACCGTGCCCAACGGAACATCGAGAATCGCTGCAATTTCCGCGTACCGACAATCTTCCAAGTAGAATAGCGACACAGGCGCTCGGAACGCCGGGTCGATCCGCGCCAGCGCGTCGAGCACAGCTCCCGAATCAAGGCGATTCGCCGTTGCAGGCGGTACATCGGGGATCTCGCACCGCGCGTCATCCAACTCGATTTGCGGAAACCGAATGATTCTGCGATGGCGCATTAAGAACTCCCGATGCAATGTCGTGAAGAGCCAGCTTTTTGCTTTGGACTTATCTTTCAACTGATGCCCTTTGGTTGCCCAAACGAGGAATGTTTGCTGCGTCAGATCGCAAGCATCGTTCTCTTGCCGGGTAAGGCTGAAGGCAAAACGATAGAGCGGCTCGTAGTAAAGGTTTGCCAACCTTTAAAATTCCGCATCCTGACTCATATCGTTTCAATCCAATGGACAAGAGGATCGGGCGGTGGTTTGTGTTCCCGATGTTTGAAATGCCGTTGATGAATTGCTGGTCGCTTACGGGAACCATCCTACTGCCTCAGGCTTCCTATTGAAAGACTGTGTTGGGCGCGGGTGCGTGTAGGTGCAGACCGGTTCACGGAGCCGTGACAGCGCGGACGCTGCCAATTTCGATGACAGCTTGTTCCCGTTCAGCAGGCGATTCAACGATGAACCGGCACGCTGTCCGGCTCCTTGAACCGGTTTTTCCACCAGGACGATGCGAATCGCTTGTTCGAGAAATCGATTCTCATGCCGACACTGCAGCAATAGTTCGGTTTTGGCGCGAGACCGATATTTCCTCGCCAAGCCGTCTCGCATCTGCTTACCTTCCCGTCACAAATCCCACTGTTTGGAATAGCTGACTATGAACTCTATTAAACGCTCCTCTCTTCTCCTTTCCGTGTTTGGATTCGCGCTCCTTGCGTATGTTCCCGAGCGCGCCCCATCCTACGGAGCCGATCCGTCTCGCCCGAACATTCTGTTCGTTTTCTCCGATGACCACGCTTACCAAGCGATCAGCGCCTACGACGCCAAGCTTCTTCAGACGCCGAATATCGACCGAATAGCGGAGCAGGGCATGCGTTTCAATCGCTGCTTGGTGCCGAACTCGATCTGCGGTCCGAGCCGGGCCACGATTCTTACGGGCAAATACAACCATCTGAACGGTTTCTTTAATAATTCCAACAGCCGCTTTGATGGAACCCAAATGACCTTCCCAAAACTGATGCAAAAGGCCGGTTACCAAACAGCGATTATCGGCAAATGGCATCTGGTCACCGATCCGACCGGTTTTGACTATTGGGAGATCCTTCCCGGCCAGGGTGTTTATTACAACCCGCCGATGATCCGGGACGGCGAACGGATCAATCACGAGGGCTACACCACGGATATCATCACGAACAGCGCGATTGACTGGCTTAAGAACCAGCGCGACTCGGATAAACCGTTTGTATTGATGTGCCAGCACAAAGCGCCGCATCGCCCTTGGGAGCCCAATCTCAAATACCTCGGTCATGACGGGGACCGGAAATATCCCGAGCCGGACACGTTATTCGACGATTATTCCGGACGCGGCGTCGCCGAGCGTGATCAGGACATGACGATCGAAAAAACGATGAACGCGCGCGACCTGAAACTCACGCCGCCGCCAAATCTGACGCCCGACCAGCAAAAAACGTGGGACGCCTATTACGAACCTCGCAACGAGGCCTTCCGCAAAGCAGATCCTCAGGGCAAGGATCTTGTACGATGGAAATACAATCGTTACATGCACGATTACCTCGGGAGCATCAAGTCCGTCGATGAAGGCGTCGGCCGCTTGCTGGATTATCTCAAGGAGACGGGATTGGACAAAAACACCATTGTGGTTTACTCGTCAGACCAGGGATTTTACCTTGGTGAGCACGGGTGGTTTGACAAGCGTTGGATCTTCGAAGAATCGCTTCGCACGCCGCTGCTGGTTCGGTGGCCCGGAGTTACAAAACCAGGGAGCGTCAACAATGATCTCGTTTCCAATCTCGATTTCGGGGCGACTTTTCTGGATGCCGCCGGCCTCCCGGTTCCCGAGGAAATGCAGGGACGCAGTCTGGTGCCGCTGCTCAAGGGGGAGGCAGTTCAGGACTGGCGCAAGAGTTTCTACTATCACTACTACGAATTCCCCGGCCCGCACAGCGTGCGCAAGCATTACGGAGTCGTGACTGACCGCTATAAGCTCGTCCATTTCTATGAGCCGGATGTGGACTATTGGGAATTGTTCGACATGCAGGCGGATCCCAAGGAGTTAAAGAGCTTTTATGGGCAAACGGCTTATGCGTTGGTTCAGCAGCGGCTTAAGGGTGAACTGGCGCGATTGCGGCAGGATTTGAAGGTTCCGGATCAAGATCCGATCGAGTCGATCATTGGTCCACGCGGCCGCGGAGCACGATAACCAAGATGATGCGCATGCGTTTCCTTTTCAGTTTGTTGCTTGTGCCCGCAACCGCGCTGGCCGCACTGCTGGCTTCAGCTCTAGACATTCGAGCAGCCGATCGCAGACCCAACATCGTTTTCATTCTCGCCGACGATCTCGGTTGGACAGACGTCGGCTGCATGGGATCGAGATATTACGAAACACCGAGCATCGATCGGTTGGCAGGACAGGGAATGCGTTTGATGAACTATCACAATTGTCAGAATTGCGCGCCAACACGCGCGGTTTTGATGAGCGGCCAATATCCGCCCCGAACGGGCGTTTACACGGTCGGTTCGTTGGAACGTGGAAAGGCCGGAGAACGCAAAATGGCGGTGCCGCGAAATGAGACCAATCTCCCGCTGGATCGCAAAACCATCGCCGATCAGCTCCAGGCCGCGGGGTACGCAACCGGACTTTTCGGAAAATGGCACCTCGGACAAGCCGGCGAGTTTCATCCCTCGAAACGCGGCTTTGATGAGGCGATTGTTTCCGCCGGAAAACATTTCGACTTTCGAACAACTCCGACCGTCGCGTATCCGGAAGGAACATACCTTGCCGATTTTCTGACCGATAAAGCGGTCGATTTCATTGATCGCCACAAAGAGAGGCCGTTTTTTCTGTACCTTCCCCATTTCGGTGTGCATTCGCCCTATCAGGCAAAGAAGGACTTGATCGACCGCTTCGAAACGAAACCACCCGCGGGCGGCCATCACAATCCGACTTACGCTGCGATGATCCAGAGCGTGGATGAAAGTGTCGGTCGCGTCATGGCAAAGCTCGACGCATTGAACCTTTCGGACAATACCGTTTTCATATTCTCATCCGATAACGGAGGCGTGGGGGGATACGGGGAGATCGGTGGGAGAGGCGTGACCCACAACGCGCCGTTGCGAGGCGGGAAAGGCATGTTGTACGAGGGTGGCACGCGCGTGCCGTTCATCGTCCGATGGCCTGGTTTTGTCAAACCGGGAACGAGCTGTGACGCGCCTACCATTCATGTCGATTTCTATGCCACATTGCTGGATTTGGCGGCAGCGCCGAAACCTGCGCAGCCGATTGATGGCGAGAGCATGGTGCCTCTCTTCAAGGATCCGAGCACGAAACTGAAACGTGATTCGTTCTACGTTCATTTCCCTGGTTATCTCGAAGGATACGGCACACAGAATTGGCGAACGTCCCCGGTTGGAACAATTCAGTCCGGCGAGTGGAAGCTGCTGGAGTTTTTTGAAACAAACAGGCTGGAGCTCTACAATCTCCAAGAGGATCTCGGAGAAAAGCGCAATCTCGCCGGCCTGTTGCCGGGCAAGGTGAAAGAACTTCACTCCAGGCTCATTCAATGGCGGAACGACGTCGGCGCCACCATGCCGCGAATGAAAACAAACGAGGAACTCGAAAGTCCAACGTTGGAGAACTGATGGATCGGAAAACCGCGCCCCCAAATAACGAAAGAAACTATGAATCGCACTCAGGGCTCCCCAGTTCAAATCCTCGAGTCTGAGTTGCTGAAACTCTCGCCCGCGGAGATGCGCCAAATCCGGGATTGGCTGGACGATCTCCTGGAAGACCAACTCAAGTTTACGGACGAGTTTGAGGCTGAGATTCAACAGTCCGAGCAGGAAATGGTCGCGGGCAGACACTCGCGCGCTCGCCCGCCAATGGTGCCTCTCGGAGGTCCTCATCTTCCATCACCACGAAAGAAAGATAGTCCGCAAGCTGCCATTCCTTGTCTGGGCGTTCGGCGTAAAGCGCCAGCCCGCGGTGCAATAGTTCTGTGCTGGCCGGGATGACGCGAAAAGAGGCAGTGCGCTCAATAAGGGCACGAACCGATTCGAACTCCTCGCGCAGCGGTGGCTTGCTCAAGGCATCCGCCAGTTCAAGCAGCACAAACTCTGTGGTAACAAAGGTCAGATCGAGCGCTTGAGAAGCCGAAATCGCACGTCGATGCGCCGGGTCCGCCGACGCGAAGGCTGTGAATCGCTTCGCTCGTCACCGCAGTCCAAGGCGCGGTGCGCAACTCCCGAGGGCGTTTGGAGTTTCTGGCCAATTATGAGACTGATCAGGTTTTGCCTAGCCGACTCTTTGAGCCTTGGCGTCCCTGCGCCTTAGCGTAAGACTCAGCGGGCTTCCGCGCATGGAACACACGCAATCGCGTCCGGCTGCGCGTCCAACCGATCCTTGGAAATACTTTTTCCACACCGCGCGCATACTCCAAATGTTCCGGTCTCGAGCCGCTTGAGAGCGTTCTCAATTCGAAGCATTTGATTCTGCTGGCGCCTTCGGAGTTCCAACGCCATTTGCTGCAACTGCATCGCGTCCATCCTCGACAACCTTCCGATGGAAGTGTCGAGCTGGACAGTTTTCGCGCCATCAAGATTCTTGTCCAAATCCTCACGCAATTCAGCCGCCAACGCCCCCAGTTTGGCACTGTAGTATTCCTGACGTTCCTTATTCATTCCCAAATCGTCTTCACATTTTACTCAACGGTGACGCTTTTAGCCAGATTCCTGGGTTTGTCCACGTCGCAACCCCGCTCGACGGCGATATAATACGCTAACATCTGCAGCGGAACAACCGCCAGCACGAGTGTGTTTTTTTCCAACGGAGGATTCCGGTAGCGAAACTCGCTGGCGTATTCGACTTCAACCGGCAAATGGGTTAGATCCTCAAGATTCCCGGAGAGCGTTGACCACGGCCTGGGTCAACCGGTCTGACGCAAGACCAACCGCCGCAGTCCTTCGACAATGATCGGCGCTGCTTGCTTGCGGCCTATGTATCCAACGATTCCACACATGATATTCTCTCCGGTTCGCGTTTGGCGCCCACTCTCATCGAATGAGAATCCCAGGTCGATTCCATTCGATCGCAATTGTTCACGTCGGGTGCATCTCCGACTGATTAGAACATTCGTTGGACCGCGGGCTGTCCCAGCCCGCAGCACTCGGAAAATATTCCTCGCACCGGAAACATGCTGAC
>JAQBVM010000413.1 GCA_027623095.1 Verrucomicrobiota bacterium
ACTTCGAGTTCATGGCTGAGGTCAAGACCACGCCCGGCTCCAACTCGGGCATTTACGCGCACACCAAGTTTCAAGACCAAGGATGGCCGGAGGCGGGTTACGAGTTGCAGGTCATCAACTCAAATCCTTCGGGTGACGGCTACGTGGAACATAAAATGACAGGCAGCATCTACGCGATCCGCAACACGTGGCAGGCGCCGGTTAAAGACAACGAATGGTTTGAATATCGAATCCGTGTTTCCGGGAAAACGCTTCAGACGTTCATCAACGGCAATTTGATTTGTGAGTACACGGAAGCAGACAACCCGTACCGCCCTTCCGACAAAAAAGGACGGTTGCTCGGCTCCGGCACATTTGCTCTCCAAGCTCATGATCCAAACAGTGTCGTCTATTTTCGAGGCATCAAAGTTCGCTTGCTTCCGGATGACGCTCCGTCGCTTGGCGTCCCCCTTGAGGATCGCGAATTGGACATGTTGATCACTCAGTTATCGAACGACAACTTCCCGCTAATTGATCTCGGAATCGCCCCTGCACCGCCAAGCACCCAGGAACGGCAGTTGAGGGATGCACGCAGAAACGGCGTGACGTTGGGCAATACGATGCCCATCGACTCTCTGAAACGGAACGGGAACTCGATCCTCATCGTAAACGATCGAGTGAAAGAACCCGATCTTGCGTTTCTTAGAACCTCGAAGGCGGCCGGAGTAAAGATCGCCTTCAGCTCCGGTGGGGACACGGAGATTCGTGAGGCGCGCTTGAAACGCCGCTTAAAAGCGATCAAGTCGGCACAGCTGAATTGGCAGGATCTTTGGATACCTGGCAAACATTAGGAGAGTGCCCGGACGAGTTTACAGTTCCTGAATTGCTATGCGATTCCCAGCAGCCGTGACGGGATCGCCGTAATTTCTCAGGCAGCGTTTTCCCCTATTCAACACATGGAACGATTCGAGTTCCCACGATGCTTCTCGGATCCGTTCACACCCGGGAAACGCCCGGTCACAGCTCGCGAACTCCATCACGTTTAAGTTCCATTTTCAGGGCGGTGAGCGATTGGTTGGTATCGTGAATAAACACGATCAGGGAGAGGATCAAGCAGGACATGGACACAGTAAACAGAATGCCTATGAACCACGCCGCTTCCAGGCTCCATAGCGCCGTGAGAAATAGCACGATGATTAGGATGGCAGCCGAGAGGGCGCTCAGGGACGCCAAGATAATCGCCAACCGAATCAGGCGGGCTCTTCTCCAAAAAATCCGGAGCTGCGCCGTGATGGCCGCGGCAACGTCCCCATCCGCGGACGGCAGCGCATCCGCCAGCGTGCGCGCTCTGTCGATGGCCCGTCCCAACCGATTCGTCATCGTCAGGAGAAGCAGGCCGACTCCCGAGATGAGGATCACCGGTCCGATCGCGGTCTGCAGAACGGGAACAAGCTGCGCGACTGATATTTCGTTCATACGATTCCTCGTTTGGTCCGCACTCCCAAGCCAACTCCACTCGAAAATGCTCGGAGCCGCAAAGGCTTGTGAAGTCCTTTGTTCCAAGCAATTCCGATACGGAAAAACTTGATTCACTTCTTTAACCTGAAAAACGCTCCGGCACCGGAAAGGTTGATCGTCGCAGTTCCCTGGCCGTTGATTGGATTGGGAGCGCCACCCACAGCAGTCCACACCGCGCCGCCAGTCAAGGATGAGCTGGATTCGAGCACAAAGCCCGTCGCCGAACCGCCCCAACTGAGTGTCAATGTCGAACCCTGTCGTCCGACCACCCCAAGTGTTGGTCTCTGTGTAATTGGAAGCACTTTCACGAGTTGAATCCCATTGATCGCGGGTTGATGGCTATTTCCTGGGTTAATCGATTCCCATATCGCGGCGATCTCAAGTAATCCACCGGCAGTCGGACTGACGTTGTCGAATTGAACATAATTCCCCTCGTCACGGCTGTTCGCATCGGTGCTGGACATTCTTCTGAACGCCGGATTCGCGTTGTAGTCGAGCCCGTTCTCAGCCTTCACGCGGTAGGTGGGATAAGTGGCGCCGCCGATCAACTCGATCGACTCCTCGTAGCTTGCCTGAAACGGAAACCCAATGCTATAGACAATCACATTATAGGTTCCGGCCGGGACGTTTTCGAGTGTCACGAGCATCGGATCCATGGATGCGCCAGCACTCAAAAAACCCTGCAAAAGGACACCGTCGGCATCGCCCGTGGCAAGTGTGCCGTCATACCAATGCTCCGTGGCAAGCGTCGAAACCTGGACGGGAGTCGCGTTCCCTTTCGCATCGAAGAGCGGAACGAGATCGAATTGCGCGCCCGCCAGATTGTTCCAGTTTTCCTGAGGTGTCACACCGGCAACATCCACGGCCGTCAGCGGTCCCGGTAAATTGTCTCCGCCCCCCACAAAGTTAATGCCAATGTACGGCTCCAGATTCGGCGGATCACCGCGAAGCACTGTCAGGATCGCCTCTCCACTGGCCGTGTCTTTGCCGGCGACGCTCACAACCACGCTGTATTTCTTTCCGCTGTCGGGAACGGAAAGCGCCGGTGTCGTGAATGCCGCGCGCACGGCTCCCGGAATGTCGGAGCCATCGACCTGCCACTGATAATAAACCGGCTTCTCGGTTGTGGTCACGCTTACAGAAAAGCGGGCGCGGCTTCCCTCTGTCGCTGAAACCGCCACCGGCTGCCGCTCAAATGTCACGTTGCCTAAGTCCGGATTCACGAATGTGCTGATTTGATTTCCACCCAAAACCGGAAGATCGGCGGACGGAGTCGAAGCATTGTTGCGCCTCGCCGCAACGTTCAAAAACACATCGCCACCTCCCGATTTAAGAAGCCCGGCCAACAGATACGACCGCCCCGCGCTCAACGAAGACGACGTCCCGAACAGAAAATCGTCAAATACCGGTGGACCAACCGGGAAAACTCCAAAGGATTGAAGATTGGCGGCGGATTCGTCGGAACTAAGCAATAGTTCCCCTTCATCATCGTTGTTGATATAAAAATTATAGGCCCCGGAAGATTCCGGAGAGAAGAACGCGCTGATTCTGGCTCCGATATTTGGGGCTCGTGGATCGTTGTTGAGTTGGAAACCTTTCACCCAGCGGATTTCGTCAGGTTTCCGATCTTCATAGGCCGGTGCAACCAACAGTGCATCGACCGTGGTCCCCGGAATGTTTTGATAGAGTTCGGTCGTCGCCCATCCTTTCACCAACTTCCAAGCCGTGAAGTTGACGGCGCTGTTTGCAGCCACGGACGCGCCGCTCGTGTCGCTGATGCCGTTCACTGTGACCGTGTAAACGGTGCCTTGCGCCTGGGAGCTCGTCGTGAGAACTACGCGGCGCGCATCGGTCGCGTCAATGGCCGCGCCGCTGACCGTCAAACCGCCGCTCACAGAAAACTTGCCCGCCGCAACCGACGACGGCGCCAGCGCCTTCGTGAAAAAGACGGTAACGGTGTTGAGGCTTGCAGAGCCAACCGCCCTCGTCACTTCCGGAAACGCAACCCGCGCTCCCGAATTCGACAACGCATCCAAAGCCGCATCGGAGAGATTCGGATCAGGGCTAAGAACCCAACGATCCACGATTGAACCCGCCTCGCGCGTGCCGACAGACAATACGAGAGGCTTGCCGGAGGTCAATTCTGCCTGAGTTACCGAATAAACAATGCTATCCGGTTCCCGCTGCCAGTCATAGACGTTATTGGCGGGCGCTTGTGAACCGTTTGCCGCTGATGTGTAAAAATCCGCTTGAGCGGCGGCCCCGGGAATCGAGAGCGAGCCGAAGGTTCCGCCGATCCAAAAACTATTTGCGGTAAACTGATCGGCAACAGTTCGCGCCTCGTCCGCTCTCCAGCGGTAATAGAGAAAGTAATCTCCCGCTTTGGAGAAGTTGATTTCATACTGAACAAAACCGTGAGGCGACGTGCCGTTGTCTGTTGTCCCTCCAATTTCGAGTGCCGCTCCCCCGCTTGCTGCGGCGTCGCTTCTTCTATCCCAAAAAGTCGGCGTTCCGGAAATGATGTTGCCTTTGGATTCCGCTTCGAACGCTACAAAATCCTCACTGCTTCCTTGATTCACAACGCTCGTCTCGGAATTGTTCAAGGCATCCAACGCCGCATCCGTAAGACCTGGATCCGTGCTAAAGACCCAACGATCGACGATCGTGCCCGCCTCGCGCGTGCCAACGGAAAGGGAAAATGAAACGCCGGAGCCTACGTCCGCCTGCGTCACGGAATACACGATCGTATCGGGCTCTCGCTGCCAGTCATAAACATTGTTGGAAGGCGCCTGCGAACCGTTTGCGGCGGACGTGTAAAAGTCCGCCTGGGAGGCGGCGCCTGGAGTCGAGAACGATCCGAAAGTTGTGGCGATCCAGAAGCTATTGGCTGTGAACTGATCCGCCACCGTTCGCGCCTCGTCAGCCCTCCAGCGGTAATACAGGAAGTAGTCGCCTGGGCTGGCGAACTTGATTTGATACTGAACAAACGCGTGCGGTGAAGTGCCGTTGTCTGTCGTTCCCCCAATGGTGAGCGCGCCGCCTGCGCTGGCCAAAGCGTCCGTTCTGTTTTCCCAAAAAGTCGGCGTGCCTGTAGTGAGCAAACCGGTGCGTTCAGCTTCGAAACCCACGTGAGCACTACCGGATGATTGCAAGATCGTAGCCGCGGAAACCGGACACAGATGGGTGTTGACGTTCATTACCAAAAAGAGGCATGTGACGATCGCGAATGAGTGTAGTCGTTTCATATTCGAATGATTGAATTGAGACGCGTTCCCGAGAAACTTCGGTTTCTATTCTTCGGTGCAATTGAACCAAGTCACGATTCACCCAGGGTTTGCGGAACGGGCCCGTTGTTGTTCGAGACGGCTTGCCATACAGCCACACAGCGTCATCATGCAAGAACAATCTCTCTTTGTGTCGGCGAGTGTTCAAAAGTGAATTTCTCGTCGGTTCAAAAGTGAACAAAAAATCAAAGTGAGAA
>JAQBVM010000414.1 GCA_027623095.1 Verrucomicrobiota bacterium
CCTCTCCCTGCCCTCTCCCCTTCCAAAGGGGAGAGGGCAGGGAGAGGGGTCACTTCAATCGCTTTGGGTCCGGTCGGCGCGACGCCGACCGGGGCAGGCGAGACGCCTGCGCTCCCCCGGATCGCTTCTTGATACCGCTTCACGTTCTGTTCAATGGCCTCCGCGCTGCCCAGGCAAACCCACTGCGGTTCGCCGGACGAGGCGAGCACGATCACGCCGTAGCGCTGCTCCCACTGATTCTTGCCGAGGTAATGGTTATAGCGTAACAGTTCCAGCAACATCGCTTCCCCCGGAATGGCCGCTTGCACTTGTTCGACCGTGACGCTCAACGACCGCCGCGCGCGGCCCAAGCCAGCGAGGTGTCTGGCGAGTGCGCCTTCCAACTGCTCAGCTTCCTGAGTGAGCCGCTTCTTTTCTTCTTCCCCCCGTTGCCGTGCTTCGTCGCTCAAATCCTTTGGCGTTTCGAAGACCAACTGCGTGAGTCGATGTTTCAGCGCACGCAGTCGGTTAACGAGCGCGCGAGTTTCGGACTGGTCACTGGCTTGGGCCACGAGCCGGTCTTCGAGCAACGAATCCAGGACCACGCCCTTGTAACGCAGAACGGCCAAAGCCAGAGGAGCCGCCGCGTTCAGCGAAGCCAGCAAGCTGTACGGATTCAGCGTTTCCTGATAAGCCAGACGCTGGCGTTCGGGGGCGAACGAGAAAACGTTCTCCAACATTTTCAATTCCGCCTGTTGCGCTTGCAGCGCTCTGGCTACCGATTCCGCCTTGTTCCCCGTGTCGAGTAACACGATCGCCAGATTGTACAGGCTCGTGGCGGTGTCGAGGTGTTCGGGTCCCAGAACCTTTTCGTTGATTCTCACGGCGCGCTCATAGAGCGGCTCTGCTTTGGCGCAGTCGCCCATCAAAACGTAAACCCCCGCCAGATTGTTCAGGCTCATGGCTGTGCTGGGGTGCTCTGGTCCCAGAACCATCTCTGTGATTTTCAAGGCGCGCTCATAGAGCGGCTCTGCTTTGGCGCACTCACCCATCGAAACGTAAACCGCAGCTAGATTGTTCAGGCTCGTGGCTGTGTTGGGGTGCTCCGGTCCCAGAACCTTCTCTCTGATTTCCAAACCGCGCACATAGAGTGGCTCGGCTTTGGCGCAGTCACCTATCGAAACGTAAACCCCCGCAAGATTGTTCAGGCCCTCGGCGGTGTCGGGGTGTTCTGGTCCCAGGACCTGCTCCCTGATTTTCAAAGCGCGCTCATAGAGCGGCTCGGCTTTGGCGTAATCGCCTATCGCTTCGTAAAGCAGCGCCAGATTGTTCAGGCCCGTGGCGGTGCGGGGGTGTTCCGGTCCTAGAGTCTTCTCCCAGATTCTCAAGGCGCGCTCACAGAGCGGTTCGGCTTTGGCGCAGGCGCCCATCGTTCGGTAAAGCTCCGCCAGATTGTTCAGGCACGAGGCGGTGTTGGCGTGTTCTGGCCCCAGAACCTGCTCGCTGATTCTCAAGGCACGCTTACAGAGCGGCTCGGCTTTGGCGTACTCGCCCATCGCTCCGTAAAGCGCCGCCAGATTGTACAGGCTCGCGGCGGTGTCGGCGTGTTCTGGTCCTAGCGTGCGCTCTTTTTCCTCAAGCGCCTTCTTGGCCTGCTCGATCGCTTCCGGAGTGACGTTTTCCGCCATAGCAAGTCCACTTTCTTTGCGTCTTGAAATCCAAAGACTTCTATCCCCACGAAACACACGAATTACACGAAAGAAAGGCAACGTGGAATGTCCATTCTGCTTTTCGTGTGTTTCGTGGTCAGCCCTCTTCAATCCACATGTTTGAACCACCGTTCCAGCGCGAGAAAGGAGCCGGTTGCTTCCAGAACTTGCCCGCCTAAGGAAAGCTGGTGGTTCTGGCCCTGATGCACCCGGTTCGTGGACGGCGATATTCCGGTCGAGGCCAGATTGGTGCGGATGCCGCCGACTCCGCGCGTGCGCAGGCCGTTTGGGGCTTCGACCCGCGCTGCGATCCGCGTCAATTCAACTCCCGTTGGGGTTCCAGAGCTTTTCAGTGCTTGCTCCAGTTCCGGCCACGCTGCCGCCGAGAACACGGCGTAGATGTGCTCTACTCCGGTGGTCCGGTCCAAGTAAAGAACCTGATCTCCGTCCGTCGCGGGCATCTGGATGACTTGGCCGGTGCGGACCGGATTGGTTCCCGAGGAAAAGTTGGAGTCCTGGTTCTGCGGAAACAACCAGTCCTTCCGCCCGGCGGCATCGACTTGAAAAACGTAGAGATAACCGTCGCTGAGCGGGCGGCAGACGATCACGTAATCGTCGATCTCGGAGCGCAGGCTGTCGCCGTCGGCCACTGGACGAAAGGCGGATTGCTCGCGTCCTTTGGCCAAAACTTCGAACTGAAGCTGCGGCTTGGCGGCCTGAGCGGGCGCTGGCGGCGGGGTCGAAGCGAAAGCGATTTTCAATACGTCGGCGGCGGGAAGCGCGGCGACCTTCGCGAGGGCGGGCTGGTTCTGATCCGAGGCGGTGTGGCGATGCACCTTATCGGAGTCCGGCGGCGGTTTGAGGGCGGCTTCACCGATTTCGCCGACTTCGCAAATCTCCATCGGTTCCTCCACGCCTTTGAGTTCGTAAGAGCCGTGATTGATCCAGAGGAGTTCTTTGAGGTCCGGTAATTCCTGACCTTTTAGGATTTGCCGGGCGTTGTCGAAGGCGGAGCGCGTCAGGAGGATTTGGTTTCCTTCGGCCAGCGACATGACGCGCGCGCAGATATCCACTTGCAGGCCATAAAGGTCGCGTGCCTTCAGCAAGTCCGGCCGCTCCTGAATCATCACTTCGCCGATGTGGACGCCGATGCGGTCGGCGATGGGCCAGCTCTTTTCTTTGGCCAAGGCCCGGAGTTGCGCTTGAAGCATCAACGAAAACCGAACGGCGTCGGATGGCTTGGCGAAGACGAGGAAGAACGAGTCGCCCGAGGTGCTGATCTCGAGGCCTTCGGGAAACCATTGGAGAATCTGGCGCACGAGTTCGTGGTGGCGTTGCATCATCGCGACGGCGGCCACGTCGCCCAACTGCTGCTTGAGCTTGGTCGAGCCGACCATGTCCGTGAAAAGCAAGGTCAGCAGCCCGATGCGGTGTGTGCGTTGAAACTCCTCGACGCGGCCGCGCTGGTCCAAAATGGTTTGCAGCTTCAAGCCGCCGGTGAGGGATGGCGCATGGGTGACCGGTGAAGCTGGGATTGCCGGTTCGGCGGCGTTTGACTTTTCCTCGGTTGCAGAGGAGGCCTCACTCGCAGAACCGGCAAACAAAGGGGCCACTTTGCTGAGCCATTGCATCGGACGGAACCAAGGCTTGGCGACATCCGTGAGCGGTTCGCCCGTCTTGATTGTGAGCAGATCGGTGGACAGTTGTTCGGCGGTCTGGTAACGCTTTTTGGCGTCGCCTTCGCAGGCTTTCAGGATGATTTCATTCAGCTTCAGCCAATCCGGGCGGTCGGTGGCGTCAGCCAAATCGCTCGGCAAGTCGGGAAATTCGTGCCGGTCTTTGCCCGTCCACATCTGATAGAACACTTTGCCGAGGCTGAAAATATCGGCCTGCACGGTGCCCGGACCTTCCGGCGGAATGAAGCCTTCGGTGCCGACGAACGTCCGCGCTTCGGCCGTTTCCGTGACCAACCCGATATCGGCCAGCTTCGGAACGCCTTCGACGAAGATGATGTTGGACGGCTTGATGTCGCGATGAACAAGGCCGCGCTGGTGCAGGAACCCCAGCGCGTCGGAAAGAGCCAATGCCAATGGGAGGCATTCGGCAAGAGGCAGTCGGCCGTGGGCCTTAAACGCTGCGGCCAGAGTCTGCGCTACATAGGAGTCTGCGGAAGAAGTGGAGAAGACGAGAGCAGGGGAAGACGGGACGGGCTCGTCCTCTCGTCTTCCCGTCTTCTTATGTTCGGATCCGGCGCCGGCGCGATTGGGTCCCGAAGAGTCAGCGCGCCTCCTTACGTCGGCGGCTACGGATGTGGAAGCGTCATCGGCCAGTTCCATCACGTAGTAGAAGTAGCCGAGCTGATCGTTGCGGCCAATCTGGAGGATGTCCACCAATCCTTCGTGCGCGCGGGAGATCGGCTCGAATTTTCGAATTCCGGCAAACTCACGCTCGTACGGACGGGCACTCGAGAAAGTGCGGCGGTAAACGATTTTCACGGCACGGCAGGTGCCGACGACATTGAGGGCGAGCCAGACCTCGCCATAACTGCCCTGCCCAATGCGACGGAGAACTTGGTGATCGGGAATAGGCGGAACCTTCACCTCCGGAGACGGGGCCACGCCGGGTTCGACCGTGGTTTTCTGATCAGTGTCTTCTTCGTTCATAACAGACCAAGGCAACGCAACGCTCGAGCCTATGAAGGATTCGCTTGTCGAACGGCGATCTTTCAAGAATAGGGGCAGATCCGGAGGGCTTCCAGAATAAACGGCGCAATTCGCCGGTTTGGCCATGGGTCACGCCGTCATTGCCTATCGCAGGAGTTGCGGGTATTTTGGACGACTGATCGAGTAGAGCGGAGGCGCGACCGGTTTAGACCAATGGCTTTCATTGTTTCTGCCCTTTCGAGCATCGTGGCAAACAGCCTTCAGATCCTGCCGACGTTTCCTCCACCCTCTCCACTCATTCCGGACGGCGGGTTTTCCCCGGTACGGTTGGAAGCCAGCCCTGGTATCAACACCCTTCCGCTGCCCGTCAGGACAGCGTTTTATGGGTGCGACTTGCCGTTCACACGTTTCTGGCGATCGGAGAGTTTTCCAAAGATCTCGATCAAAACCGATTGCGTTGCCCGCGCGCGACCCGCCATCGCAAGACACGGCGCTACCTGGCTCCCAGTGAATCGGCCATCCGGCGCTATCTCCAGCGAGTGGATCCCGAGCTGCTCGACCAGGCGATCCAGAGCTGGATCAGCAGCCATTTGA
>JAQBVM010000415.1 GCA_027623095.1 Verrucomicrobiota bacterium
CTGCGGTCCACAAAACCTGCTCTTGAATGTACATTCGGGCGGCACGAACAACGATCTGGACCATAATCTGTGGTTTTCGAAAAGCGGTGACAGCACGGCACTGTTTTCGTGGAACGGCACTACAGTGCGCGGTTTGAAACGCTTCCAAGACGGATCGGGACAGGGGATGAATTCGTTGTTCTCCGACCCTAAATTTTCGAGAAGCGACCAGGCGGACTTTCACCTGATGGGTGAGTCAACGGCGATTGACCGAGGAGATTCCGAGATTATAGGTGGGAGCGGTGAGATGGATGTTGATGAGGAACCTCGTCTAGCCGGATTTCGAATCGATATTGGTGCGGATGAAGTTTCACCGTTGCAGGTCGAGTCGGTCTCCGGCGGTGTGGTGAGGGTATCATGGCCCACATCGTTTTCTGGATATGTAATCGAGAAGGCCGGAGGACTCCTCAATGGGGCATGGTTCGTTGTTTCGCCGAATCAGACATCTTTCAATGGCGCTCGAAAGGTCCTGGAGGAAATGGCGAACGTAGATTCTCAGTTTTACAGGATCCGGAAGAACTGAACGCAGGGATTGCGGTGAGAGCGTTTCTCGAACGATCCCGAGCGCACATGGGTGAACGCGAGAACGGTGATGCAACCAATTATCAAATGGTTTAGGCGTTAAATGCTCTCCCAGTTTTCTACGAGCAGTCCCGGGACTCGGCCAAATTCGCGCGTGTTTCGGGTAACGATCGTTGCGTTTAGCGCGAGAGCATGGGCTGCAATGATGGTGTCGCGTTCTCCGAACTTGAAGCCGTTCTTTTCAAGATCGTATCTGACTCGGGCGTATTGGGAACTTTGAATGCGGCTTGACATGAAGGTGGTAATTCCTAGGTTGTTTTGATGCCTAAATCGTCTGGCCAAAA
The DNA here is from genome assembly GCA_027623095.1 of Verrucomicrobiota bacterium. Taxonomy (GTDB): domain Bacteria; phylum Verrucomicrobiota; class Verrucomicrobiia; order Limisphaerales; family SIBE01; genus JAIPJX01. The sequence goes on from JAQBVM010000415.1 coordinate 906, forward strand.
AAGAACTCATCCCAAGGCTGTGATGCTCGGAATCGGGCTCGATTCCGACGGACACAAACGCATCACAACCGGTCCGAATTTCGCTTTAGTGGGGGGATCCAAGGAGACGCATGAGCTAATGACTGAAAAGGCTGTGAAGATCAATGAAAAGCTCACTGCGCGGGGGAAACAATTGGAGGAGGTAAGTTGTCAGGAGTTTGATGACATCGCCCATTCGGTTGGCTTTCAAAGGCAGCAAACAGACCAAAATTAGGCTGTGTTTCTTGCGGGGAGGATATACCTCTCTCTTGACCTTCCCAGTCCATTCATTAGGTTGATCCGGTGATATAAGAAGCTCTTAGCTGCGCGATGCCAATTCAATACGATCCTTATCAGTTCTTGGCAATCTTTCTGGGGATAGCGCTCATTTTTCCGCTGGTTCCACTCGCGCTTGCCCGGATTTGGGCCAGGCGCTTTTCCGGTTCCAAACCCGGAAATATCAAGAACGCGACTTACGAATGCGGGCTCGAATCGAAGGGTGACGCGCGTATGCGATTTCGATCTGATTATTACCTCTATGGGATTGTTTTTTTAGTTTTTGATGTGGAAGTGCTATTCTTGTTGCCGTTCGCAGTGGCATTCATGGAGCTGTCCGTCGGCGCCTGTTTGGCGATGTTGGTTTTCTTGTTATTGCTGGTGGAGGGTTTGGTTTGGGCTTGGAAGAAGGGAATATTGAATTGGACATAGAGGGCGGATTTGCCGCAGAGAATTCAACGCATCATGGACCAGGGACTTCGGAGCGAACTTAGCAAACAGGGCATCTTCACCTCCACACTGGAGGAGTTGTATAATTGGGGGCGGCGAAACTCGGTTTGGCCGCTTCAGTTCGGTCTCGCTTGTTGTGCGATCGAAATGATTGCCACCTCGATGGCGAGGTTTGATCTTGCGCGTTTTGGAGCCGAAGTGTTTCGTCCTTCGCCTCGTCAGGCCGATCTCATGATTGTGGCCGGGACTGTCACCAAGAAGATGGCTCCTCAAGTGGTGCGATTGTACAATCAAATGCCCGAACCCAAATATGTAATCGCCATGGGTGCCTGCGCTATTTCGGGCGGGCCTTTCAAGCAGGGGTACAACGTTCTGAAGGGGATTGACAGGTATATTCCGGTGGACGTTCATATTCCGGGTTGTCCGCCGAGACCCGAAGCGCTTCTCCACGCATTCATGACTTTGCAGCGGCGGATCGACAGCCAAAAACTTACCGGCGCGAATAGGGCGCGTCATTTGGATCCCGAAGCGCCGAGCGAGTTTCCCGTTCCAGAATTTGGCGCGGACGATCTGGAGCCGGCATACAATCCTCAGGTCTGGCAACCGCCGACGTTTGTTCGAGATGAGTGACGGCAATGGAAACACTGGAAGAGATCAAAGGTCGAATTGAAAACGAGATTTCGGGGGCTATTGTCGAGATCCTGCCGAATGATTCTCCTTCGAATCAGAGATCGCTTCTGATTGGGGCCGAGCATGGGTTTCGTGTCGCGGCTTGGTTGCGCGATGAACCCGCGTTGAGATTGGATTATCTTTCCAATGTCACAGGAGTGGATTGGCCGGAAAAGGTCGTCAAGGATAAGGTCAAAGTAAAACGAGTTGTGGAAGGGGAGGAGAAAGAGATTGATCAAGTCATGGAGAGGCGACTGGGCGGTTTTCTGGAGGTTGTCTATCATCTTTACTCCATGGAGCATAAACACGGACCGGTGGTAATACGGATGCGGACCGGAGATCGAGCGGAGCAGACGCATCTTCCGTCCCTAACCCCGGTTTGGCGCGGTGCAGAGCTCCAGGAGCGCGAAGTGTTTGATCTGTTCGGAATTGTTTTTGATGGGCATCCGGATCTAAGACGGATTCTGATGTGGGATAGTTTTCAACATCATCCGATGCGGCGTGACTATGTTGAAGTGGATGACTACGAGTACGAGCCGACGCCCCACGACGCTGTATTGGCCAAGGCGCGGCAACATTATCCGAAGGAGGCGAAATCAGAATGAGCGCAGTCTTGGATCACCCTGCGAACCAGCCTTCTGGCGGGATTATTTCTCCGGAAAGGGACGGCAAATACACCGTGCTGGCCAAAACCAATTCAAACGGAGAGGTCGATGGTGACCTCTTGGAGGTTTCCATGGGGCCGCATCATCCATCAACACATGGTGTGTTTCGAATGGATGTCGTGTTGGACGGCGAAAGGATCGTCAAGCTTAAACCCGTTTGCGGCTATCTGCATCGGAATCACGAAAAAATAGCTGAGAATGTCACATATCTGGGGTCAATTCCGTACACCGACCGGTTGGATTATATGTGTTCCATGACGAACAACTGGGCGTACGCCTTAAGTGTCGAAATGCTTGCCGGTTTGTGTGCCCCGGAGCGCGCTCAGTATATTCGTGTGATTACGGCGGAGTTTACGCGGTTGATCAATCATGTTTGCCTAGTCGGTTTTCTGGCTCAGGATATGGGCGCCCTTGGCACTCCGCTGATGTACGCTTTCCGCGAGCGAGAGAAGATTCTGGACCTTTTCGAGGCGCTAAGTGGTTCGCGAATGATGTGCAACTACATGCGGTTTGGCGGTTGCCGCGTGGATCTTTCCTCTGGGTGGATTGAGGAAGCGAATCATATTGTGGACCGGTTTCCCGCGTTCTTGGATGAATACGAGAATCTGCTAACCGGCAATGAGATCCTGATTGCGCGCACTCAGGGAGTCGGCGTTTTGAAACCTGATTTGGCGATCAGCGCCAGTGTTACGGGGCCGATGCTTCGAGCCTGTGGCGTGAACTACGATATCCGGAAGGTTGACAATTACGGGATTTACGATCGGTTCGAATTTAAAATTCCGCTTGGCAGTCATGGCGACGTATATGACCGCTACATGGTTCGGTTGCTCGAGATGCGCGAATCCTTGAAGATCCTCAAGTGTGCCTTGAGGGATATACCTGAAGGTCCAATCATGGATCCGAATGCCAAAATCCGGAATTTTAAGCCAAAGCCGGGGGAGGCTTATGGGCGCATCGAGGGCCCCAAAGGCGAACTCGGATTCTATTTGATTAGTGATGGAGGGCCCAATCCATACCGATATCGTGTTCGACCGCCGAGTTTGATTAATCTCACCATTTTGGAGGATATGTGCCTTGGCCAGACCGTAGCGGATTCGGTTGCCATTCTGGGGAGCGTGGACATTGTTCTGGGTGAGGTGGACCGATGACTCAATCGCTCATCGAGATGGTTTTCTATTTCAGCAAGGCGGAGCGGGAACTCGATCACGCAGTCTTTGTGAGCGCCTGCATCGGGTCTGCGGCGTTCTATAGGATTTGATATGCTTGGCGAAGGAATCATCAAGGGAATGGCGGAAACCGCTAAGAATTTTTTTGGCAGTTACACGAGCGCACACCGTCTCACCACCGTCCAGTATCCGGAAGAACGAATTCCTCCCAAGCAGAACGCCCGGAACTTTCCTTTCCTGGTTTTTGACAACGACGAGCCGGAATCCGGGCTCCGATGTGTGGCGTGCAAGATTTGCGAAAAAGAATGTCCGCCTCAATGCATCTACATTGTGATGGAGCGGGACGAAAAGGGCAAACCGAAGAAACATCCGAAAGTCTTTGATATCGATATTTCGGTTTGCATGAGCTGTCAGATTTGTGTTGAAGTCTGCCCCTTCGAGGCAATCAAAATGGACACGGAATTTGAACTCAGTGATGCGGATCGCTACGAACGGCTGCTTTTGACAAAAGACCGGCTTTCGAAGCCGAACACCTATTACCACAAGATCCACTCGGTGGAGGCTTCGGAAGTGGATTTCCGGCTCGCTGAAGAGAAGGCCAAAGCCGAAGAGAAAGCCAGGGCAAAGGCCGCTGCTTCTTCCAAGTCCACCGTTCCAGCGCAGCCAGCCGCAGCCTAGATATGCGGCTTCGTTTTCATCTGCTTCCCGCACGGATCGCTGCCTTGGGGTTTTATGTGTGGGGCGACACTCTGGGGAGCCCTGGCTTCTTTCGAGCGCCCGAGAATGTCACGG
>JAQBVM010000416.1 GCA_027623095.1 Verrucomicrobiota bacterium
AAGCGATGGGCCGCGTTGATCAAGCAGGTTTATGAAGTGGACCCCTTGAGCTGCCCCAAGTGCGGGGCGGAGATGAAGATCATCGCTTTCATCGAGGCAAGGCAGACAGCAGTCGTGGAAAAGATTCTGAAACACTGTGGCCTATGGAAAGAGGAATCCGATCGAGGCCCGCCGCAGGTTCAGGGGAATAGGGCAGGCTGAAATAGTAAAAAGGAGACGAGAATCGGGGCACCCGCAGCAACATCGGCGAAACGTTGTGACAGCTCTGAATGCTCTCCTTTGTCTGCAAACTCGGTAAAAAGTGAGAATTCCGCTCTGAATCTACTTTCCGAAGAGGATCCTGGGATGATCGGGCCTATCGGTGGGCCGTCGACGGCTCACCGATGGGGCTCCAAGGCATCAATCTCCGTTTCTCATCGTTTTCCCAGCGTTCTTTCTTGCTCCAGTCCATGTCCAAGATTTAATGTGGATTGACGATCCGAAACCAAATGCCTATTAGTTAATGATTAATTGAGCTTGTTCGTTCGTCAGTGCAAACTACCGTGTGCTGACGCGGTCTAAGAGCGAAACCTGCCGATGAAGGCACTTAAAATCATCATTTTTCTAGCGCTCGTAAGCGCGTGCGTGCTTCTGGCAGCGGATGGTCAGGTGGTGCCAATCACTTTGGAAGCTGCCAAAGAGCAGGGACGCGCAAAATCCAGATTCTTGAAGGATACCAAGCCCGTCGCAAATACCACCCCTGCGATTCCAAAGGCGAATCTCGCTTACTTTCAGAAGTCGGTGTTGCCGATTCTGAATAAGAGCTGCATCAACTGTCATGGCCCGAAAAAGACGGAGGGCAGGTTTCGCATCGATAAACTGAATCCCAACCTGCTGACCGGTCCAGATGTTGAGCGATGGCGCGAGGTCTATAACGCACTAAGTAATTCGGAAATGCCGCCCGAGGACAAACCGGATTACGCAATCGCGGAGGCTGATCGCGGACGTATTGTTGATTGGCTCGATGGGGAACTGAATACGGCGTCTCTCGTGCGTCGCAACAGCAAGGAGCATTCGTCTTTTCGTCGGCTGACGAAGTACGAGTATGACTATGCGCTGCAGGACCTGCTTGGCGTGCCGTATGCCCTCGCGAACAAGCTGCCACCGGAGACCGCAACTGAAGACGGTTTCAAGAACAGCTCGGAGTTGCTGCAGATGTCTGCGATGCAATTCGAGACCTATCGTGAGATTGCGTTGAAGGCGCTCAAGCGAGCCACGGTAAGTGGCGAGCGTCCGCAAGCTGTCACTTACATCATCTCGATGCCCGAAGAGATGGATAAGGCGGCGGGCAAAAAAGAGGCCAAGCCATCCGATAAGGGTAAACCACAATCTAAAAAACCCAAAAATCAGCAGCAGCTATTTAATCGAGAGACAGGCGAGAGCATTCCGTTTGCCCCTGGGAAGTTGGCGCCCCGAACAGGCGCTGTCGCCGGGCAAACGCCGGCTGTTTCGCCCGTGGTGCTGGTTCTTCCCCGATCCAACGAGTTGAAGCTGGACTTGGATCGCTTTCTTCCCGACGAAGGCACCATGCGCGTTCGCATCCGAGTCGGACGCTCGACGATGAACCCCGACGAGTACGCAAGCTTGCGTTTGATTTTCAGCGCGCACACTAGCAATGACGCCAACTTCTCGCAGGTCATCAGCGCGCACGCTATTCCGGTGACGGCAACTGCCGACGATCCCCAGTTTATTTACTTTGATATCCAGTTGAGCGACATCCAGCGCAACCCGTTCCGAAAGCTCGCCACAACGTTTCCGCGACGGGATGAGTTCCTGCACATTCACAATGTCTCCAATGCGGCTGGTGGGGAGGAACCTCTTCAGGTTCTGATCGACTACATCGAAATCAGTGCGCCGTTCTACGAGCAATGGCCGCCGAAAACTCACACCGACATCTTCATCGAAAGTGACAACAAGAGTGACGAGCAGATCTATGGTCGCGAGGTGCTGAATCGATTCCTGAAACGTGTCTGGCGTCGCCCTGTCACCTCGCAGGATATCAACCAGTTCATGGTCTTGTTTGCAAAGTACCGGCCGGGGTTCTCGACTTTTGAAGAGGCGATGGTGGAAGTGCTGGCGACCGCACTGGCCACTCCAGAGTTCCTCTACCTGACTCAACGAGCAACAGCCGACAATGCGAAATCGTCGGCAAGAGTTAGTGAGTTGGAGTTGGCCAGTCGCCTCGCCGTGTTTCTATGGTCCAGTATTCCTGATGACGAACTGCTGAAACTCGCGGAGCAGGGGAAGCTCAGAGAGCCGGAGATTCTGACCGCTCAAGTGAAACGCATGCTGGCACACCCGCGCTCAAGGCGATTCTCTCAGAACTTCGTTGAGCAATGGCTTGGCTTGGACGGCATGAACAGCGTGACTCATGTCGCTGACGCTTCATTGAAGGAAGCGATGCAAGAAGAGCCGATTGCTTTCTTTGATAATGCCCTGCGACACAACCACAGCATCATGGACTTCATCCATTCTGATTACGTCATGGTCAACGAAAGGCTGGCGTCGCACTATGGGATGCCAAAGGTTTACGGCCCGCATTTCCGCAAAGTATCCATCACCCCGCAAATGAATCGCGGCGGCATTTTGACGGGGGCTGCGATTCTTGCAATGAACTCCGACGGCAAGGATTCGCATCCTCTTAAACGTGGCGTCTGGATGCTGAAACGCATCCTTCACGATCCACCGCCACCGCCACCGCCGAATGTCCCGGAAGTCGACCTGACAAACCCGGAGATTCTGAAAATGACTTTGAAAGAACGGATCGCCGATCACCGGAACAAGGCGGCCTGTGTATCGTGTCACTCCAAGATCGATCCGTGGGGAATCGCGTTTGAGAACTACGATGCTGTCGGAATCTTCCGGACCAGCATTAAAAATCAGCCTGTCGATGCGACATCAGAACTGTTCAATCACCAGACGCTGGCAGGGATGGATGGGTTGAAGCGATATCTGCTGTCGGACCGACAAGATCAATTAGCCAGAGCGATGGTGCATAAGCTGACGGCCTACGCTCTTGGCAGACCACTTTCTTTTGGTGACCGTGCTGACATCGACAGCTTGACCGCACAGTTCAGACGACAGGATGATGGGTTGGGCGACCTGATTCGTCTGATCATCGGCAGCAATCTTTTTAACTCGAAGTGAAAGTCGGGAAAACACCATGAACGACAAATCCGCATTGTTGAATCGCAGGACGTTTCTTCGGGGCACCGGTCTCGCGCTGGCGTTGCCATGGTTTGAGACGTTCGCCAAGGGCGGCCCAAGCCTGAACGAAACTCCGAAACGTTTTCTCAGTGTCTACCACCCTGACGGTGTTGGTTTGCCGCTCAAGTCCGATCCGGCCTGGAAGGATTGGAGCTGGTTTCCTCGAGGCGGCGAAAAGGACTTCGAATTGACCAAAGTGCTCGATGTGCTCGAGCCGCTGCGGAGTGACATCACGATCTATTCCGGGCTATCGCATCCAGCCGCGCGACAGGTTCACGGCCATTCGAATGCCGATCAGTATTTGACCGGCGCGCCAATCGGCGGACAAGGCCCGTATCAGAATACGATTTCACTGGATCAGGTGTACGCGGAGCACACAGGCGACTTCACGCGACACTCTTCGCTGGTGATGTCGACGAACGGCGGCGTTGGCGGACCTCGTGGCGCTCAGACTCAGTCCTACAATCGTGAAGGACGCCCGATTCCGGCGATGAATAAACCGAAGGACATCTTCGACCTGCTGTTTGTGACGAGCAGCAAAGACGCGGCCGCACGACTGGCGCGAAGCAAAAGTGCGCTGGATCTGCTGATCGACAATACCCGTTCGCTCGGACGCCAACTTTCCCGCCGCGATCAAGAGACGCTCAAGCAGTACCTTGACGCCGTGCGCGATACTGAGCTGAAGCTCGCGAAGGCTCAAAAGTGGATCGCCACTCCGTTTCCAAAAGTGGACACCCGCAACCTGCATTTGGATGCTGATCCCAAAGAAGCCAGACTTTATTTCCAGACGATGTATGAACTGATCTATCTCGCGTTCCTAAGCGATTCGACTCGCGTCGCGACGTTTCAGTTGGGGAGAGAAAATGGCGAAGGCCCGCACGATCTGCTGTCGAAAGCCGTTGGTCTGGGTGCTGCTCATGGCCTGACACATGAAGTCAAGAAACCCGGCGGCTGGAAAAACTTGGGCACCTACAATCGCTATCAGGCCGAAGAATTCGGTCGCTTCGCACAGAAACTGAAAGGCACTCCCGAGCCGACCGGCAATGGCAATATGCTGGACAACACGCTGGCCATGCACGGCTCTGCTTCCAGTAGCTTCCACCTCTCACGCAACTATCCAATCATTTCCGCCGGTGGTAAAAACCTTGGCTTCACCAACGGTCGATACCTCAAACTCGGAAAAGGAAATGCGGACAATCAAGCCGGTGCCGGCATCGATACGGATGCTGGATGGCATGGCAAGATGGAGGCGGAAGAGCTTCCGCTGGCGAAGCTCTTCGTCACCATCTTGCAAAGACTGGGCGTCAAGACCGATTCGTTCGGTGGGCACACCGGAGCGTTGAAAGTGTGAGCGCAGGATGACCTGCGGCAACCTGCACCCGCGAAAGCTCTGAACCTTCACCCGACACTCAAACCCTCATGAACCGCCGCCAATTCCTTCATCACACCGCTGCCGGGGCTGCTGCCACTGGCCTGCTCGTGTCGGTGGATGCGCTGCGTGCCACTGGTCAGTGATTTTGGGAGCTTTCGCATCCTCAAAAAGAAGGTGGGTTCGTCACTTCTCCATCGCCCGACCTGTGTGCTGGGGATTCTGGCCACGCATTGGCCACGGGCTTTTGAGGATCTACTTCCGCTACGATCGCTCCTTGTTGGGGGAGCTTTGCCAGGCGGCCTGCCGGACGCTCT
>JAQBVM010000417.1 GCA_027623095.1 Verrucomicrobiota bacterium
AAACATTGATCTCAATCCTGTTTTTACCCCTCAATCCCTGTGGAAGATCCGTTAAAGTGATCTTGCTGGAAGCCCGAAACGTTTTCTCGCACGTGACAGGACAGCGCGAGCCTGCCGGTGCGAGCGGCGAATTCGACTCGACAGTATTTATCGAACTGAAACGACCAGCCGTTCGGCTCGTCGAACCCGCTAGATTTCTCAATCAGTGCCGATCTGGTTTTTGGATATTCGGATCCTCGCATCCGGAATTCCACAGTGAATCCCGGCTTCCGAACATCAAGATCCGGATCGTGCGGAACGGCGACTCCGTCGTCGCTGTCGAATTTAAAGGCTCGTCCCACTCCGCCGACATCGAAGCTACTGTGGCCGACGATCGTTCCATCATGACCTCCGACACTGTCGTGCTCATTTCGATCGCCCGGCCACCAATCCACAAGTCCGGCCGGAACAGGAACGCACGTTTCCCCGCGGGCCGTTCCCAGGAGGCGGGCGATATAGCTTCGCGGTCTGCCATTGATTCGCCGAGCGATATTCTAATCTGCTTGCCTCCGCGCTTGGGTGAGGCATAGTGAAAACCCGACGGTTCAAATCAGTCCGTCCGGTCGCGCGAGTAGCTCAATTGGATAGAGTGACGGTCTCCGAAGCCGTAGGTTGTGGGTTCGACCCCCGCCTCGCGCACCATTTCTTCCAGAATCGGTCAAAATGGCGGAAACGCCGGCGATCTGAAATCAAAAGAGGCGAACCGCCTCTTTTTCGATCGGTTTCCGCGCTGTCCTTATCGTCCCACGAAGCTCCGGCGTGGGAATGCCCCTTTCGGCAACTCAGCCAAATCAAGGTTAAGTACCAAACCCTTTTCGGACAACGGGACGGTGGCTAGCGACAATTATTATTCCAGTGAGGAGGAATAATTGTCGTTGACCAGTACGGAACCGGTTCCAGCGCGAAAATCAAACCGCAGCCCTTCTGCACTGCATCATGCCTCGAACTCGCTGCGTTGGGAGTCCTCGTCGAAGCCGTTGTTTAAAAAGTGAGGACTGACACTGGCAGGACTGACACTGGCACAATCAATTGGGACATCGGCAAAACGGAGTCCCTCTTACCATTTACGCTCGAATCCCGTCAATATTCCGACCCTCGCGATCGCCCGGCCCCAGGCGATGCTTTGCGCCCATCGCGTCAAGCATGGTGTTGTAAACGTCGATGCCCTCGGCATTGACGTCCATAATTTGCCCGGTCTTGAAGCGGCCGTTGGCGCCTGTAATCGCGTGAAAGACGCCGGACAACTCGCGCTTCGCATCGGAATGGCGGCCATCGCCCGATTCGGTGGAAATGGTGATCAGGGAATTCTCCATGATCGACTTGCCATTCGCTTCCTGCGCGTTGGGACCGTTGAGAGCATGCAGGAAATAGGCGACTTCTCGCATCTTCATGTGAGCGTGCGCGCGCAGCTCAGTGTTCGTCTTGTTCTCGCTAAACTTGTGCCACCACTCGTGGCTGCAGCCGTTGGAGCCGGTGGCGTTGTGCTGCGCCGCGTCGTCGAAGAAGTAATGCTTTTTTCCGTTGTAGAAATAGTCGCCCTTGATGCGCAAACGCTCGCCCGCAGCCAGGAAAGTCAAGGAGCCGAAGCGCACGCGATCGGTCTGTACCGCCAGCGCGTAGAGATCCGCCATGAGCCGCCATTCGCTGGTCAGGTCGTCGAGCGCCATGTCGATGCCCTCGCCGCCCGGATCCGCCTGCCCGCCATGGGCGATTTCAGACTGCGGCGGCAATTCCGGCGCGCCCTCGAGTTTCGCCTTCATCCCGTAGGCGCGCTGCTCATACTCGCGGATGCGGTCGAGATGATCCTTGACGCGCGACTTGGACGAGGCGCCCAGAGGCGAATTAGCGCCGGTAAAATGCTTGTACTGATCGACCATTGAATCCAGCACACTGCGCTTGAGGCGCTCCCGGCGGAGATCCTGGTCGTCGCCGGAAAGGGCAACGGTTCCGAACACGCGGTCGAAGAGTTCGCGAGGCTTCTCCTGCATCGTCCCTGCGACCGTGCCGTCCAAATTGTAGCTATGCACGTAGCGGCCGATCCGGCTGCGGCGAAAAAAGGTGCCGGCAATAAGCGTCGGGACCATGCCTGCCGGCAGGCCCGCGGGATAGTGCGCCTGACGAATCGCCTGATCGATGGACCCGCCGCCAGCCTTGGCCTCGCCGTTGGGCGGTGTCGCGGTGAAGGCTCCTGACGCGCCGTCGTAGTGGGCATTGATGCCGGACTCATCGCAACGTACCTGATCGACATTGCGCATGATCAGCAGCTTATCGCCCAGCGGCTTGAGCGGCTCCAGCACGTCGCCGAATCCCTCGGTCTGCAAAGGCGCCGGAATGCCGAGCCCAAAGAAGACATTAAAACCACGGACCGGGACTTCGGCATCCTTCGCGGCGGTCGCCGGCGAGACAAGCATTTCTTCGAGAAAAGGCAGGCCCACGGCGGCGGTTCCGAGACCTTTTAGCATGGTGCGGCGGCTGATGGGTTTTCTGTTCATGGCTTTCGCTTTTTCCGTTTAATGGCGGGCAATTTGTTTCATTAACAGCGGGAGACGACTTTCTATCCACATCCGGTCTCCGATCCCGGAATTATTCATCCCGCTCAGTCCGGGTCGTCTGCACCAGATCGCTCATAATGATCGAGGTGATCAGGCTTTCGTACGTTCCACCGGTTTTCTGAGCCTGCGTTTGGATAATGTCAAGTATCGGCGCGTCGGACGCCCCCAGCGGCCGACCGAGGGCAAACTGGGTGAGCTTCCATGTGATGGTCTGGCGAACTCGGTCGCTGCCGGCCAGCAAGTCCATTAACTCGGCCGTGGTCTTGTAGGGGGTCGCTTTCGCGCCGCCAGGAATCAGAATCTCACCGTCCTCGCGCAGCTCGTTGCCATGTTCGTCAATCTCGTGCCAGGCGCCGACGCCGTCGAATTTTTCGAGGGAAAAAGCCAGCGGTTCGAACTTGGAGTGACAGCCGGCGCAGGACTTATTCTGAACGCGATCTTCGGCGATCTTGCGCTGCGGCAGGCCTGGCTTGGTAGGCACCGGCGTGGTGTCAAGCCCGGCGGGCGGGTCCTTGATGACTCCGCGCAGGACATCGTGCAGCACGAACAATCCCCGCGTGACCATCGAGGCCTCGTCGCCCCCGATCGTCAGAATGCTGCCCTGCGTGAGCAATCCGCCGCGGCCCGGCACGCTTGAAACGTCATAACGTGCCAGCCCCTCGCCAGCCGGACTCAACCCATAGTGCTTTGCCAGACGCGGTGTCGCGTAGGCGATTTGAGCATTGAACAAATCCGAGAGCGGGCGATTCTGTTTCCAGACGATGTCGTTAAAAAAGGCCAGGGACTCCTCGCGCATGTCGGCGGCGAGTTGCGGATCCCAGTTCGGAAATTTCTTCGGACTCGGACGCATATTCCCCAGGCGATTGAGGTTCAGCCATTCGAAGGCGAATTCCGCCGAACGCTCCACGGCGCGCGGATCGTCCAGCATGCGTTTGACCTGCGCGGCGACCTTTTCTGTCGAGAACAACTCGCCGGATTCCGCCGCGCCCATCAACTCCTTGTCCGGCGGCGCGCCCCAGATGAGGTAGCTCATGCGCGAGGCTAATTCGTATTCCCCCACCGGCCATGCGGTTCCGTCGCCTTTCTGATTCTCAATGCGGTAGATAAACCGCGGGGATTGCAGCATCGCCTCGATCAAATAACGCACCGCTTCCTCAAAATCGCCTCCGGCGCTGGCGACGGTCGTCGCGATGCCGCTGTAGGTCACTTCTTCGCGCGTCTCAAGCGGGCCGCGCAGAAGCCATTTCCCCATGCTGAGGACGAACTTCCGCATGGTGTCGTCGGTGGAAAGTTTCTGGCTCTTGGAAAACCGTGCGGAGAACTTCAACACATCCATTCGCTCGACGATGATTCCCGCGAGTTTCGAATAGGCCTCCACGTGTTTAAAATCCACATTGAGGTTGTAGGCGGTGTTGCTGAAACCATCCGCCCGCAGCTCGCGCGGCAGCAGCATGCGCGCTTCCTTTTCGATGTCGATGCCGGTCGCCGCGCGCACGGTCCTGATGTATTCATCCACCGTCAATCGCCTCAGCCAGTTCTCGTGCGTCCCGTCGTCGCCGTGCGCATAGGTCGCGGGGTCGATGAAATCCAGCGGCCATTCGGCGCCCGAATCGATCCAACTTTTCAGCAGCGCTTTCTCTTCGTCGGAAAGCGGCGCTCGCTCGTCCGGCATTTCGTTCGATTCGACCGCTTTCCACAACGCGCTGTCAGCGGACTTGCCGGACTTGAGCAGATCGCCATTTTCCCACGCAAGAGCGGCGGCCTTGCGCGACAGATCCAGCGTGCCCTTGCGGGCGCTGCTGTCGTGGCATTCGAGGCAATGCTTCGAAATCAGCGGCGCGATCTTCGTGTTGAAAAGATGCGCCGCCTGCGAAACCTCGTGTCGCGCGTGTGTGTCCGGCGCCCCGGGAGCGGCGTCGGGCCCCGCATGGAAATTCTGCAAAATCTCCCGCTCCAGCAGATTCCGGCTGTAAAGGGCCACCATGCGATAGGTCCCCGTCCACTGGCGGGAGCCGTTGATTTCATCGGCGAGAGCGAGCCGAAATTGACCGTGCCAATTCTCCGTTCCGCCCGGCACATCTCCTTCCTTGGCCTTCTTCCCATTCAGATAAATCCGGGCCTTCCCAGTGCGATCTCGCGTGTAAACCACGTGAGTCAGCGACGTCTTCAATTTGCCGCCGGAAGTGGCCAGTGAAGGAATGCCATTGAGGCTCGTGCTTAACGTCCGAACCCGGACCTCATAATCGGCGACGTTCTGGCCGAGCGTGAAATTGCGTTCAGTGCCGTTGCGTGACAGCGTGACAATGCGCGCGGGCCCGGTCTGCTTGTCGTCGGCAGGG
>JAQBVM010000418.1 GCA_027623095.1 Verrucomicrobiota bacterium
TGCTCCCGGGAATTCGATCCGCAGCTTGCGTGCCATGTCCAGAATCTCCCAACCCTGGAGCGGACCGTCGATTCTTATTTTATCTGTCCGACCCTTTTACTGGAGCGGACCGTCGATTCTTATTTTATCTGTCCGACCCTTTTACAAAGCAGGAAAAGTCTCCCCACCCCAGGTCATCGACGAATACAAGGAGGATGTTTGGCTTTGTCGCGTGAGCGGCTAAAACGCGAGATTCCAGGCACGCAAACAGGGCAAGGGCGGCTGCGATCACAAACGACTTCATAACCAGAGTCTGATTTACGGAACTCGGATTACGCCAGCTGAATTTCAGATCCGACACGGTTCGGTTCCTTGCTCTGAAGCCAAAGTCGTCTCCGCTGCTAGGAATATTTCCCGAGTGCTGAGGGCTGGGACAGCTCGCGGTCCAATAATTGTTCCAACAATTCCGAGACGCACGATTTTCAAGGTTAGAAACTGACCTGTTTACGTTTGTTCATAGGACATCCAGCTTTGCTCGATCTCACATCGATCAAAAGTGGTCTATCGAATACGCTCTTTTTTCTGAGGTATCTAAGGATTCTTGCGCACGAGATAGAATCGTGCGGCTTGGGGCGCGCGGCGATCCACCCATGTCGTCGAGCTCCCTTGGGAATTCACATTGCTAGCCTCTGCGGTCCAGTTCGAGATTGGACGACCCAAGTCGGTCGTGGACAGAATCGTGTACGAGGCGTTCGCTTCTGTTTTGAAACTAAGGGTTACGGAGTCACTCGCCGCGGAGGCGCCGGTGAAATTCGGCCGTACTGCGGGCGGGGGTGGCGCCGAGGTATCGCCCTGAGTGTCAATTAGTCGGAGGTTATCGATATACACGTCAATGAATCCTTCAAACCCCCCTTGTGTGATCAGATTGAGAGTAGGAGGAGTATCGAGCCAATCGACCGTTCCCAAGTTGATTGAATATGTCCGGTTTGCACCCACGCCCCCATTCGGGGTAAGGCGTACTCCAGACGCCTGAGTGATCAATTGAAACCAGTTCACAGTGACATCCGTGTCTGGAACGATTCTGTAGTCAAAACTGAGGATATAGTTAAAGCGATCCTCCGGCAGCTTCGTTGCGATCACATCAAAGAACGGGTCACTCAAAGACAAATCCACGGTCGAGGTAGTGGTCCAGCCGTTTTGGGCGATTTCGATTCGAGCGCTTTTCTCTTTCTCGGTAACGGCTTCGTCGGTTGCATCCGAGCGGGTGTATGGGAGCACTTCGAACGCGGACGGAGTTAGAATCCAGGAGTTTTCATCTTCGAAACCTTCCAAAACGGTTTCCGTGGGACGGGCGCCCGCAGCGTAAGTGTCGAGCAACCGGATATTATCCACCCAGATTGAACTCGTGTCCGTCAGGTTGCCATTGAAGCCGAAACCTAGCGCGATGCGATCACCGTCGTACGGAACGAGTTCGTTCCCGTTTCGAATCGAATCCAATTCAAGCGCTCCGGTAACGGCTTGATCCCAACCGCCATTGACTTCGACTTGATCCCCATAACTCGCGTTCGACGGAGATCCGATCCAGATCGGATTGTTAGCCCAGGCACCGCCTCCGGAACCAAAAGTGATGTCATAGAAAAGCCACCACCGGTGAGGATCTTTCGAGTTCCATGCCTGCTGGAGCGTAGCAGACGCTTCAGGTGAAAGAATCACGAGAAAGTCCTGTGACCATCCATTGAGCGGTTCTAAGAACTGAACTTCCAGCGCTTTGTTCCCGTCGGTGACTTGCCCGACATCGTTGGGAGCTCCACCCTGAAAAACGATGTAATCAGTGCGGGCGCTGTTCCATTGAACGACAGAATCCAAAACCGTGTTGGAATCCATGTTCTCGAAGGATTCGAGCATTGTAAACTTTTGTCCAAAAGATGGATTGATCGCCAAAGAACAGACCAAAAAGGCAAGAGGGATTGTGTACTTCATGCCGCAATTAGCAACTTGGAGGAAGCGACAGTCAATGATTTTCAATCAGCAAAAACGGGTCCGTTTCTTACTCTGACAACTGGACCCTCTTCGTAGAAAAACAGCCGGCAGCGTTCGAGCGCGCGAATAATCTGGAGCGTGGAATTGATGTTCCATCGGCTGTGCACATCAATTGCGATGTCAAAATCCGGTCCGGCAGCCTCGCGGATTGCCCGTATTTGCGCGACTGCGTTGCGGGTTGCGGCCTGGGTTACTTCCCGGTTGAAGGGGGTAGTCTTGAATGGATCGAACTTGCAACCGGTTTCCCTCTTCCGGAGTTTCTTGATGAATTCAATTCCCTTTTCCGGGAAGGATGGCTTTCTTGGACAGGCGGGGAACATTCTGTTCCGGAAAACAATCTGCTAAGAAATCAATCCGTTCGTTAACTTCGGGCGTAACTTTCACTTCGTGATTGGCGTCTTCTTGGTATTCTATGAACCATCTTCAACGTGCTCAAGGCCACCTAGTCCGACTGGTTATAATTGCCCCCTTATCCACCCAACTCATCGGGAATCTGCTCGCGCAGAATGATCCTGCCAAAGTCCCGGCAGAAACCGGATGGACGACCCAGCAAGACCACCGGCACATGATGGAGCAATTGGGAATTGTTCGCCTGCGACCCGGTCCCAGTGGCCGCCCGGATGCGCCGAATCCCGCGAATTATGATTCATCCAAGGCCAATCCATTTCCAGATCTTCCAGAGGTGCTGACCTTGACAAATGGCAATAAAGCCACGACCGCCGAGATGTGGTGGAATCAGCGCAGGCCAGAAATTGTCGAGGATTTCGAGCGCGAAGTTATTGGCCGAGTCCCAAAAAAAGTTCCACTGGTCACGTGGACAGTCACGACCCAAGCGTTGGATCGGGTGGTGGGTCAAATACCCGTCAACGCTCGCAACGTGGTTGGCCACGTGGACAACTCGGCATATCCGGCGATCGATGTGAACATCGAAATGACGTTGGTGACGCCTTTGAACACAAAGGAGCCAGTCCCGGTATTGATGATGTTCGGCGGTTTCGGCGGCGGTTTTCCCCAGAGAGCCGGCGAGCCTGAGCCCACGAACCGCTTCCGCCGGTTTGGCAATATTACCTTTAAGGACCCGCCCTCCACTGAGCAACTCATCACCGCGGGATGGGGATACGCGACGATTAGCCCGAGAAGCATTCAGGCCGACAACGGCGCTGGTCTCATTAAGGGCATCGTTGGCCTGGTCAACAAAGGCCAGCCACGCAAGCCGGACGACTGGGGCGCCCTGCGCGCCTGAGCGTGGGGCGCGGGTCGTGGGCTGGACTATTTGAAAACGGATCCCATTGTAAACGCCAAGAAGGTCGGCATCGAAGGAGTTTCACGTTACGGCAAAGCCGCTTTGGTTACGATGGCCTTTGATCAGCGTTTCGCCATGGTACTGGTCGGTTCATCCGGTGAAGGCGGTGCAAAGCTGCATCGCAGAAATTTTGGTGAAGCTGTTGAAAACCTAACCGGCTCTGGCGAATACCACTGGATGGCGGGCAACTTTCTGAAATATGGCACCGCCGAATCCAGCTTCGGCAGCAAGAATGCAGGCGATATTCCCGTGGACGCTCACCAGTTAATCGCACTTTGCGCCCCGCGTCCGACGTTCATCAGCTACGGGGTTCCCGAGCGTGGCGATGCCAATTGGCTGGACCAGCAGGGCAGCTACATGGCGACGGTCGCCGCCGGTCCGGTTTTCCGGCTCTTGGGGGCGAAGGATCTCGGTGACACCGCCGATTATCGAGTGGCGAAAATGCCGCCTGTCAACACGGGCTTGCTCGATGGCGAACTCGCCTGGCGCCAGCATGATGGCGGACACGAGGATCGCTCGAACATGAAATACTTCATCGCCTGGGCCAGCAAGTTCCTCGATCAGACACCGCCGCCGAATTAACCTGAAAGCGGAAGTTGATCGAACCGCAGGGAAAGATCGCAAAAACAACAGATTCTAGGGAAATGTGTTTAACCGCGTTGGTGGCCATCATTAAAGTCTTCTCATGAAAATAAAAGTCTCGTCCGTCTCGACTGACAAGTTCAAGGCCTCCTGTTTGCCTCTTCTCGAACAGGTCACTGTCTCGGTGCCGTTGCCATTGTGGATTGCTCGTACAAAAACTACTTGACCCGGTCCACTGCGCCAATTCAGGAGATCCTCGCTGATCTGTACTTCGTAGGCCAGGTCGTCCGGTGCGAGGTTGCGCGCGAAACTGAATGTCAAGTAATCCTCCGGCCCTGATCCCGCATCGAACGCCTCGATTGCTCCGGTCGGAAAGGGCGCATCGTCCGGATCAGTGTCTGATGATCCGAATCCGTACTCGGCCAAAGCGGTCAGAGTATCGAGGTCTCGGTCTTCGGTTGCGATGCCTAAAAATTGCGTCGTGCCAACCACATCACGGCCGTTCAGGTCAAGGCTCACCGAGTTCCGCGCCTTCCACGTCAAGATTACCAACGCATTGGGCTCGACCACTGTCCGGGTTGCTGTGAAAAAATCGATGATCGGCTGGCCCGTGACCTCCACTCTCAAATCCCGTGTGTTTGTGCCATTCCCGTTTGCGGCGGTGATCGTGTAAGTCGTGTTCACCGACGGTCCGGACGCGTAAGCCGCTGTCCCAACCCAGGTTCCGTTATCGGAAACGCTCCCACTCGGCGCCACGTCAACTGTGTTTCTTTCGAAAGACCAATAGGCGACCAGTGTGTCGGTTGGAGCAGCCCTTGTGACGTGCGCGGCAAGGAGGAACACGCAGGCGGCAACCAGGTGCCTAAGGGCGCGCAGAGATTTGCGTCTGGGGACGATTTCGGAGGCGTCCGATGAGTTGAAAGCGCACTCAAGCCCCTCACCCTCACCCCACTGCCATTGAATTAAGCGTATGTGGTTCAAAACACGATTTTTTTGACGTTTCTCTGAAAGTGA
>JAQBVM010000053.1 GCA_027623095.1 Verrucomicrobiota bacterium
ATTGGCAAGCACTTTCTCCAACCTCAACAACAGCAACCCTTCATAAATTTAAACAAAATTACCGTGGTCAGCTCGCCTTCTTCAACAAATTATGTTTTCAGTCAGGTTAAGAGCCTGTTTGAAAAATCGTTTCTCTGGTAGCAGACGAGGTAACGAGACTCTGATTTTCGATGAAATCTGCCGCCTTGACCCGGAGAAAAGTGAGCCTTCTCACGTCGTCTCCTACTTTTAAAACAGGCTCTAAGAGAACCGCAAATTGGGAACTGCGGGGCATTCGCATCCGCCGCAACGGTCAGTTCGTGGCGCCACTTCTGTTTAGAAACAGACGAGTCCTCTGATTGTTCTGCCCAACCACGAGATCCACTCGGCCATCGCGGTTCCAATCAAGCGGAGCGCAGCCGCGCCCGTCGCCCGTGATGGAGATTCCAGACTCAGCCGGGCGCATGGCAGTGAAGCCACCCTTTCCGTCGCCGATAAGCAGGGCTCCCACACCATCGTTGTTCGGTGAAGTCTCTAATTCGGTGAATGAAAAATTCTGGTTGAGGAAAATGTCGGGATTCCCATCTCCACTAAAATCGGCGACGGCAATCCCGAAACTTGGCGCCACCTGCGCTTCCAAGGGAAGCGCGATCGGCTGGAAGATCCCGCCTCGGTTTAGAAACACCATCGAGTCCGACGTCCGAGCTTCCTTCCGCGCCGCTTTCGCAAAATCCTCACCCAACAATTGCCGAATGCCCGCACGGCCGTAATCGGCGTGCGTCGGGAACCGTTCCAAGAATTCAGGCAGAATTCCCGCAAACGCATCACGATCCCAGAACGGAACTTCGCGATCCAATTCCGGCGCATAGTAGGTGAGCGCATGAAAGAATGGAGTTCCCGTGCGAAGCTCACCAAACACGATGCCGATCGGTCGTTTCATATGAACTTGGAACTTGGTGTTTCTTCCCCAATTCCCCGCGACCACATCCAATTGACCGTTGTTGTCCAAGTCCGCGACCGCGACCGATGTCCACCAACCAGAAAGCTTGTGAAAACCGAACTCGCTCGTTGCATCCACAAACCGGCCGGCGTGATTCAGGAATACCCGGATCGGCCCCCATTCACAGGCGCAGACCAAATCGAGCCAGCCATCACCGTCGAGGTCACCGAACACGGCGTCATTCACAAGTCCGAGATTCCTGAAAATCTCGCTGTTCTCACGATCGGGAATAAACGCGCCGTTTTTTCGAAGAAAGAGCCTTGATGAAGCGCTTTCCGGATACCGTCCTGGTCGAAGCCTTCCGCCAACGAACAGATCCGGCGCTCCATCATGGTCCACATCGCTTGCACAGATGGGTCCGACCGTGTCACCCCAACCCGGTATCGGTGGAAGCGGAGTCAAACGCCCCGCAGTGAAACCGAACCTTAGAACAGCATTCGTTGCCGAGGCCGCGTTCTCGTAGTTCGAAATGGAACATAGCAGTTCTTTGGGTTCGCCATCTCCCGCATCATACGCAGTCCACGAAACTTGATCGCCGGCAAACAGACTCGAATCCAACGCAGGATCAAGCTGTTGAAACCGCTTCCCATCACGGTTCAAGAAAAGGTCAGGCGGATGACCGGCGCCGTTACCAAGAATCAGATCCTCGAATCCATTATCATCAAGATCGGATGCTAGAATCGATGGCCCTTGCCGGCTGAACTGCCGCTCCAAAATCGCCTGCACCTCGCCGTCATCGAAAATCGATTCCGAATGCCGCTGATCGAGCAGATCGCTGACATCCTTAAAAAGCGGCTTATTTGATTTCGACCTCGCGTTTTCGGACGCAGCACCCTGCGTTTCTCCATCTTCTTCCGCAACCGGTTTTCCTTCTGCAATCTCATAGATTCGGTTGGGAATGACTCCCCGCACAACGGTCGAACTTCCGCCAGCCCAAGAAACATGCACATCCATCGCTCCCCGAGACTGATCAACCGCGAACACGCGCAAGCTCGCGTCCCCGGAAATATACCGCCCGCCGCTGATGATCTCTTGCG
Organism: Verrucomicrobiota bacterium; assembly: GCA_027623095.1. Classification (GTDB taxonomy): domain Bacteria; phylum Verrucomicrobiota; class Verrucomicrobiia; order Limisphaerales; family SIBE01; genus JAIPJX01. The sequence goes on from JAQBVM010000053.1 coordinate 2,017, forward strand.
CCTGCACAAAACCGTCTTGAACAGCTCGAATTCGAGCGCCGATTCCTTCAGTGTTTCCTGATTGTCCACGCAATCGAACCGCGACCCTTTTTGCCGGCCCATCATTTCGATAGAGTTCTGTCTCGGTATTGAGGGTGGTGACAATCACGTCCTGATCGCCGTCGTTGTCCAGGTCCGCAAGCGCCATGCCCTGCGCGATATTCGTCGAGGCAAAGCCCCACGCGTTTCCCATCTCCTCAAACTCGAACATGCCCCGGTTCCTGAAGGCATAGTTTGGCGTGCGCAAGGGACGCATCCATTCTCTCCCCGCGTACTGAAGACGTCCTTGCGGCGCCGATGCGCGGCGTTGATCGATTTGGTTTTGAACATCCAAATCCTGGGCGTCATGCATCGAGCCGTTCGCGACGAGAATGTCCTCGAAACCATCCAAATCGACGTCCAGGAAAACTGTTGACCAACTCCAGTCACTGGCCTGAACACCGGCTAATTGGGCAATCTCGGCGAAAGTCCCGTCACCGCGGTTCTTGAACAGGGTATTCCTCATGAACTGTTGCCGGTGTTGCCGCGTGTAATCGGTGTGCATCGCTGGAGTGAGGTTCGTCCGGTGCCGGACACGGAGCTCGTGGTTTGGACTAAGCATATCGACAACGAAAAAATCGTCGAAACCGTCCCGGTTCAGGTCCCCAAAATCAACGCCCATTGAAAGGCGGCTCGTTTTGGTGAGCCCGTCACGGGCGAGAGCGCGGAAGCGGCCATTTCCCTGGTTGATCCAGAAACGGTCCGGCTGAACAAAATCGCTGCACACAAAAAGATCCGGCAACCCATCGCCGTTAATATCTCGGAACATTGCGCTCAGAGACCAATCCAACGGCGGGGTTCGCAACGATAAACCATCCTCATCCATAAAACGCCCGTCCACCCAACTGACTTCACGAAATCGGCCTTTGCCGTCATTGAGATAGAGCGCGTCCGGTTCACCGGATTCGTGGAGCACTGCTCGTCCTGTAATATCCACGGCGGAAACAAACCGATCGGCCAACTCCTCCGGCAATTGCCAGCGTCCTCCCACAAGCTTTAAACGGCTAAAATCAATAGGGAAATCCTTTACTGTTTGCGCACGATAATTCGCCACATAAAGATCCAGGTCACCGTCGATATCTATATCCGCCAAAGCCAATGTGGTAGCTCCGCTGGTCCGGTTTAGTCCCGAACCGATCCGCTCAAGAAACGCGCCACCTCCTCCATTGATGAAAAGCCGAACTCCGCCGCCCATAGCCGCAACCAGCAAATCCAAATCCCCGTCGCCATCAACATCGGCAAACACAGCGCCGCTCGAGAATTGGCCGTCGCAGGTGACTCCCACACTTCGACTCACCTCTTCAAAGCGCCATCCGCCGAGATTCCGGTACAAGGCGTTGGGGCCTTCCAATTGGCACAAGTAAAGATCGCAACGCCCGTCGCCATCGAAATCCCCCGCGGCGACACCTGAACCGTTCTCCAATAGACGGTTTCGAAGGCTCGCGTCTCGGGAAAGATGATTCGTGAATGAAATACTCGTTTCATGGGAAGATATCTTCGAAAAACCGGCTGCCCCCGTTCCCACCGGTGAAACTTCGGCCCATCGAAACCCATCCTGCCGTTGCCATCGCAGACCGTCGGCTGTCACCGAGTCTCCACGAAGCACCCAGCAACAAATGGCAACCGTCCAAACAAACGGACAATCTTTCACTCCGCGATTTAGCCGAAAAGAACCAAAGAGGGCGACCGAAATCAAATTGAATTCGAGGATCAGTCGGGAACCAATTGACCATTCGAATCCAAGGCATCAAAATGCGGTTCCATGAAACGCAGCGCAACGCAGTTTTTCAAACTCGCCGGATCACCCACTTCCGCGTCGGCGGCACGCGACCCATTCTTTCGCGTTAAGGCCCCCATCCGCAGTCTCCGGCAATCCTTTGCGCATCGAATGTGGGTTCTGGCGCTGTTCGTGGCAATCCCGTCGCCGAGTTCGGATTCTATAGCAGTACCCACTTCCAATCGCCCAAACATCGTATTTCCTTTGGCCGACGATCAGGGATGGACCGATCGCAAAGACAATCGGCTTGAGCTCTGCAACCTCGCCGAGGACCCGGGAGAATATACCAGTCTGGCAGATCGAATGCCGGACAAAGCTCGCTTATTGCACGACGCGCTGCAACGCTGGCGGGAACGTGTTGGCGCGCAAATGCCCGCACAGAATCCGAAGTATAACTCCAACTGCGCTCCCGAGGTCAGCCGTGCGGACGCATCAGACTAGCCAGCGCACTCAAAGCAACAAACCGTTATGGATTACGCACAGCTCTATGTGGTTTTCTCGATCTCCGTCGGATTGCTGCAAATCTTTGACAATGTGTTGCTCATCCAGTCGAAAGGGCGCCTGACAACCCCGAACGCCGTCATCACCGCAATCGAGTTCGCTTGGATCATCGCCTCGATCATGGCAATTATCGCGTCCAACGGGATCCCTCGATTTCTGCCACTTTCGTTCACCGCATTCTCGATCGCCGGAAGTCTCTACGGCGTGTTCCTGCTACGCGGTATTCAGCCGGCGGACGACGAAATGCTCCCGAGCGACGTCGTGGTCCCTCTGTGGCTGGCAATCGTTGGAAGCGCGTTCGGAGCTTACTTCGCCGTCGCCAGCTATCTGGTACATCAAAGAATGTTTCCATAAATCCCCCGTCAAAAACGAACACCGCTTCGGATGAAAACACCGATTCGACCGCGTTTCCTCCTTTCGTGCGGGAGGGTGAGACTCCTGTCGAACCCATTCTTGACGGAATTCCAGGGTTCGGCGGGAGCCTCACCCTCCCGTCTTCAGGGTAATCAAGCTGCGCGAATTCTTGCTGACTCAGAAGATTCCCGCAAATGTCACTGAGAATTGGCATAGTTGGAGTCAGAAAGATGGGGGCAGAAAAATCAAGATAAGACGCCATAAGGTTGCGACGAATTGTTGGGCGCTTCGCTCCTTCGGTGTTTTCCGCTTCTCAGGCCGGGAGCATTAGAGCGTCATTCCTTGAAGTCCGAATTTCCACGATTGCCAGCGGCAATTCAGTCGAGTTGACTGCATCGCAGATGAATCCCCTTCCAGAAATCCCCTATCTTTCTGCCTCTATTTTTCTGCCCTCGCTTTTCCCTGGTGTCGTTACCAGACAGGCATATTGGAGACTGGCGATAGAAGGTCCGGGGTATGGCGCGTCAAATCAGCCGGCACCATTCCCAGACGTTGCCGGAGAGGTCTGCCGCGCCGCAGTCCGCGTTTCCCTTTGGAAACAGGCCCACGGCGCTGGTGCTCTCGATTCCGCACTTGTGCCAGTTGCACCGCTCGGTCAGATCGTTCTCGGACTTTTCGTCACCCCAGGGGAACAGGCGATCGTCGGCCTCTCGTTTTTCCCGGTTCCACCGCGCGGCAAGTTCCCATTCCGACTCAGTCGGGAGCCGGATTTCGATGTCGTTCCCCTGAGTCAGCCCCAGGTCGTTGGCAAGGCGAGGCCGGACGTCCGAACTGTTCAACCACCGGCAGTAAGCGCCGGCTTCGAACCAGCTTACGCCGACACGCGGATGGTTTGGCGTTTGAAACACAGGACCGAAGTCCCGTGGACGAGAGATGGGAAATGTCTCCTTCGAATACTCCTCTTGCAGCCATTCCGGAACTGCGTCTTTGCTCGCGCGACCTTGCCGCCATTCCTGGCCGGCTGCCGGGCGCATCTCCGAATGAGGGCAGACCACCCTCCGCACTTCCGCCGAGAAGGACGCTGACGACTCTCGTTTCTCTCGGTGGGGCGACACTCTGTGAAGCCCTGACTTCTCCTGGTGAGACGGCTATCTTGCGAATCGGAGCTTTGGAAATGCCGGATTGCCTGGATGACTCGGTGTTCCCATTGTGCCTGCTCGTTCAGATCATTCGCCGCAAGGTTGAACAGGGCTTCGCGGACTGACCCCGGGGATCCAAGCAGCCCTGATGGCGGAGGAATACGCCGGCGCCGGTTTGGAGGCAAGCACGGTTCAGAGATTAGCCGAGGTTCGAGAAACGCTGCTCCGGCACGGCGGTGCGGTGACGTTCGATGCCTCCGAATACCGAGGAACACGATTGAACGCCTATATCCCGGTCACGAGCTAAAGGTTCCAATTCGACTCGACTCAGGACACTCTGTAACAGGCTGCTCGGTGCATTGCGGATTGGCAATCCGCGATGCGGCCGATTACCAATCGGCGCAGCGGTGTCGGCTCGGTTCATGAACTCGATTCGCGTTGGCACTACGACGCAATCCGACGTATGGTTGCGCTCATGCGAAAAGAGCTGATTCTTCTTCAAATTGTGTGGCTCACTCCCGGACTCGCACGCGGTGTGGAACCCGAAATCACGAAAGCAACCGTCCTTCGGCATGTGAATGTCTATGCCGTTCCCGGTCGTTTTGGGGGATGGCCCGCCAACCACGGAATCTGGTCGTGGAACAATGAGATTGTTGCCGGCTTCAGCGCTGGTTATCACAAAGACCTCGGTTTGGAACGGCACAACATCGATCATGACAGGCCCGAGGAACATCTGCTCGGCCGCAGTCGAGATGGCGGTGAAACATGGACGATCGAAAACCCGTCCGAGCAAGGCGCGCTCATTCCCGCCGGCAAGGCATTGCACGGTGTCGCACCACCCGGACTTTCCGAGAAACCTTGGAGGGATTCTCCGGGAGAAATCAATTTTGCCCACCCTGATTTCGCAATGACCCTGCGAATGACGGATGTGAATGCAGGCCCTTCTCGATTCTATTACTCCACAGATCGCGGTGTTCGTTGGGAGGGACCCTTTCGGCTTCCGCTTTTCGGCCAATTGGGTGTCTCCGCCAGGACCGACTACATCGTGAACGGCCCGCAGGATTGCATGCTTTTCCTGACAGCATCAAAACCGAACGGACGCGAGGGCCGCCCTTTCTGCGCGCGGACAATCGACGGCGGACGCACCTGGAACTTTGTTTCGTGGATCATCGAGGACCCGGACGGTTACGCCATTATGCCCTCCACAGTGCGGCTGAGCGAAAGCGAGCTCTTGACTTCAATACGCCGGCGAAACGCATCCAGGGCATGGATCGAAAACTACCGTTCGCTCGATAACGGCGATCATTGGCAGCTCGACACAGTTCCTGCACCTGATTTGGGAGAGGGCAATCCTTCAAGCATGATTCGCCTCAAAGACGGTCGAGTCTGTTTGACCTACGGTTTTCGCGCTCAACCATACGCTGTTCGCGCGCGTTTGAGCAACGACGGCGGGCGGACATGGGGATCCGAAATCGATCTGCGCACCAACGGAGGCGGGCGCGACGTGGGATATCCGCGCACCGTTCAGCGACCGGATGGAAAGATCGTTACGATCTATTATTTTCACGATCAACCCTCAAGCGACCGTTACATCGCGGCGACGATTTGGGACCCGGGACGTGGAACTGAGTAGCGATCTTGGGCTGGTTCGAGTTTCGCTTGGCACGGTTTACCGTTTCTCAAACACCTTTGGCGTGGTTTCCTTCTCTCAACGGACAAACCGAAGAATCCTGCCCCAGATCCTGCATCCATTCCTCCGTTTCATCCAACAAACTCCTAGCCCGAGGAGCAGCAACGCGGCGGTTCCCGGTTCGGGCACAACGGTCCATCCAACATCCCTCAGCCCGGCAATATCGAGATCGGTCAGATATTTGCGAGTGCCCGAAGACAGGTCCGGCGCCATCAACAGTTCCTGTGCCAGATCGGTCCCGAGCACGTGACTCATTGTTCCTCCCTCCCAATGCCCTTCCCCGGAATCAAGCGGAACAGAACCACCAAATGTGAGGATCGAGTTCGGTCCGGCAAACAAATCGCCCTCGATCTGCAATCGCCAGGATGCCGAGAAGCCAATGCCGAAAAGGTGTCCTAACTCATGCTGGGCAACGGTGAAAAAATCATCAACATCCGGTGGCAGATCGTCTAATCTGAGCGGATCCAAATCAAAGTGCCAGATCGTCGATGGGCTGCTGTCGAACCCGATACTCCCGCCCCACGGACCGAAGTCACGGACCGGCGCCCCAGCCTGCCCCCGAGTCTGGACTAACTCGCGCCAGTCGGCTCCCCCTTGAAGCGAAAGACTGCCGACTTCGCCGATTCCCAATAAGTCAGCACCCAGGGTTCGGGCGCCCGCAAAACCGTGATTGTGTCGGCAGGAACCGCCATGTCCTGGAGCAACTCCATCGTTCCTGTGTCCGGTCGAATGATGAGCGCGTTCCAGCTATTGCCTCCACTGGGTTCTATCGGCGACAGAGAGTCCGTGAACCGTGAGGAGAATTCATTCGCCGCCGCGTTTAATATTGCGCGTCTCTCCGGGGCGTCAAAGAAACCGCTCGAATCAAAACGGGAGTCGAACTGGATTTGGACCTGGCTCCGTACCGAGGTAGGGGCAATACCAAGCATCGCGATGAACGCGAACTTCGCGCAAACCAGGTTCTCGCGCTGTACGCGTGATTTGGCGTTGCACGCAGTCCCGGCTTCAGCCGGTGCGATTTCGGTTCGCATAGACCTTTCACGTTTTGTCTGTCGCATGCAACCGTAGCCGCCTGAAGTCGGAACTCCGTGCCGAGAATTCTTCGGTTCGAAACACCTCCAAAGTTTGGACGCGAATCGGGCCCATGAATCCGCCGGTCCTTCGGACCTCCGCTACGGATGAAGACGGGAGAGTGAGGCTCCCGACGAACCCATTCTTGATTGGATTCCGGGGTTCAGCGGGAGCCTCACCCTCCCAAAAGAAAGCATCGATCGGGGTTGATTGGGGTGCGCAAGGATTCTCATCCGAAGTGGTCGTCCGAACGACTGGGGGATTCATGGGAAGTGGCCTCTTCCAAAACGTTCAACGCTCAACATTCAACTTTGAACGTTCATTTGTATGTTGAAAGTTGAGCGTTTTTTTCCGTTCATGGAGATTGCTCCTACGGAGCCCTGAGCCGGTAAAAGCCCGTCGAACCGGACTTGTCCACATCAAGAGTAAACTCTGTGAACGTCTCCGTTGGATTCCCGGGTACTGCTTTCCAGGGCCAGCTCATTCGGACTCGGTTGTTAGCGGGCAGTACTGCGAGGACGGGTGGCAACGGTTTCAGTGGGATTTCGATCTCTTCGTCCTCTTTCCCTCGAATCGACACAACCTGATTGGCCCTGCCCTGGAAGCCGTAGGTGGCCAGATTGAATTCCGGATCTTTCGCGTCGAAATCAAAGCGCACCGTCCATTCGCCATCGATCACGCCCAGTTCGGCATACCCGTCCTCGTAGGGATATGGTCGGTGGCCCGAACACCGCAGCAACTGGCTGCTGATATGATGAGCACGTATCCATCGGGTACCCCGGGCCTGGTGGCCCAATTTCAGTTTGGTGACGAAGGGATTGGCTCGAATGGGTCAGAGGCGCCCGACAGCAGCGGGAACGGCCACACGATGTCGCTCGTCAATGCGGCACTAAGTCCGACTCCGACCGTTGACGTACGGCAAAGAGCTCGATTCGTAGAGGAAGCGGTGTATGTGGGGCAAAGGCTGGCGCCATCTTCCGGGGAAGACGCTTCGGATGCTAATTTGGCATACCAGAGCTGCGCTCTGCTGAAAACCCGAACGAAATCCGCGTCGTTTTGCAGACGCAGGGCAGCGGCAAGAGTTTCGGACACTATTTGCGGGAATGTGAAAGTGTGAAAACGACTGTAGAAACTCCGGACAGCTTATTTCGCGAGGTCAAAAATGGCCGCGGCACGACGCGGAATTTCGCTCAAGACGTTTCTGACCGAAGCTCGAAAGGAGAACTTTCCCAGCCTCGGCGAAGATCGCAAGAAGACTGGACGGCTCTCCCGCCTCAGCTGGCAGATGGCGAAATGCGGTGCACCCGGATCGCAGTTGACGCGGAGTTCTCGCGGATCGACGCGGAGGAATGGCAGTGATGCCCGACGCGAACGCTCTCTCGGCCTGAAGCGAGTGCCGTCGCCAAGCCGCACCTGTGGACGAAGGTAACTCCGGTCAGGACTATGGTTTGACGCCTGCGTCCGATTGTTTCTTTTCCATAACCTCGTTGCGCCTATTAACGAGGTGCCGAGCTGACTTGAGATCACCCGGCAAGCACGGAACTATGCGATCTATTTTGAAAAGCGTCAGCACCTGTCTCCCTTCCGTAACCCTATGAGCTTCCAAATAGGCGGATTCGGTTTCCTTTCGTAACTTTCCTTGAAAACTACTTCGAAGACAGGTCACGAAAGGGACCATGCCTTCCGAGAATTCCAAGACGCGAAGATCGCGACCCAATTGAGGATTCGAGTCACTCTTAATTTACTTGGACTTTCCTCTTGTTAAGTCACCGCTGCGCATTACGTTCAGAAAATCCTATGAGAATTCAGAGCTTATCCGCGTTTGGTTTATGCTTTGGATAATTCCCTTAATCCTATGAGAAATATTTGCACCGCCATTGTCATCGGTCTTTTCGTGACGGCAATCCAAACAATCACGGCACAAAACATCACGTTCTTTTTCGCCGCGGGCGATTTAAGTGGAACTCCGGATCGATTTGGCAACACCCACACGGTCGGACCGAAAGACGCCATCGACCCACGGCCATTCGGCAATGAAGCACTGCTGGACATCTTCTTCGACGAAGACAACAAGTGGCTGATTTATGTGGTGGAAGGCAACAAACTGCTGGTATCTCACAGGCCGGGAGGCCTTGAGGATGCGCCGGAAATCTTCATGGACATCAAAGTGGCGATTGGCGGAAAATACGAAGTCGTTCTCAATTTTCTGGATTCGAGAGCCATTCCCGGCGACGCCCCCATTCAAGCGGCTTTGGGAGATGGCCCGCTCAAGGAGTATTCCGAGTTAAATTCCACTCCCGCGACAGGCGGCACCACTCCGGGCTATCCCCAAATTGACGGCACAACACAAGGAACGATGTGGTGGGAAACGGTTTCGCTTGGGGAAAGCCAAGTCGAAGACGGCGGAGTGATTAAGGTGCGGGTTGACGATTTTCAGGCGGCCTTCGCCGACTTTTGGGTGACATCGACATTCCAGGGTGTCACGCTGCGAGTGATCGAGCTGGGCGGCGCGATTTCGGAAATTCAGGTCAGCCCGGGAGCTTTCGACTGGGTAACAGACATCAGCGGCAATCGATTTAAGACCGGTCCGCTGGACGCCAGTTTGGCTCGAGAACAGTGGTTGACGGTGAACGCGAACGTCAGTTCGGACAGTCTATGGAATATCCGCCAAGGGCTGGGGCCTTACGGTCCGATTTTGGAGACATTTCCATTAAGCGGCGACAATGGGCCCACACTCCAAACCTCAGTGGTTTTCGCCAAAGCCGGAACTTACGATGTCTTCTTAAACCTCGGTGACACGGGCGCGGTGAACGCGGATGAAAATCTCCAAAATCCGACTCCGTTGAACTTCGCGATCCAAGGCGAGGATTTCAAGCGCTGGCATGCCAATGACGGTGAGTTTAAAGGAACGCCTGGCTACAACAACTACGAGATGTCGATCGGGCAAATCACCGTTGCAGCCGGTGAACAAAAGAACTTCTTGATCGATGACGTGCAGGACGGAACCGCAAACCGCTCTGTCTATCTCGGCATGCGCCTTGTTCTTCGGCCTCAGGTTGCGATCAGCGAATTCTCCGTCAGCCCCGGAGCGACAGAACAGGTCACGGACCTTTTTGGAAATCGGTTCAGCACATGGCCCGTGGATAAAGCCGCGTTTCCGACGCTTCAGGACTGGCTGACGGTCAATGCGAATTCCAGTTCGGACGGTTTATGGAATATTCGGCAGGGACTCGGGCCCTACGGTCCCATCCTGGAAAGTTTTCCGAGCGGAGGAGAAGATGCGCCTCCGCTGCGCACGAGCGTCACATTTAGCGCTGCTGGAACCTACGACGTATTCCTGAACGTGGGAGATATCGGCGCGGTGAATCCGGACGAAAACCTTGCAAACCCAACGCCGTTGAATTTTGCCTTCGAGGGAGAAACCCTAAAGCGCTGGCACGCCAACGACGGAATCTTTGGCGGCACTCCCGGCTACAATAATTACGAAATGTCCGTCGGAAAGATCACGGTTGCGGCGGGTGAGACCAGGAACTTCATCATCGACGACGTGCAGGACGGCACGGCGGTTCGTTCCGTTTATCTGGGCATGCGATTCGCTGTTGTCAAAGGCGGAACCGAGGGCACCACACTCGGCATTGTCGCGGAATCGGCGCCGACTAAGCAGGTGCGGCTGACATGGGCTTCCAGCGCGGGCGCGGTTTACAATGTGGAAGCGTCGGAAGACCTGATCAACTGGAGCGTCGTGGCAAAAGCCGTTCTGAGCGCGGGCACAACCACCACCTACTCGGAACCAGTGGCTGCCGGGAAATCCACCCGGTTTTACCGACTGGGACGTTGAATCCACTGAACCACGGCATCAATCCCGAGCAAATGACCAAGCGCGCTTCGAAGCTCCCGCATTGGCGCGTTCAGGCGCCCGCGCTTGAAGTTCGTTTTCGCGCGTTCACGCTCATCGAGCTACTGGTTGTCATCGCCATCATTGCGATCCTGGCCGGAATGCTGTTGCCCGCATTGTCCCGGGCCAAAGAAAGCGGCAAACGAGCCGGGTGCCTGAACAATCTGCGCCAGCTTGGCATCGGGATGACGATTTACGCCGATGACAATAATGACACAATGTTGGAAGCCCGGTTCGGCTCTGTGCAGGTGGCTCTGAACCCTCCCGAGGTTCAGGCCGCCGCAACCGTTGGCCTCGTCATCAACACCAACCAGGGAGTCATTCCCACGGGCGTCTCCAAAATCTGGACTTGCCCCAATCGCCCGACATTTCCACAATTCGAAGCCGAATTCCCGGCCTGGGAAATCGGCTTTCAGTATTTCGGCGGGATCAAAGAATGGATGAATCCGGCGGGGACATTTCCCTCGCGAAGCCCGGTTAAAGCATCCACCGCGCAACCCGGCTGGGCTTTGGCCGCGGATGCCGTTCTCAAAATCGACAGAGAATGGGGCGGAGGCCGCGAGACCGCCTTCAAAAACATGCCGCCGCATAAGAACAGCAAAGGTTTGCCCGAGGGCGGCAACCATTTGTATATGGACGGCTCGGCTCGATGGATTCCGTTTGAGCGGATGCTTTTCTTGCATAGCTGGAATCCCGGCGGTACTCGGGACGCATATTTTTTCCAGGAAGACATCGGGGACGAACTCATGACCCGGATCAATCGGATTCGGTCGAAGTATTAGATTGCAACGACAGTGGAAATTCCGGACAGCTTGTTTCGCAAGGTCAAAAATGGGGATGCGGAAGAGTGCCGTCGCCAAGCCGCACCGGCGGCCAAGGAAAAAGGAGAAGCCGAGTTCGATCAGGTCAGGACGATGGTTTGCTCTTTGCGCCGGAGTGGATGGATTGCTAAAACAAGCCTCAATCACTGTGCCACCGCCCTCAAATACTGCTGTTGACCTTCCAAAGCAATCGGCAACGTAATCTTGTCCCCGGCAGCGTTAACCTGTATTTCCGTTAACAACTTCCACTGGTCGTCGCCTCCTATTACGCTGGATGACTCAATTGCTATCCTCGATTCCGGCACCCCAAAGATTTCCAAGTTCCACTGGCCGGTACTCGCCTGGACCATCTGGAGAAACACTCCGTTTACCGAAATCGAAAAGGGATATTGGTTGCTTCCAATGTTATTCCCCATTGTGTCGAATTCCAACTCACGCACTCCAGACCGTTGCGCGGACAGAAGCAACCGAACTGTGATCGGATCCTTGCCCGGATAGACTATCCCAATCGCAAAAGTCGCCGTTTTCGCTTGGGTGTCCTGCAGCCAGGGAATGTTCTTGTCGCTCTCGACCCCTTTGATCTCAAGACCATCAGGCAGGCGCAACGTCAACTGGGCACCTCTTGCCAGGCAGCGGCCGTTGTTGCTCATGTTTATATCGATTTGAAAGACCTCTCGGAGCTTCACATCCAGAGCTTTCGTGGATTGCTGATCAATGGACAATCCCATCGAGGCGCTCACACACTCACAGGTTTCGCCTTCAAGCAGGTAACAAAGGGCGTTTTCAAACAGCACCCGCCTCGCGTACACGGAGATTTCGCCGCCGTACGTTCGCACCGGAAAATTCTGCACGAAACGGCGAGGGGCATTCATGGCAGCCACATCAGTGGATGGAAATTGTACCGTTAGCGCCCTAACATCTGGCACCGTCACCGTGAAGCTGGTCTCATCGCTCAGGCCACCTTCGTCGGTTACCTTCACTGAAAACCGATGGTTCCCTTGAGTTAGAGAAGTGTTCTCGGCTATCCAATTGAATACTCCTGTGACCGGATCTATCGACGCAGAGTCAGGGGAAGGCGACACCAAACTGTATGCAAGCTTGTTGGAGGGGATGTCTGGATCCGTTGCGCTGGCTTGGATCGTGACGGTTTCTCCTGAGCTCACTGTTCGATCCGCGATTGGGGCCAAGACCGGTGGCAAGTTTACCTCATCGACGATCACCGTGAAGGTAGCGGCGGCGGTCATAGGTGGGGTGCCGTTATCGGTGACGCGAACGGTAAGGACATTGGTGCTCGGCCCTTGGGCTTCGGTCGGTGTCCAGGATAACAGACCGGTTACGGAATTCAGCCTGACATCAACGAGAGGCACCAGATCGAGACTGTAGGCCAAGGATTGAGCAGGCAAATCCGGGTCGGTAGCCTGAATTCCATAGAAAAACAATTGTCCCTCATTGATCCGATGCAGAGCAATCGGATCGACCACCGGCGGGCGGTTTGTCGGAGCCACAGCTGAAAAGGTCACAGGGCTTGAATGGCCGGTTGCGTCTTGATTATCCGTGGCCGTGACGGTCAATGTGTATCTGCCTGCAAGGACATTACTCCAAACAAGGCTGTATGGCACTGTCCAGTCTTCGCCAAGTTTGACGTTGTCTTGAAAGAATTCAACCATGGTGACTGTGCCGTCCGGGTCGGTGGCCACAGCTTCGATATTCACCGATGTCGGAGAAAGAAATGTTAGACCATCCTGAGGTTCTGTAATGCTAGCTAACGGTGGCATGTTTAGAACATCTGTTCGACCGAAAACCCTAATGTTGTCAAAATATGCATCCCCCGAAATGCCCCCCGCTTGGAGCCAATCCTCAATTAGCAAACGAATTGCTACGAGATTATTTGAGTGGATCAGTTCCGTTAAATCGATCGTATAGGAATGCCAAGAGTCGTCATCAATGAGCTCAATCCCATCAGGAAATCGTGAACCGCCAACCGCTGTTGGCTCCGTGCCTGCAATCCAGGCAACGTCGAGATTGAGAGAAACGCTGATTCCAACGAATCCGCCCAAATTGCCAAGAACAGAGCCCGGTTGCGCAAGACCGAGGTAATCAAAACTAAGAACGACTTGGTCGAAACCTGTGATATTGATCGGGCTGGCGGTGAAAATATCACCAGACACATTCAAACCAGTAAAACTCAGAACTCTATTCGACGCATCCAACGGATCGGAGACGATTTCGCCTTGATGCTGACCTCCGCCTTTTCCTGTCCAAAGGTTCAAGTTACCGGTCAGCGTATCTTCGAAAAGTAGTTTTGTAGCTGACTGAGACGTTACTTGAAACGTCGCTAGCAAAATCACTACGCTTAAACTTGTGGGAGTTTTGGGAACCTTCACTGAGGCTTTTTTCTTGTCGGCACGGCGTTAACTCGATTTGCTATGTGACAGGCGAATCGAACTTTGCCTGTATTACTTCGGAATGCTTCGCGAGGCACCTGAGGAACCCCCATTGCTGTTTACCGCCCGCCGCGACCCCTGTATATGTTGGATTCTTGCCAAAGAGCAATTTAAACTGAGCGGCAGTCATTAACAGTGTAATTTAGACAGGGAAATTCCACTGCGACAATGCCGAAGTTGACAAGTTGCCATTTGGGGCACGGGCATTTCGTCTGTCCTGTATGCACCTGTTCTGAAGCAGTAGAGCGCTTTGACTTGATCCTTGGGCGGGTTCTGGCGCGCCGGGTAGCATTTACTTCTTGGCGCCGGGTGCTCCGTCCGCTGGGCGCCCAGGCCCCAGAGTACAGTTGTCCCCGGAACGTTAGGTTGTGGCAGGCGATTGAATCTCGACGTTATTCGTCCGTCATATTCTTCGTGCAATTAGTTGGAGCTTTTGAGTGTTGGTCAGCTTGCGACGCAACCCAGGAAGGTGCGGGTCTTGGTTTTGTGCCGATGCTTCTGAGGTAGGGGTCATAGTTTTTGCCCCAAGGAGAGACACCTGCGCCTCTTTTTTTAGCCAACCCGAGCAGCGCATCAGGAGTTGTGGACTCTCCGCCAGGTCTTGACACTACTCATAGCAGTGCGGCGATGGAGCCTGCGGAATCGCCGCTGTTGCATTGGAACCAGCGGGTTTCGATTACACCGAGTCGATGGGCAAAACCGACGATAAAGCGGTGAATCGCTGCACTCGTCACCGCACTCTCCAAGACCTATGCATTACCCACAACTTTGGGAGGTTTTTTGTCGACGGAATTTGGGTCGCGGCGGCACGGGATGGGTCGGTCCGAAAGCACGCCACGAAGCGACAATATCGTTGAGTCGTTGCAACCCGCGCCACAACGTCGTTGTCCCCGGTTGGCCGTCACTCTTGCGTGCCAAAAACCCTCCCAGTTGCGCGATCCACAAAACCGCCTGAGCAATCGTGGGAGGCTCTTGTGGCACCTCTTGAGTTTGGTGAGCATAGCAATAGAGGGCCTGCCATTGGTCGGTGGACAACCACCGATCAGCAGGGGCCTCCGGTTGGAGTCGCGCGGCTTTGCTGAGGTCCATAATGCGCCAAGCCACCACCATGTCGATCGCCAGCGCGCGTTGCAAGCGCAAGCGAGTCGTCAGTTGCCGAGCTTCGACTTGGCAGCCGCTTTTGAGCACGCGGTGAAACTCCTCGATTCTCCAGCGTTTGACATACCAGGCGATCCGTTCGATCGCCTCGGCCAGGGTGTTCACGGGCACGGTCGTGAGCAGGCACCATTGAATCGGTTTTTGTCCGGCCGGAGGATTGATCTCTTGAGCCCACACCGCCCACAGTGTGAGGGAAGGCTTTTTGGAGCGGTGTTTCGGAGCGGTGAAACTCACTTGAGCAAACCGAATGCTCATCGTGGCTTCTCGGGCCGGTTTATTCTCGTGACGCGGCACGCACACGGTGTGAGTGCCGGCCTCGGGAAGCCGGCGCAGGTATTGGAACAAGGTCTTGCCGCGCTGGTCGGGCAAGGAGCGGTCGTGACGAGCGCGCACGAGCAAACCCGCCCGGTGCCCAGGCGCGGTGGCTTCTTGAAGCAGTTCATAGATGTCGCCTTCCCGATCGTTCACACTGACCCACTGGTGATCGGGATATTGATGAGCCAATCGCTCGACGCGCCGGAAACCTTCCAGCCAGCGGAAGGATTCTTTCTCGGTAATCTTTTTCTGACGGCGGGAACGCGCGCGGCGGGATTTTTTACGCGTGGGACGAGTCCAACAGTGGGCGTGAAGCAAACCGAAGAACTGGCCCTGTGGACTCACGGCCAGAGTCGAATGCAAAAG
The DNA here is from genome assembly GCA_027623095.1 of Verrucomicrobiota bacterium. Taxonomy (GTDB): domain Bacteria; phylum Verrucomicrobiota; class Verrucomicrobiia; order Limisphaerales; family SIBE01; genus JAIPJX01. The sequence goes on from JAQBVM010000053.1 coordinate 17,626, forward strand.
CATGCCCAAGGATTTGCCCGGTTTGGTGCCGACAGGTCCCAAGCCCAGAGTGGCCGGGTGGGCGATAAAATTGAGCGTGGTGGTGTCCTGCGGGCAAAGGATGACCGAAGAATCGCCGGGAAGGCGTTGGAGCGTGCGATTGAAGTGGGCAGAGAGGATTGCACTGAAGGAGACTTTCTCGTTGGAACAAAAGCGATAGGCCCCTTTGGCGTCGGCCCAATTGCCGCAAGCCTGAGGAATGGAGGCCAAAGGCTGTTGCACGAAATGCGCGGCCATGGACTGGAGACGGGACGTTAAACGACGATCGTTGAATTTGGCGTTAGCGAACTCGTTGAAAGCCCAAAGCGGATCGAGATCGACTGCGGGTTTGATGTTCTGGAAATCCGAAAGAGTACGACTGTTGATAGTATAAGGATGCTTAAGCATCCCATCTAATTATACATAACTATCTAATGTACAAGTACAAATATAACTTTTTATCAGATCAAAAAGATGTGGGTAATGCACAGGCACCGGAGTGATGAATGGCCGCCAATCCTTGGTGCTGAATACACAGTGCGAATGGGAGCTGACGTAGGACATTGGGGGATTCAGCCGTCCCTGCGGGACTTGCGCAATCGCCAATTCGAACCCGGCAGTGAACTGCCGGGCTATTCTCATGTCTCCCTCCGGGAGGCGGAGACCGCAAAAACGTCCAAACTCCAGTGCGGCCTGGAAGGCCGCGCGCCAATACCGAAGTGTCGTTGTAGTGTTAAACCGTTGCGGGTGCTCCGGAAGAAACTCATTTAACGGCTTTCGCCATCGGCTTCTTCCGCTGACATGCTGCGGTTGTAAAACTCGTTGCAGCATGTCTGGAATCTGCTCTTAATCATTTCGAATGTCTCGATCGAATGCGCCCTCGCAGCGTGTTTCCAGTCTCATAATTGGAAGCGTCTATTTGACTTTCGGGATTTCGGGCGCGTGCGGCTTGGCGTATCAGATCGTCTGGTCGCGCATGTTTGGATTTGAATTGGGGCACGAATGGCCTGCCGTGCTCGCGATGATGGCCGCGTTTTTTGGCGGTCTTGCGATCGGATCTCGAGTTTTGGACCGAACTGTCAGCCAAAGCCGGTTTCCGGGCAGATGGTATGGCGCACTGGAGATTCTCATCGGAACTTGGGGCCTCGTCTCGATCTCGATCATTCCAAAGGCGGGTGAACTTGGATCCGGATGGATCGGTCTGGAACCATCACCGTTGCGTCATTGGGTGATCGCGTTTCTCCTGCCGTGCTTCACGCTGCTCCCGGCCACGGTTGCAATGGGGGCGACGTTCCCCGCGATGGAGCGGTTTGTCTCGTGCTTGAGACGGAATCCGAAGTGCGTTGGCGGGCTCTATTCGGTCAACACCTTTGGTGCCGTCGCGGGAACTCTTGTCGCGACATTTGCAATGATTCCCAGATTTGGGTTTACCGCCACACTTCAGATTCTGGCCCTCCTGAACGGAGTCTGCGGAGTCGTTATTTTTCTCTTGGATTCACGCGAGCGAAGGAAGATTTCGGAACCGAAACGGCAGATCGCTCGAGGTCTCTTTTCGCAGCGGCTTCGATGGACTGTTTTTCTGACCGGCCTGTTTGGAATCGGTTTTGAAGTCTTGGGAGTCCGCATTCTGGCCAATGTGTTGGAGAACACCGTGTTCAGTTTCGCCGCCGCATTGTCGGTGTTTCTAACAGGCACAGCCATCGGCGCGGGCATCTATCAACATCTCGAAAAGCGTCTGAGCCGGCTCCCCAGCTTAGAACATCTTTTCATTGCGCTTTGTATCTCATGTCTGGCGGGCACTTGGCTATTGTCGAAATCTCAGATCCTATATGACACGGCGGCAAATGTTCTGGGCGATGGCATGGCGGCGATGGTTCTTGCCGAGTTGAGTGTTTCCTCTGTGGTATTCGGAATTCCGACTCTGCTCATGGGCGCTGTTTTTAGTCATTTGGCCCAGTTGGCACGGAGCGACGATGGCGGAATTGGCTGGGTAATTTCGTGGAATATGCTCGGCAGCGCTGCGGCCCCCATCGTGTTCGGTGTGTGCCTATTTCCCTTGATGGGAGCCAAATGGGCGCTTGTCGTGGTTTCGATTGGATATTTGGGGCTGACGCCGCGTCTGTCTCGGTGGCATGCGTGGAGTGCCTTACCCGTGGCTGGATTGCTCATCGCCATACCGTCAAATCTTTCTTCAACGCAAACGCCGCCGGGTGGCGCGCTGCTCGAGTTTCGCGAGGGTGTAATGAGTTCTGTCGCAGTCGTCCGGCACTTCGACAATAATAGAAGTCTGCTGGTCAATAACCGCTTCGCGATGGGGGGGACGGGAGCCGCGGTTGCGGCGCAACGGCACGCGCATATTCCACTTCTTCTGCACGCCGAACCGAGAAGGGCTCTTTTTCTCGGCCTGGGCACGGGAATTACGTTTGGGGCGGCGAGTGTTTATCCGCGGCTGGAAGCCGATGGTGTGGAACTGGTGCCCGAGGTGCTTGCGGTCGGGCGGCATTTCGAGCCCTTAAACCGGAAGCGGCAAGGAATGAAACTCTATGTTGCGGATGCGCGCCGCTTCGTCCGCGCTTCGAAAGAGGAGTACGATGTGATCGTTGCCGATCTTTTCCATCCGGCTCGAGATGGGGCTGGCGCCCTCTATACCGTCGAACATTTTCAAGCAATCCGGCAGCGGCTGGCTCCGCACGGTCTGTTTTGCCAATGGCTGCCTCTCTTCCAGCTCGACGAATCGATGCTTCGCGTGATTACGCGCACTTTTTTGGAGGTGTTTCCACACGCGCGCGCATTCTTGCTGCGGTGGAACGTGGACACACCGGTTCTTGGACTCATTGCAACAATTGAACCGAGACGCTATCCGGCTGATTGGATTGAAAGTCGCGCCGGAGCGTCTGAATTGGAATTGGCTTTGAAAGCGGTCACGCTTGCGGATAGTTTTCAATTGTTCGGAACGTTTTTGGGAGGTTCGGAAAATCTGCGGAACTTCTCGACTGGCGCTCCGTTCAATACGGATGATCACCCAATTGTAATGTTTGAGGCGCCGCGGTTTACGTATCGCCGAAACGAAACCCCATACGGCCGTTTGCTCGGACTCTTGGATCAGTTCTCCGGAACCTCCGCCGAACTGATCGAATCGGATTCGCAGTCCGCCGATTTCAGCGCGGAGCTGAATCTCTATTTTGCGGCTCGGAACCGGTATCTTCGGGGCCTTATCGCGGACAGCGAGGGTTTCGATAGAGAGGCCACCGACGCGTTCATCGAGAGCGCCCGGTTGAGTGCCCGTTTTTCGGCGGGTTACGCCCATTGCCTTGCCATTGCGGTTCGGCAATCGAAGACTGATCCGGCAGGGGCGCGCGAACTTTTAGAACGGTTGGCGGAAGCGCAGCCGCAGCGTCCGGTTGCCGCGGAATTGGCGAAGCGACTCTTCGGCGAATAGGATCGGCGAGAAGATTCTTATCAAATTCCCTTTTGACATGATCGGGTTCTTTGGCGACGTTTCCGCCCTTGCTGACTAATTCCGGTTGCAACCGGAGGGAAGGCAAGTTTAGAAACGGGCCGGATTTATCATGGGTAAAGCATTGATCATTGCTGAAAAGCCGTCGGTGGCTTCCGATATTGCGAAAGCGCTCGGAGGTTTCACCCGGCACGACGAATACTTCGAGAGCGCGGATTTCGTGTTGTCGTCGGCGGTGGGCCATCTTCTTGAGCTTTGTGTGCCGGAGGGTGAGGAGGTGAAGCGCGGCAAATGGAGCTTTGCGAATCTGCCGATGATCCCGTCGCACTTCGACTTGAAACCGATCGAGAAAACGGAGTCTCGGCTAAAGGTTCTCGTCCGTTTGATCAAACGCAAAGAGGTCGATTCGATCGTTAACGCCTGTGACGCGGGCCGTGAGGGAGAATTGATCTTTCGTTACATCGTGAGGCATTCCAAAAGTCAGAAACCTCTTCGGCGACTCTGGCTCCAATCGATGACACCCTCGGCCATTCGCGAAGGATTTGCCGGTCTGCGCACAAATGAGTCGATGCTGCCGCTTGCGGACGCGGCTGTCTGCCGTTCCGAATCCGATTGGCTCGTGGGCATTAACGGCACGCGGGCGATGACCGCGTTCAATTCGAAAACCGGCGGGTTCCAACTGACAACGGTGGGCAGAGTTCAAACGCCAACTCTGACGGTTATCGTCGAGCGCGAGGAAAAGATCCAAAAGTTTGTTGCGCGAGATTATTGGGAAATTCATGGAACCTTTGCGGCGGAGCAAGGAACCTACCCGGGGCGATGGTTTGATGAAAAATTCACCAAAGAGAAAAAGGATGGAGATCCGGATCTAAGAGCCGAGCGGGTTTGGGACCAGGCCCGGGCTTCCTCGATTCGCGAGAAATGTCTGGGAAAACCGGGCATCGTGACCGAGGAGAGCAAACCTTCCTCTCAGCTTTCGCCGTTGCTTTACGATCTGACGAGCTTGCAGCGGGAGGCGAACGGCCGTTTCGGCCTTCCCGCGACGCGGACGTTGCAGATTGCCCAAGCGCTTTATGAGCGCCACAAAGTGTTAACCTATCCGCGCACGGACTCGCGCGCTCTGCCGGAGGATTATCTTGCAACGGTGAAAACCACGCTCGGCGCAATGGCGGACACCCAGTATGGCGGGTTTGCGGGGCGAATTCTCCAACAGGACTGGGTGCGCCCAAACAAACGCGTGTTCAACAACGCAAAAGTGTCCGATCACTTCGCGATCATTCCGACATTGCTCCAGCCCAAGAACCTCAACGACATCGAGGCAAAGATCTACGACATGGTTGCGCGCAGGTTTCTTGCGATTTTCTTTCCAGCCGCCGAGTTCCAATTGACCACGCGAATCACGCGGGTGGAGGGGGAGCCGTTCAAGTCCGAGGGGAAGGTGTTATTGAATCCCGGCTGGATGGCCGTATATGGGAAAGAAGTGTCTGTGGATGACACTCCGAGCCTGGTTCCCGTCACGCAGAATGAGACCGTTCAGACCGAGACGGTGGAAGTAATCGCAGCCCAGACCAAACCGCCGGCCCGATTCACGGAAGCCACGTTGCTAAGCGCGATGGAAGGCGCTGGGAAATTGATCGAGGACGAAGAATTGCGCGAGGCAATGAGCGCGAAAGGACTCGGGACGCCGGCCACACGGGCTGCGATCATTGATGGTCTGCTTTACGAAAAATATATTCAGAGGTCCGGGCGCGAACTTCAGGCAACTCCCAAGGGAATTTCTTTGATCATTCTCCTTCGCGGCTTGGGCATACCCGAGCTTTGCTCTCCGGAACTGACTGGGAATTGGGAGTTCAAACTCAAACAGATGGAACGAGGGCATCTGAAGCGGGAAGAGTTCATGCGGCAGATCGAGGCGATGACGCGATCGATTGTCGAGAAAACGAAGCAGTATGAAAGCGACACGGTGCCCGGCGATTTCGGAACGTTGGGGGTTCCCTGTCCGAAATGCGGCGGTGAGATCAAGGAGAACTACAAGAAATTTCAGTGCCAGAATTCCGGGTGCGATTTCTCGCTCTGGAAGATTGTGGCGGGGCGTCAGTTCGGGATACAGGAAGTGGAGGAATTGATCGAGAAACGGAGTTTAGGACCGTTGCAGGGATTTCGCAGCAAGATGGGAAGACCGTTCGCGGCTTTGATCCGGTTGACTTCCGACCTGAAACCGGAGTTCGATTTCGGAAACAGTGGAGCCAACGGTGAGTCCGGTTTAGAGGAGATTGATTTTTCCGGGAAAGAATCTCTTGGCAAGTGCCCGAAGTGCGGCTCGGGAATCTTCGAGAACGGAATGAGCTACGTCTGTGAAAAGTCTGTCGGCGGGAACCGTTCGTGCGATTTTCGTTGCGGATCGATTATTCTTCAACAACCGGTCGATCGCACGCAGCTCGCGAAACTCTTGACCGAGGGCAAGACGGATCTGCTCGCCAAATTTGTTTCCAAGAAAACCGGACGTGCGTTTAAGGCTTTTCTCGCCCTCGATAAAGATAAGAAGCCGGTGTTCGAGTTCGAGCCGCGCGAAGCGAAATCGAAGGGCCGCGCCGAGAAATCCAAAGAGGCTCCGAAACCAATCGATTTCGCGGGAAAAGAGCCCATCGGCAAGTGCCCTCAATGTGGCGCCGGTGTTTTCGAAACCGAAGACGGTTATGTCTGTGAAACGACGCAGGCGCCAAAGAAACCGTGCAAATTCAGGTCCGGCAAAGTGGTTCTTGGCCAATCGCTGGATCGCGATCAGATTCACAAGTTGATTGCGAGCGGCCGGACCGATTTGTTGCGGGGTTTCATTTCGAAAGCGGGTCGGCCATTCGCGGCGCATCTCGTTGTGGGAGACAAGGGCAAAGTCAGTTTTGAGTTCGCCGATGACGATTCGGACAAGATCGAGACCGGCGGATAGCGGTGATCAGCAAACGGGATCTATCTTGTGGATCGAGCCTCAGGGGCGGACAATCCGTTTCGAGCTCCGGCGAAGCGGCAGACAATCCATTCCTTGAACTCGAGCGCAGTCACGAAGAGCAGGGGAATAAGAATCAGCGTGAATACTGTGGAGAGCGCCATTCCGCCAACGACAACCATTCCCAAGCCACTGTATAACTCGCTTCCGATGTCATGTCCCAACGCTAAAGGCAGCATCCCGATCGCGGTCGTCATCGACGTCATGAAGATTGGGCGCATCCGCACACGCACCGATTCCATAGCCGCTTTGTGAATTTCCATGCCGTTCCGAACGCAACGAAGTGAGAAATCGATCAGGAGAATCGCGTTGTTCACCACAATTCCGGCCAAAAGGACGAATCCCAGCATCGTGATCACGTTGAATTCCGCTCCGGAAATCCAGATTCCCAAGATCCCGCCGGTCAATGCCAACGGAACGGAAAACATGATGATTAATGGATACCCGAAGGATTGAAAGAGCGCCGCCATCAGGAGATAAGATATCAGCAGCGCAAACAGAAACGACTTGCTCAGAGCGCTCATCGTTCGTTCCAAATCGTCTGCTGTTCCCGAGAGTTCGGCGCGATACGCGGTCGCTTCAACACGGTATCGTTCCCGAATTTCAGCCCGAAACGGTTGCAGCACGCTGTTTCGCACTTTCTCAATAAATGTTTGAAGCGGAACGCCCTCGTGAATGTCGATTTGCAATGAGACGGCGCGTTCCTTGTCAATGTGGTTAATCTCCTCGGGGCCCATCCTCTTTTCGATCGAAGCGACTTCGTTTAGGCGAATTGTGTCGCCGGTGGGCGTCGCAATCAGAATGCTCCGGAGCGCATCTGGGTGCAGAATTTGACCTTCGCGGGCTTTCAGAATCAGTTGGTATTCCCGTCCACCTTCCCGGTAGTAGGATGCGCGCGTTCCCTCCAGGACGGTTTCAACGGAGTTGGCGACGTCCTGCGATGTCAAACCCAGGTCCGCCAGCCGCTCGCGGTCCGGATAGACTTGGAGCTCAGGATTTGCGAGCGCGAACGAATTGTACACTTCCTTAACCTCGGGCATTCGTCTGAGTTCATCCTCAAGGTCGAGACTCATTTTTTGCAGTATGTCCAGATCCGGCCCCGTGACATCCATTTCAATTCGTTTCCCCTCGGATCTCCAGCCGAAGTCTGATTCGCGGCTCACACTAAATCGGAAATCGGACGGCAGCGACCGCTTCGCGTGAGCCTCCAACTGGGCGATGGTTTTGTCGGCGTTTTCGGAAGTGGCGAATTCCGGCTCCAGCGTGATTCCGAAAAATGAACCGGAATAGCGCGTGTAGGAAAACATCCGGAAGAGGTGGTCCACCTTCGTCATGATGAAATCCTCGATCTTCTTTGTCTGCCCCACGGCGCCTTCGAGGCTCATTCCGGTAGGATTGGTGATCCGTCCTCGAATGTTCGCATTCTTGCTTTGCGGCAGGTATTCCGCGGGCGGTACGACAGTTAGACTCAGGAGAAAGCCTGCCCCGACGACTGCAAAAATCGCAAAACGCCTTTTCTTGGATTGCAGAGCAGACCCAACGACATGAAAGAAAAACGATTGAACCGCCCGTGCGATGCCGTAGATGGGGCCGCGCCCGCCTTTGGGCCCCTCCGCACGAGAAGAGTTTTCCTGAGTCGTGGAGGATTTGCCGAGCAGGCGGCTGGCCAGCATCGGAATGACAGTGATAGAGGCAATCATCGAGAGAATCACCGCGAATGATATTGAGTACGCGATGTCTTGAAACAATTGGCCGGCCTGTTCTTTAATGAATAGGATCGGGAGGAATACGATTAGAGTTGTCAGGGACGAAGCCAGGATGGGCGCCCACACTTCATGCGCAGCCTTTCTTGAACACTCCGCAGGGCTGGTTTTATGCTCCTTTCTGTGCCGGAAGATGTTTTCCATCACCACGACCGCATTGTCAACCACCATGCCAGCGGCGAATGCGAGGCCTGCCAGCGAGATGACGTTAACGGATCTGCCAAATGCGGCGAGCAGCACAAAGGTTCCGATCAGGCAAAGCGGAATCGTCACACTGATGCAGAATGTCGAAACGAAAGAGCGCAGGAAAAGATAGAGAACGACCGTGGCAAAAGCGGATCCGATGAGCAGGTTGCGCACCACTCGGAAGATCGCATCCCAAATGTATTCGGACGCGTTGTAATTGATCCAAAGTTCCAGTCCGTTTTTCTCATTTTCCAGGTTTATTTTTTCCACCTCCTCTGCGATGCGCCTCGATACGGAAATCGTGTTTGCATCCGCCATTTTTGAAATGCTAACGGATACAGCGGGTTTTCCCATCGTCCCACCGACCGAATCCGGTTTCTCAAACGCGTCCACCACCTCGGCGAGATCCTCGACGCGAATGACACCGTCTCTGCCGTTCTTGACGACGGTTCTGCGAATTTCGTCCAGACTCGTGTATTGTCCCACGGTTCGCACTAACGTTCGCGAATTGCCCTCTTCGATATCGCCTCCTCGCCGATTCTGGTTTTCCCGGCTGAGCGCCCCGCGAACTTCCCCGATCGTGACGTTGCGCGAATCAAGCGCCGCTAGGTCCAGCAGGACTTGAATCTGTCTCCGGGCGCCGCCCCACCAATAGACATTTCCCACGCCTTCCACCCGCTCGATCCGCGGGGCGATGCTCTCCTCCAGAATTTCTCGAACCTGATTGACTGGCAGATCACTCAGCACAGTGAAACGAACCACCGAAGTGTATTCGTCGGAACTCGCCGCCGAAATTCTCGGTTTGTCGGCTTCCTCCGGCAATTCACGGACACTCCCGAGTTTCGTGTTGATATCGATCACCGTTACGTCTTTGTCCACTCCCCAGTCGAACTCGAGTTCGATTTGGGCGCGCCCCTCCTCTGATTCTGACCGAATCTTCCTCAGATTCTGGACTGTCGCTAATCGCTGTTCCTGACGCAGAGTGAGTTTGGATTCGACCTCCATTGCCGCCGCGCCCGGATAATCAGTATAAACGGTGATGACCGGACGGTCGATGGTGGGGTTCAGTTGAACCGGAATGCGATTGAGAGCGGCGAGGCCAAAGAGCACAATCAATATCATGCCCACCACAACCGCAGTCCCATTCTCAACACTGGCGTCGATGATCTTCATGAGGCTCGACTAGTTCGCGCGCACAACGGGGTCGGTTGGCATGAGCCGGTGCAATGGAGCGCCTCCGGTCAACCGCGTGCCTCCCATTACAACCACTTCGCAACCGTCCCACAGGTCGCCTGCGTGTTTGGCTTCGATAACCAATTCCCGCTCCAGTTCGCTGACGATTGCCACCTCTACTTCGGTGGCCATTGAGTCTTGAAGCGTCGGATCCTTGCCCAACTCTTGCGACGTGTTTGATGTCGTTGGATTCTTTGGCGTTGGATCGACGCGATAGACCACTAACTTCTGTTCGCGGTATTGGATGGCTTCCCTGGGGAGGGTCAGCACCATCGGTTTCTCGTCGATCTCCAGATGAACCTTCGCGTACATCCCCGCGGCCAGCTTGCGATCTTTGTTATCCATTTGGAGCACTACCGGGAAGTTCCGGGATCCGATTTGTGCTTGGGGGATGATCTGAATGACTTTGGCTTCGAAGATTTCACCCTCCAATCCAGGGACGGTTACTGTCGCCATTTGTCCGGGTCGAATAAACACGATATTTCGTTGCGGCGCTTCTACTCGCAGTTTCATCGGATTGAGCACCAGCATCACTAGGATCGGATCTCCTTCATTGGTCCATTCCTGTTCTTCCTTCAGGCGGGCGGCGATAATGCTGTCGAACGGCGCCAGTGTGCTTTGGTCCTCCAACTGTCTCTGGATATCGCTCACCTGAGCTCTGCGAACCTTGACCTCCGACTGGGCGATTTGAATGTCTTCGAACCGAAAACCGCTTTCGATCAATGCGAGCCGCGCTCGGGCTTGGGACAATTGCGCGATGGCAACGTCATACTCGGAGCGGGCTTTTCCCAATTCGCTGGCGGCGGCAATCCCTTGCTCGGCTAACTGAGTCGTCCTTTCCCATTCATCCTTTGCGGCGGTGAGGACCGCTTCCGAGGCAGCCATCCGCCGCTTGGTTTCCTCGATTTCTTGAGGTTGGTAGCCCGACTTTAGCTTTTCGAATTCGAACTGCGCTTTTTCCAATTCGGCTTGTGCCCGCGCCAGAGCAATTCGATCTTCACGGGAGTCCAATTCGAAAAGGGGCTGTCCTTTGGTCACCGACTGCCCCTCCTCGACGTGCATCCTGATGATCTGTCCGCGGCCTTTGGAACTGATTTGGATCTGCTGGAACGCTTCCAGTGATCCTGAGAAATCCAGCTTCCGGCTCAGTTGTTGTTCCCGAACTTTTCCAGTTTCAACACGCGTGACCACCTGCGCCGAATTCAGAAATGCGGGAGAGCCGATCAACCACGCGACCGCAATGCACGCCCAAAGGCGCGACTTTCCAAGGCCGAAGTGAGGTCGGTTTAGAACCAAGAAAAAATGCATGAGCCGTGTATTATCAAGAGATCCGGCGATTCAGCAAAGAGATTCGCAGCCGATTCTGCGGTACAGCTCCATTGCAAATGACGAAGGGCCATTGTACGGTCTCGTTTCATCTCATGAACAAATCAAGGTATTCCAGCAGGCGTGAATTCCTGCAATCAACCGCCGCCGGAATGGCAGCGGGTACTGTGTTTCCCATTTGGTCCCACGCGCAAGGCACATACGGGCAGGGTATTGTGATTGATTGTCACGCGCATATCTATAGCCCTGACGAAAGAAGCTATCCGCCTATTCAAAATCCAAACCGGCCTCCGAGTGGAAAGGGGACCATCGACCATCTCAGGGAAGAGATGCGGGCTGCGGGAGTTCAGTCAGTGACAGCAGTTCAGACAAGCTCGTTTTATCGATGGGACAATCGATTCACGGTTGATTCGTCGCGGGCGAATTCTAGTTTTATGGCCGGTATCTGTACTTTGGACCCGGATGACCCTGCCAGTCCGGAGCTTCTCGAAAAGTACGTCGCAGATTTTAACGTTCGGGGAATGCGAAGCATTCCGGCCGCAAGCGGCAATTTGAATGATCCCGGAGTGGCAAAATTGTGGGAGGCAGCCGAACGTGCTGGAATTGTGATCAATGTGCTCGTGAATCGCGACAAACGCTCCGAAATCGAGGATTTGGCAATAAGATTCCCAAAGTTGCGCGTGGTCATTGATCATTGCCTGAATCTTAGGGCGGGACCGGATCTCGGTGCAACGCTTCGGGATGTGATCGCGTTGGCGGCTCATCCGAATTTCCACGCAAAGCTGACGTTTATTCCGACTGGCAGCGCGGAGAATTATCCGTGCCGTGACATGCACGATCCGTGTCACGCCGTCATCGGCGCGTTCGGTCCGGATCGATGTGTTTGGGGAAGCGATTTTCCGTGCGAGCTATGGTGCCCCAAGATTACGTATAGACAGCACTTGGAAATCTTTAAGAGTGAGCTGGGACTCGATGCCGTCGCCAAGCGTAAGATTCTAGGCGAGACAGCGCGGCGTCTTTGGTTCGATCGGGGTTAGCCTGTAATTGCGATTCTGCTGCCCCCCGGCCTCACTGCCATTGAATCAAGCGCATTTCCTTAAAAACACGATCTTTTTGAGCCGCCGTTAAGAATTATGCGAGCAATGATAGGATGATTTTTTCGTGATACTTCTGTCAGCGTGCGGAGGGGTAAAAATTCCCGGCGAACGGCGTTCAAATCGGTGATTGAGGGGAGTGTC